>JAIOJS010000378.1 GCA_019911795.1 Thermoanaerobaculia bacterium | reverse complement strand
GGTAGGGTCACTAGATCTCTCCCGAAGGAGACCGTTGTCCAACTTGCCGTCCATATTAGCGATACCAGCGTCCGAGCGTCCCCTGAATCGCTGATTTTGAGGGATCTGCCGCGCCATCAACCGGTGTCGCCACCCCACTGTCGACCCCTCCTCCGTCTCCTTCGTTGAGATATCATCGCCTCCCCAGTCCTCGAGCACTTCGCTCTCTTGTTGCTCGAGACGCCAGCGCACTGAACCGAATCAATAACTTCCAAGAGCGGACGTCCGAGCGCGAACCTCCGACCTCCGATCTCGATCCGAACGACCTCTACCCGGGAACCCACGATGCTAAAAACCACCGCTCTCTCGCTTCTTTTGATCGCACCGGCGCTGCTTGGCTGTTCGGCCCAGCCCTCCGACACCGCAGGGGTCGCTGCTGATGGCGCCGAACTCCCGCCGAGCGAGGCCGCGAGCCCGTCCGTGGACTCCGCAGCGCAGCTGCCGCCGGGTCACCCACCGCTCACGGAAGGCGGCCGCGGGTCCGGCCTCTTGAGTATCCCGGGGGACGCCCCGGAGGCCTCGGCCACTACCGCTCAACTGACGTGGGTCCTACCGGAGTCCTGGGTTTCCGAGCCTCCGGCGAGCTCGATGCGCTTGGGCCAGGCCTCGATCCCAGGTCCCGGAGGCGAAGCCACCATGGCAGTGTTCTTCTTCGGCGTCGGTGGAGGGGGAGGTGTCCAGGCGAACCTTGACCGTTGGGAGGACCAGATCGAGGCGAGTGGACCGGCCGAACGGTCCCAGCAGACGGTCGCTGGCCTGACCCTCCACCGACTGACGGTCCGGGGCACCCTCCTAGCGTCGACGATGGGGGCTGGCCCCGCGACCTCCCAACCCGACAGCGTGCTGATCGGTGCGGTGGTCGAAGGCGCCGGTGGACCCTGGTTCATCAAGGTTACCGGTCCCGCCGCGACCCTCGACCCTCAGATGGAGGCCTGGGAGTCACTTCTCGAGTCCCTGCGGCTATCGCAACCCTGACACTGAGAACCTCTATCGAGCCGCGTCGCTTCACCCTCGTCAAACGGAACCAACCGGCAAGATGGTCAACCGGAAGTCGGGCCCCTCTCTGACGACCTTGGTCGGACCGATGGCGGAATACAAGGCACCTCGAGAGCACCAATAGTTTCTTGCCCCTAAGAACCTCTCGATGCCGCTGCTCAAAGGTAGGGGTGGGCGCACCTCTGCCATGAAACGGACTACGCATCAGTCCCCAGCTAGGCAACGGTCAAGCTACACCTACCCGGGTCTAGCGGCGGTGGCCGGGAAAGGGCCCTTTGCCGATGGGTAAGACCTAGCTTGGGGGCGTCTCTCGGAGGACAATCTTTCCAGGCTATGCTAGGCACCAAGCCTCGACATCTGGTACCTGAAAACCCCGGAGAACCCGATGACCCGATTCATGTTTGCAAGTGTGCTCTTCGCGGCGATGCTGCTGAATTCAACCCATGCAGGGGCCGAGGCCTACATCCGTGGTGCTACCCCGCCCTGGAATGAGACCACCAACGAAGCCGCCATGGACGCTGCCTTCGGCGCCGGAAACTGGTCCGATCTGCGCATGGCGGACGGACCCGCACCGTTTCTTCCGGGGTCCGGCCACAACGTCATCTTCCTGGAAGGCAGCGACGACACCGCGCTGGAATTGGCAGCCTACTTGGCTGCCAACCAAGCGACCATCGAAGCCTGGGTCTCGGATGGCGGCCGGTTACTCTTGAATTCAGCGCCCAATGAGGGCGGCAACATCAATTTTGGATTCGGTGGGATTACGCTACAGAATGGTTTTTTTGCCGACGGAGTGACTGCGGCCGACGCCAGCCATCCCGTCTTTCAGGGTCCGCTGACTCCCGTGGTCACCGACTATACCGGCAACAGCTTCAGTCACGGCGTAGTCGACGGTGGCGGCCTGGCGGCCATTATCCTGGGTACAGCGGGTGGTGGTGACAACATCGCCAGCCTATCCGCCATTGGCCAGGATGGGGGTGGCGGTGGCGACCCCACTGGTCTGATCGTCCTGGGCGAAGTTCCCTTCGGCAACGGACTGTTGCTCGCCGGTGGCATGACCACCAACAACTTCCACGAGCCATTGCTCGAAGCCGCAAACCTGCGGGCCAATATCCTTTTCTACCTGGCGGATGCGACGCTGGGGGGGCCGCCGGTCATAGCCATACCGACACTGAGTGGCTGGGGCCTGGTTGTGCTGATTCTGGGCATATCGGCCGTGGCCTGGATGAGAATGCGGCGCATCTCAGCGTAGTCAGACGGCTCACCGCTCGGGAAGAGCGGCAGGAAGATGTGCAGGAGATGGGAAGAGGACGATGTCTCAGCCATTGGGAGAGACCCAGGCTGGACATCACTCCGTGGTCGAGGACCATTCCAGCGTATCGCCGGACTCGAAGCCGTCGTGGAACAGACTCAGACGAAAGCGCTGGGCCTGGATGCTAGCGCCATCGTGATCGCTGCCGTTCGATCCCGAGCTATCCCACCCCACGAAGAAGTCGCCGAAGGGATCCATCGCCAGGGTGGGCCGCCACTGAAACCCGAAGGTGAAGGCGTTGACCATGTACTCCGCCTCCAAGGCCGCTGCATCGGACCCAAACCGACGGCTGTGGACACTCAGGCCGGAGATATCCCAGGGAGCGACCCCGCTCGCCCAGACCACGACAAACTCGCGTCCGTTGCCGAACGCCACATCGGGCTGCGTCTGATCTCCGGGAGCGTAGAAGTTCACCGCGAACTCGCCACCGTCCGGTACCCCATCCGCCGAGAACCGCTGGCCGAGGATCGAAGTACCCGACGTATCCGTCAGATCCGAAAACTCGCTGCTCCAGACGATGAGAAACGAGTCATCTCTCGCAATATCCAAGGCCGGGGCTTTCTGCAGGCCCCACGGGTAGGTGTTCACCAGGAACTCATCCCCCAGAGGATTCTCATCCGGACCGAAGCGTCTGGCCTGCACGCTCCCGTCGAAATCGCCTGAGGAGACATCCTCGCTCTCCCAGGCGACGACGAAGCCTCCATCGCTACGCATCGCCACCGAAGGGCTCCACTGGCTTCCCGCCGTAAGCGAATTGATCTGAAACTGGTCTCCGGCGGGTGAACCATCAGCAAGGTAGCGGCGCCCCTGGATACTGGTCTGCGACACATCGTCACCGACTGACCCCCAGCTGGTCCACACAACGACAAACTCGCCCGACGGAGCCCGGTCCACGGAAACCTCGTACTGATTGTTCGGGGTGTAGGTATTGATGAGGGTCGGATCTCCCAGTGGCATTCCATCGGCACTGTACAAACGTCCGAAGACATCCCACATGGGATTCCCGTCGATGTCCTTGGCTTGCCAGACGACCACTAAGTTGTTGGCTCCATCCACCGCCAGGTCTGGCGACCAACCATTGGAGGCAGCGTCGCTGATCGTGAACTCGCCCCCCACCGTGGACCCGTCCGGCGAGAACCTCTGTCCGCGGATGGAGCGAAACGCCGTGCCCGTCTCCGTCTGCCAAACAGCGACGAAACCACCGGTGGAAGTCGCCGCCGCGGCGGGTGCCTCTTGAGAACCCTCGACGACAGAGTTGACTTGAAACTCATCACCCACCATGAACTCGCTGCGCGGTGCCGTGGAGGGGCAAGAGCCATCAACCGCGAAGGAGAGGGCCTGCGAACCCTCGGCTCCCAGCAGGCCGATGTCGGTCCACACCGGGACAAGCTGCTCGGGTGCAATGGCCAATCCGTTCGGGGACGCGCCCGCAGCGCCATCGGAAGCCGCCACGTAGTTGTCGAAGAACCCATTGATGACGGCATCAGAACCAAATGGAGACAACCAATGGACCGAGCCCTCGGCCACGTAGAGTCCGGGAGTCGAGAAGCCCACTTCGAAGAGATCTAGATTGTTCAGGGTGCCCAAGAGGCTCCGCGAGGCCTCAAAAAACGTCGCCACCGGAACGATCGCATTGAACGGGTCTGGATTAGAACCGCTTCCATTGTCGGCGAAGAGGTTCAGCGCAAAGGGTTGCGCGACGGAAATATGCTGTGCCACCTGAGCCCGAACGCCGGTGATCTCGTAGTAACCGTTCGGACAACCGCCGACAAGAATAAAATCGTCTGCGGCTCGTGACGTGTACATTCCCGTACTGTCCTGCGACGGTATCGTGTAGGTCCCGTTGGCCACTCCGTTGTCGTATAGCGAACCCGGAGGATCAAACGATCCGGCCGGGGTCCCTTGGGTCTCGGCTTGGAGCGATGGACTCGTGGCGACAACGGCCCAACCGAAGAGAAACATCCTTGGGGCCAGTCTCCACGCCGCAAGAAACAGACTCCCAGCCTGATTCCGCACGGCGACAAAGCCGTCCGCGAAACTCTCGACAACCTTGCCGGCGACGTTTTTCCTTACAAGGGGACTCCACCGGGAACTGATCTCCATGGAGCCAGTCTATCGCCTCGAGGTTCCGAACGCTTCCCTGACGTGGCCGCCTGGGGTCACGACCAGCCGCCAAGGCCGCCACTCTCGAAGCCATCGGCGAAGAGAAACTCTCCGATAGGCGCAGTATTCAAAGGGTCTACACTTCGACTAAACCATTCCCCATCGCCGCTCGTGCCGGATCGGAGTTCCCCGTCGGGAGAAGCAGAGCCACTGGAGTCCCCGAGAACCGTTCCACTCCCCTCCTCGAAGCGGTACGAGCCAACCAAACCGGGCGGCGAGGGCGAAAGCACCGAAAAACGATCGGCCGCAATCTCAGCATCGGTTCGCGCCACATTCCAGATCCGAAGTTCGTCGACAAAACCATTGAACGATGGGTAGGCTGCACCCGCGTCATGCTTCTCGGCCGCCACCACCAGAAACCAACCATAAGGCGTCAGCTGCCCGGTACCGCAGTCCCCGGTAACCGGGACACCATCGTCGGGATAGGAAAGGTCGACGGTCGAGATTCCCGGTGTACTCCGAAAGTCTTCAGAACCATCAACGACGATAGTCAAATCGCCGACAACCGCGTCCCTCACAACAGCCACGTGGTGCCAGGTACCGTCGAGAACAACGACATTCCCCTCGATAGTGTCGTTGGAGGGTTCGAAGTCGCCCGAATCGACACCGAACCGAACAAATCCACCAGCTAGGCTCACCCCAAAGGCATTGGCGGTGCCACACCACACATCGCGGTCGAGAATGATGTTGCCATCGATCCACGAATAGTCGAATAACTCGATGTCGCCGCCGGCATTCGGAGTGTCGTTGTCCTCGACAAGACCACGGACCCACCACTCGATCGTAAAGCTGCCGGCACCAACGTCGATCGGGCTACTGGAGGCGCCCGGAGTGTTGTCGTCAACCGGGATGAGGATCCGATCCTGCTGTCCAGGAGGACCGACACCTGTACCAAAAAACCGCAGGGAGTACTCGGAGAGATCCTGGCCAGCCACGATGCCATGGACCGCTGTCAGGAGTAGAAACAGTCCCAGCCGAAGCACAATCTGCATTTGGCAACGAGCCTACCAGAGTACCGAACCCTCCTGGACTAGGTCCCTGGACGAGACTAGCTGACGAGACCTCAACCGCTGCGAAACCCCACCCACGATCACCACCGACTTCGGAAGAGGCCAATGAGAACCCTTATACTCAAAGGGTGAGGCCTCTATCTATCTGGCCTCATCTGGGGGAATGTATACCAGGCCGATCGCGTAGGGCCACCGAACACGGAACTGAAAACGCCGTCGCCGGCCATCCCCTCTAGCGAAAGGAACCTGAGATGCAACTCGTCAATACCGCATTATCCACCCTGATCAATCTCTTCCTGCTCGCCGGGATTCCTTTCCTCTGCTACTGGTGCTGGCACAAGCTGCGCCACCACCGGTCCTTCGCTGAAGTTCGGGAGCGGGCGGGGCTGCGGTGGGGAGAGCCCCGTTTCATCGCCTACGCGGCCGCATTGTCGCTGGTCATCGTCCTGACCTTGGTGGTCTGGCCCCCGGCCCTCGAGCCCATCACTCGGCAAGGGTCGGCTCAGCACGATTTCGTTGGCCTGGGGTTCAGCGTGACCAGTGTGCTCATGGCGATCCTCTACGGCGTCTTCAAGACGGGCTTCCCGGAAGAACTCCTCTTCCGCGGCCTGATCGCCGGCAGTTTGTCGCGACGTCTTCCCTTCCTGTGGGCGAACTCGATCCAGGCGCTCCTCTTCCTCGCTCCCCACCTCCTCCTCCTGAAGATCGTGCCGGAAGCCTGGTCGATGATGCCCTTCATCTTCGTCGGTGCGTGGCTGACGGGCTGGCTGCGCATTCGCTCGGGGTCCATCGTCGGGCCCTGGCTGATGCACGCCACCGCTAACGTCGTGACCTGCCTCAGCGTTGCGATGCGTAGCTGAGTTGTCGCCTGTCCCTGCGACGGGCCCTGCTTCGTCCAGACCTGGACGAGACCACTACCGCCTGAAGACCCTACGAGCACGACAAACAATCGACCATCTGAAACCCATCAAAGGTCGCCACCCAGAATCCCGTGATAGTCGACATGGGATACCCACTTCGCGCGATCATCGCGCAGGGGTACCCAACGGGTGACCTTTTCGTGTGGGAGGGGCCGGTTAAAGCGAACTCGAGCTCCACCGAGCAACGTCACCGGACTCGAACCCGTCGACGAACAGGACCAGGCCGAGACCGTCGAGGCGCTGTCCAAACACTTCGTTGAAGTTGTCCAGGGCATCATCTCCGTTCCAGATGGCCAGAAACTCGCCAGGAGCGCCCATCCAGGCGAGAGCAGGGTTCTCGGCATCGAAGTTGGCGTTGCCGGTGTTTCCCATGTCGCTGATGCGAAACTCCAGCGGCGGCAGGGGGGTTCCGGCCCGATCGAGATAGCGCCCGAAAATCTCGTTCTCGTTGTTGTTCAGCCCACCACCTTGACTGTCGCCACTCCACACCACCAAGTAGCGGCCGGCGGCGGGATTGAACGCCAGCCGCGGATGGCGGGCTTCGAAGCTCGGATCTCCCTCCGACCCCGCGGCGCTGATCCGAAAGTCGTTGACCCCGGTCTCGAAACCGGTGGCCAGCAGCCGCTGCCCGAAGATCTCCTGCTCGTCCGTCGCCAACGGCGGGCTGCGCTCGCCCTCCCAGACGACGAGGTACTCGTTGTCGAGGGAGTTGTAGGCCACTCGTGGGTTGAACGCCTGCCGCTCGGCCCCGACTCCGTTGTCGTCACTGATGACCAAGGAAACCCCGACGTGGTCGCCGGTACCACCCTGGCGCCGCTCGGTGACGATCCGGGACACGTTCTGGGCGTTGTACTTGGACCAAGCGATGAGGTACTCGTTGGTAAGCGGGTTGTAGGCGAGCCCGGGTGCCTTGCGACCCCCGAGGTTGGTACTACTGGCGAGGAAGAACTCATCGCCCAAAAGCTCGGCTCCGGATCCGATCCGGCGACCACGGACGACGCTGCCCGTGGTGTCGTTGTTCGTTAGGTCGATCCAGACCAGGAGGTATTCCGAATCCGTCGGGTTGAAGACCAGACTGGCGACGCAGGGATGCACGAACTGGACGTTGTGACACGGCGTAGTCAGATCGTAGGGGCCCCAAACCGAGCCATCCTGGTTGAGAAACACGCCGTCGAGGCCGCCGCCGACCTGCCCCGTCCAGACCACTAGATAACGCGCGTTGTTGGTGTCATAGGCAACGATGGGATTGGTAACAAGAACCGGCATGTCGGCAATGAAGAAAGGCGGACCGATCGGTCCGCCGGAGGAGGCCAGGTACTGACCCTTGATCTCATAGCCAGAGTCGTAGCGAACCCGCCAAATCACCAGGACCTGATCGAGGTCGGGGTTGTAGGCCATCTCGGGGAGAAACGAACCGATGAGCGAAGGATTTGTCGCTTCGCTGATCAGAAAATCGTTGGGGCCGACCTCGGGAAACACCTGGGCGCCGAGCGGCGAGGTTGAAATGGCAACGGCGAAGATGGCCACCGTCCAACCGGCCCAATGGCGGCACGGCCTCGAGGAAATCGATGAAATCATGCTGCAGTCTCCGGGGCAGGCGAGCGATCACGAGAATGCGAATCGCCAGCGCCATCATTGCTCGTGCTAGAACCGGTTCTGCGGGCTGCTCTCCCAAGGAATGGTGTGGTGTCTTCAGTGGTAGGTGCGGTCATAGGGGGCTCCATACTAGGCAACGGCTAGGGCAATCGTGGCTAAGGCCAGTCCTTCAGTAGCTAAACGACGCTGCGCTTGCGATCGCACGGAACGAAGTCAGAGTGGGCACCCGCTCAAAGGTTCTGCTTCAGCGATCGAAGTACCGGCATCGGCGATCGCTGTTTAAGATCAGGCGCCTTCAGAGATCGAGGTGAACCCCTCTACCCTCAAAAATCACCGGTCTCCTTGAGTCGAAACCTCACGTCAACATGCTGAACGCCGTCAACCTCTCGAACCTCTCGCAACCAGCCGAATTCTCCCGCTTCCTTGGATCGCCGGCGCTGGTCCTCTGTCACAAGCGGATCGTCTAGGAAGAACACGGTTGCAGCCCATTGACGGCCGAAATCGGCGGACTCGAGCGTGAAGTGAATATGGGCGCCTTCCCGGCCGAGGTGATCGGGGGCCGGTCGTATCGTAAGCAAGTCGAAGCGGCCCTTCGCGTCGGTCTTCACCCAACCCTGCAGCCTCCAGGTGGTAAGAGAAGCGTCGTTGGGGCCGAAATCGAAGCCATCGCGGTCTCTGTGGTATGCATGAACGACTACTCCACCGGCCGGCGTGCCGTCCGGTTTCAAGACCTCGCCGTGAACAGTCAACGGTGTACCTGGCTCACTTTCCTCCGCAATCCGGCCACTAGACGTCAGCGTCAACGGTCGGCCTTCCTGTGCCTCGTTCCAGCTTCTTAGCCAAGACGGGTCAGCTTGACTCCGGCAAGCGGTTGAGGCGTAGATCATCCCTACGAGGAGTAGGGCACTGATCAGCGTGGCGCGTCGAATGCTCATAGGCGAGTTTTGCTCCCGAAAGTCCTCTCGTGCAGCCCAACTAGCGGGCGGCACCCAGCAGGCGCGCGCACGGTCCGGCCCGCCGCAATGATTCGACAATGCTTCAGGCACCTCCCGCCTACACTCGCGGTAGGCTAGACGGTCGAGGTAACGACCCTGGAAGAGCCTGAATGGGATTCTAGCCCCGGAGCCATCAACACTGTGGTGGGGGCCGAGCGCGTAGGACCTGCCTCGAATGTACCTGCCACTGAATGCAATGCGCAGTCCAGGTATCCAAGACGTACCTGGCCCTGAGTGCGGCTGAACGCGGTGCCGAAAGTGCTGGCTGGCTCCCACCTACCAGGCGGAGGTGTCTCCGCTCTCGAAACCGTCGGAAAAGATGAGGGTCTGCGGCAGGACGGCGATCCAGACTCCGAGACCATTGCCGAACGCCAGACGGTCACCGTCGAGGCCATCGCGACCGAGAAGCCCGAACGCGGGCCCCCCGGAGGGAGGTAGTGGCTCGAGAATCTGCACCACTTCGGAGAGTGTCCCCGCCTCCCAGAGGTAGATCCCGCCTTGGGTCGGATCCGTGATGCTGCGTCCGGCAAAGGCCACCCGTCCGGCCGAGACTGAGGGGTCGGACTGACCGACGAAGAAGTGGCCGAAGGGAAGTTGGGTCCCCGGAATCGTGGTGTTGGTGTTGGCTACCACCAGCACTGAACCGGTGGCGACATTGGCCACGTAGACGCCGTAGGAACTGTTCGCGTCTCGGGCGACGAACGCGACCAGATCTCCGTCCACGGAGACCTCGCGTTCGAACGAGGTGAACGCCCCAACGCCTCCCGGCACAATCGTCGTGGTATCCGCCAGGGTGATCAGCGTATCGTCGCGGATCGCATAGATCCCATCCTCCAACGAGCCGGTCGACGACGAAAGGAGGTGGCCCCAGAAGGCCACCGTCGTACCATCCCAGCTAGGGACGTCGATGAGCTCACTGCCGAGGCCGGGGATGATCTGTCTTTCCAACAACACTGTCCAGCTGGTTCCATCGGTCCTTACGAGGCCGTGGAAAGGCATGTCAGTGCTCAACAGGAGGATCGCCTCGGTGCCACGGAGCTCGCCACCAAATACCGAAACAATGGAGCCGACGGTCGTATCGTCCGCCACCGCGGTGAGGAACCCGGGACTCGTCCGGAAGTAGCCCGGAATTGCCACCTGGCTGGCGGTCCCGAGGAACCCGACGTCGTCTCCCGTGGCGCTCAGTTTCTCGGTGAAGAGTTCGTCGAAGGACGATCGTCCGTGGGGAGCCGTCGTCGCGGTCGTCGCGACCTCGATGACGCGACCGCCGACCGATCGATAGATGCCCCACAGCCCGGCTGGGGTCGTTT
>JAIOJS010000377.1 GCA_019911795.1 Thermoanaerobaculia bacterium | reverse complement strand
TCGACTTCGGCCTGGCCAAGTTGCGGGGCATGAGCCGACTGACGGTAGCCGGCTCGTCGCTGGGGACGCCCTCGTATATGTCGCCGGAGCTGGCCAGCCAGGAGGATGCCGGCCCGGAGAGCGATCTGTGGGCTCTTGGGGTCCTGCTCTACGAAATGCTGGTGGGGCACTGTCCGTTCCGCGGTGGCAACCCCCAGGCGGTGATCCACTCGATTCTCGGCGCCGAGCCCGAGCCCATGCCGGCTGACCTCGAGCTTCCGTCCGAGCTGCGAGAGCTGGTCAACTCGCTGTTGGTCAAGGAACCCGCCGATCGCCCCTCCGATGCGACCGGGATCGCTGGAGCTCTTCTCGAGTTGCTCGGTGACGCTCCTCCAGGGCTGGTCTCGGTGGCAGCCTGGTCCAGAAGGCCCCTGGTCCGACGGGCTTCCACCTGGGTGTGGGCAGCGATGGCCGTCACGGTTATCGTCTTCGGCCTCTCTCTGCTCTCGCGAAAGCTCCCAGCCGTCGCACCGGCCGGGTCACCGGATCCCGAGCTGTCTACCGCGGCCACTCCTCGTCCGCATCCCAACTCCATCGTGGTGCTGCCATTGGCCAACCGTAGCAGCGACCCCGAGCAGGAGTATTTCTCAGATGGTATCTCCGAGGAACTACTCAACCTCCTCACCCGCATACCGGAGCTGCGGGTGACTTCCCGGACCTCGGCCTTTTCCTTCAAAGGTCAGAGCTTGAGCGCCCCCGAGATCGCCCGTCGGCTCAACGTTGCCAACGTCCTCGAAGGCAGCGTGCGCCGCGACGGCGACCAGGTGCGGATCTCTGTCCAGCTCATCGATGCCGTCTCGGACACGCCACGGTGGTCCGAGTCCTACCATCGGACCTTGGAGGACATCTTTGCCATTCAGGATGAGATTGCCGCGGACGTCGCGACCCAACTCGAGGTGCAACTCCTCGGTGATCCTCCGACGGTCGAGAAAGTCGATCCCGTCGCCTACGAGCTGATTCTTCAGGCTCGTCGGTTTGCCAATCGCAGCACGGCCGACGGACTCGAGTCCGCTGGCCAACTCTTGCGGCGGGCGATCGCGATCGATCCCGACTCTGCCACCGCGTGGGCCGAGCTCGCTGGGGTCTATAGCGAACAGACCGGAGTGGGTGAGAGATCCAGCACCGAGGGCGTCCGTTTAGCGCGGGAGGCGACGGATCGGGCTCTGGCCATCGACCCGAATCACGTCCTGGCCCTAGTCCAGCTCAGCACGATCGCGCGGATGTTCGACCAAGACCTTGCCGCCGCAGCTCGGTACACCTCACGGCCCTCAGCCTCGAACCTCACAACGAACTGGCGCTCAACTCTGCTGGCCTGTTGACCTGTGTGTTGGGCCGCCTCGACGAAGGGATCGATATTCTCGAACTCCTGGCCGCTCGCGATCCGCTCAACAGCAGCATCCCGTTCCAGCTGGGGCAAAGCTACTACCTGGAAGGACGGTTCGACAAAGCCGTCGAATGGCACCGATACCAGCTGACGCTGGCCCCACAGACGCTCGGTGGGTACTATGGCTTGGCCGTGTCCCTCCTGCTGCAGGGCAATGCGTCGGCGGCACTTGCAGAATCGCAAAAAGAGCCCAACGAGCCATTCCGATTGAACGCTCTGGCTCTTGCCTATCATGCCACCGGACGTGGTGTGGAATCGGACGCGGCCCTAGCGGAGATGATCGAGAAGTACGAAAAGATCTCCACCTACAACATCGCGTCTATTCTGGCCTTCCGAGGCGAGGCCGACCGTGCCTTTGAATGGCTGGACAAAGCGGTCGAGTACCGGGATGGTGGGCTCCAAATGATCGAGGAACCCCTCTTCGACAAGATCCACGACGATCCGCGATGGTTGCCCTTCCTGCGCCGCATCGGCCGGGCTCCCGAGCAGCTCGCGGCCATCGAGCTCGACGTGACGCTGCCGGAGTAGATTTCCACGGCAACAGGTTGAGACAGGACACCAGGTTTGACCTGAAAAGCGCCCCCAGTGGAGGCGCTCCCAAGCGGGACACACCGTCGATCTCATCGAAGCAGACCCAGTGGCCCGACCACACAGCTTCTATGACGAGGAGTACTCATTGGAATCAGTATCCACACCCTGGTACCGGTCCGGTGCGAGATTAACGATCCTGACCCAGTGGAAGCTTCAGCCACTTGGTCGGGCAGGCCGAGCCACTTGGTCGGGCCGCCACTTGGGGCCCAACAGGTACTAGTCCGGTCTCCTTTCTCGGCGCTGATGCCGCGCTTATGCCGAATCTCGGTTGTTGGGTATCTGCTATGCCACGACGCCACGGTGGGACAAGCGACCCATTCATCCCATTGGGTACCCACTGAGCCCTCGGTGATCAATTCCTCCGCCCGATGTCGCTAGGACAAACAGAGGGACCCTCTATTGACGCCTGATGCATGTCGGAAGCGAAGCGAGAAGACCGAGCAAGAACCGATGAATCGGAGACCGGCTGGGGCTGGCATTGGCCCTCCAACCGTCGTCCCGAACCCGGTCTATCTGGTCCCCTTTCGCGCAACCGGAGGCCTACGACAAGCTCTCCTTCAGCTCAAACGTGGAAGACTACTGGGAACCGTCGGACTCGGAGATCGCCGGACAATTGGGGATGTCGCGTATCAAATACGCTACAGGTCGAACGATGAGGGATGCGGCAGGGCTTGCATCGCCTCGATCGCACCTTGCGGTTCTCTCCAACCGCAGCCAAAGCGTAGAGAAAGGAATAACTGATGTCTAGAATCTCGATCCCACGACGAGCAATGAACCAGAGTCCTGGTGGCCGGCCGAGTCGTCTGGCGTTTGGACCCGACGAGTGGCCAGGTCAGTGGATGGCCCGGATTCTGCTCGGAGTCGTCCTTCTGTTGCCTACCGCCACCAGGCTGACCGCTGGCGTCGACGCATGGAGCACCAACGGTCCGTATGATGAGCGGATCAAGGCGCTGGGCATCGCACCGTCTGATCCCAGCACGATCTATGCAGCTGCTCTCGGCGGAATCGTCCACAGTGACGATGGCGGTGAGTCGTGGGGTAGCCCCGTCGCTCTCGCTACTGTTATTCCGCCGGAAGGAGACCCGGATCGCGGGGTCGTACAAGCGTTGGCCGTCGATCCGAGGGATCCGGGCACAGTCTTCGCCGCGACCGCGGCCGAGATCTGGAAGAGTGAGGACTCGGGAGCTAGCTGGGACCGACTGACGCCTGAGCTCGTGCCCGGTGTAATGACCGATCTTCGAGCCTTGCGAATCGACCCCGACAACCCGTCGACACTCTATGCCCTAAGCGCGACTTGTCTGGGATGCACAGGGTTTTCATCGGCGGGCGGGGTGCTCAAGAGCGTGGACGGCGGAGTGACGTGGACCGACATCAGCGAAGGTCTTCTGGAGGCGACAAGCGGAGGGAAATACCTCCACTTTCTGGTCGTGGACCCGAACCAGACCTCGACACTCTGGGCCGGGGGCACCTCGGGGCTTCAGCGGAGTCTGGACGGAGGGCTGACCTGGAGCGGTAGCGTCCTCCAGTGGCCCGTAAGATCGATGATCATCGACCCTCTCACGCCGGGAACGCTCTACGTCGGCGACCAGTTCGGCATCTTGCGACGTAGCAGCGACGACGGTGCGAGTTGGGCCGAGTTCGGCGCCTTCCCAGTCGATGGTTCGCCCCGGTCGCTCGATTTTCTCGCAACAGACTCGCTCACGGGCTCCCGTCTCTTCGCTGCAACGAAAGGAGTCGCCTCTGACGGCATCTACCGCAGCGACGATGGAGGAGACACTTGGACGCCGGTCTTGCGCCGACCCAGCACTCATCGGGGTGTCGAGTCGTTGGCGGTCGCCGCGACGGTTCCAGCGAGAGTGCTCGCCGGAACGACGCACGGTGGTCTCTTCCTGAGTAGCGATGGTGGCGACTCCTGGAGAGGAAGCAATACCCACTCGACCGTCGGAGCCTCGGTCGACGACCTTGTGGTCCATCCCTCGAGACCGTCGACGATGTGGGCCGCAACTCGGTTCCTCGGGGTCCAAAAGACGCTGGATGGAGGGCTCACCTGGGCTCCGGCCAATCAGGGCTTGCCGGCCACGCGGATCCGAAGTCTCGCCATCGATCCCGCGACCCCTGAGCGCCTCTACGCAGGCAGCGACGGGGGTATCTATCGAAGTACGGATGGGGGAGAGAGTTGGTCGCCGGCGAGTGAAGGTCTGGCCTCTACGCCGCCGGTCTGGTGGATCCTGGTCGACCCGCAAGTACCCTCGACGCTCTACGCGAACGTCTTCTATTCCCTCTACAAGAGCACCGACGGAGCCGGGAGCTGGCAGCTTGTCCCCGCAATCGACGTCCGCGGAGAGATGGTCATCGACCCGAGTTCGACAAACGTGCTCTACCTGGTCTCGGACGAGGGGGTATTGAAGAGCGTCGACAGCGGTAACGAGTGGCATCTGACCGGGTTGCCCAGGCAGGTCTCTCCCCTTGCCATCGACCCCAAGCAGCCGTCGACGGTGTACGCGGGGCAGAATGGCAGCGTGGCTTCGAGCCTCTCCATCTTCAAGACGACCGATGGTGGAGTGACCTGGGAAGAACTGCCCACGCCTTGCGCTTCTCACTGTCGTTGGATCGACCTTCTCGCGGTCGATCCCCTGCAACCGAACCGGGTGTACGCCGCTACCGATCTCGGCTTGTATCGGTCCGAGGACGGTGGGAACTCCTGGACGCTCGAAAGCCCGGAGTTGAGTTTTGTCTTGGGCGCCCTGGTTTTCGATCCCTCGCGACCGTCGACTCGCTACGCCGCAGGCAGCGGAGTCCTTGGCCGCACCGACGTCGATTGCCAAGCTTTCCAATGTCTCAGAGACGATCGATTTCAAGTCGAGATCGTCTGGGAGGACTTCCAAGGCCACCGGGGTATCGCCGGCATGGTGGACGGCGCCACCAACGACTCTGGCGTCGCTTGGTTCTTCGACCCAGGTCGCTGGGAGGCCTTGGTCAAGATCCTGGACGGCTGTGGATACAACGGTCAGCTCTGGACCCTCGCGGCTGCAGCGACAAACGTCGAGATGGTTCTGTCGGTCACGGACACGACCACCGAACGGGTGAACCGCTATTGGAACCCCGCCGGGCAGAGCTTTCAGCCTGTCCTCGATACCAAGGCCTTCGCCGCCTGTGGCGACCCCGAGTCGCCTTCGGCGCCGCATCTCGAAACGCCTCCAACCGCCACCAACTGGGCGAGAGCGAGGGGCCAGGCGTCCACTGCGGCCTGCGTGCCGGGCAATGGTGAGCTGTGTCTCGGAAGCGGTCGGTTTCGGGTCGAAGCCAACTGGCGCGATTTCGCTGGCCGCAGCGGAACCGCTCGCGTCGTTCCCATGCAATCCGAGGAATCGGGCCTGTTCTGGTTCTTCGCTGCGGACAACTGGGAGCTACTAGTCAAGGTAGTCGACGGCTGCGGCCTGAATGGCCATCATTGGGTGATGGCAGCCGGGGCGACGAATGTAGAGATGGAGTTGCTGGTCACGGACACCCTCACCGGAGAGTGGGTTCGCTATTTCCAGCCGCTGGGCGAGAGCACGACTCCGATTCTCGATACCCAGGCCCTGGAGGGCTGTCAGCCCTAGGAAAGCCGCGGTTGTGGACACCTGATCCTGAAATCCCCCAATCCGATTTGGCGGCCGAAGACGAAGTGGGCGCCAGGCAGATTTCGAGATTTGATTTCCTCAAGTACCACCACCCAAGGGTCACCGGCTGCCCCTGAATGAACCCTCCCCTGAATGAACCCTCAACCGCTTGGTAAACCTCACCAACGGCACGACCAGACAAGCGGCCATCCAACAGCATTGAAAGGTTGCAGCTCAGAATCCCGTGACAGTCTCATCTAAGTGCTCTCATCTAAGTGCTCTCATCTAAGTGCCAGGTACATTCCGACAGTTGGTTCGAGACATCGAGCGGGAAACCCGCGAGCGCTTCGCCAAGGAAGGCAAGAGCCCCCTCGGCGCCCGACGCATTATGAACCAGCACCCCCACAGCGAACCCCGCAACACCAAGCGCCCCCCCGCTCCGCTCGTCCACGCGGCGTCGCCGGA
>JAIOJS010000376.1 GCA_019911795.1 Thermoanaerobaculia bacterium | reverse complement strand
CAGACAACGGGTGCAGCGTCTTCTGCGCGATCACGCCGAGAAGGCGAGTGGCGTGACGCCATCGCCCCGGCCGGCAGCCGCGCCGCGCGTTCGCCGCCGCAGGTGAGATCGTGAGATCCGGAGGAGACTCACTTGCGGTGCCCCCGCTGGCTGCGTGTGGGTCCACCCGAACGGGCCCCTGCCCTCGCCGGGCAAAGTCGGCACGCCGAGGTTCCTGACTCGACGTCCGAGGAGCCGACCCAGACGGCGCGGATTCGGCCGGTCGGATCCCGCGAGCGAGAGGTTCCTCCCGGGCAAGGGGACCTCTTCTAGCGGAGACCGGCACCCTCTCGGCGCTGGGCACGCCGCTCGGCTCATGGTTCGCCACGAGTCGCAGTGCGCTAGGCTCCACGACTCGAAACGCACCGGAGGATCGAATGAAGAGAGTCACGGGCATCGGCGGGATCTTCTTCAGCGCGAAGGATCCCGTGGCACTGAGGGCGTGGTACCGGAAGCACCTGGGCATCGACGTGCAGGAGTGGGGAGGTACCGCCTTCACCTGGGCGGATGGTGCTGGAAACCCGACCAGGGGAACCACCGTCTGGTCCATCGGTGCCGCAGGCGGAGAGTCCTTCGCGCCGAGCACGGCGACGTTCATGGTCAACTATCGAGTCGAGGACCTGGCCGCGCTGCTCCGTGCGCTCCGGGAGGAAGGCTGCGACGTGCTCGAGAAGACCGACGATTCCGAGTTCGGAAAGTTCGGCTGGGTCATGGACCCCGAGGGCAACAAGGTCGAGCTCTGGCAACCGCCCGCAGGTCAATGAAGCCAGGACCGTGGGCGAGCGGAGGGACGAACGAGCCAGTGGCAACCGACGACGACCTGATTTCGCCGCGTTATCTCCATGGCACGAAGGCCGACCTGCAGCCGGGAGACCTGATCGTGCCCGGCTATCGATCCAACTTCGGCAAGAGGAAAGAGGCGGCCTACGTCTATCTGACCGCCACCCTGGATGCGGCCACCTGGGGGGCCGAGCTGGCCCTCGGTGAAGGCCCCGGCAGGATCTACGTGGTCGAGCCGACCGGTCCGATCGAAGACGACCCCAATCTGACCGACAAGAAGTTCCCAGGCAACCCGACCAGGTCCTACCGCTCCCGGGATCCGCTTCGGGTCACGGGCGAGATCGTGGATTGGCAGGGGCACGCCCCCGAACAGCTCCAGGCCATGCGGGACCACCTCGAGAGGCTCGAGCGACTCGGTGTCGAGGCCATCTGAGGACCGAGTCCGACTCGTCCGACCCTCGACGCGTGCCAGCGGACGGTGCGCCGGGCGACGTTCGCGTGGCTCCGCGGATCTTGTCCGATAGGCGGCGCAGGTTTCCGTGAAGCGACTCCTCTCGGATCCGCGCTTCTATGGCGCTTGGCTGATCGTTCTCGTATCTGCTCTCTGCGTCGCCTACGCCACCGACCCCTACGTCTTCGGCTTCGCAGCGTTCGGTCTCGGCGCGGTAACGGGCGCCATCTGCATGGCAGGCGGCTTCTTCGTCGTCCGGAATCCGAGCACGAGTCGGTGGGGCAGGTTGGCAGTGTCGACGTCGCTGCTCCTCGCCGTCGCCGCCGTCCTGTGGGCGCTGGCGATTCTGAGCACTTTCGAGTGGGCTTGGACTCTCCGGCGCGGTCGGTATCCGGACCCGTGGTCGGTCGCCGAATCTCGGGAGCTCGACGCGGTGCAGTCCATCGACAGAAGACCACCCGGGGGAGCGACTTCGTGCACACCTGGCTTCCAGTTACTCTCGCTGTCGGCTCGGGGCTCGTCGCCGGTGTGTTCTTCGCCTTCTCGAGCTTCGTGGTGCGCGCGCTGAGACAGCTTTCGAGCGAGAGCGGAGTCGCGGCGATGCAGCGCATCAACGTCGTCGTGCTCAACCCCGGCTTCCTCGGTGTCTTCACCGGGACCGCCTTGCTCGCAGCCATCGCCACGGTCGGCGCCTTCGTCGCCTGGGGCACGCCACGCGCCACGCTGCTTCTCGCCGCGGGCGTGACCTACCTCGTCGGTTCGTTCGGAGTCACCGTGGCGTTCAACGTGCCACGGAACGAACGTCTCGCGCGGCTTCCGGCCGACTCCGTCGAGGCCGCGCAGTATTGGCCGACGTACGTCCGAGAGTGGCTGATCTGGAATCACGTCCGAACGGTGGCGTCCACCGTCACCGCAGTGGCCTCGGCAACCAGCCTGGCCTGCTAGAGCGGAGTGCTGCAGGGCCTGGCCGAGCGGATCGAGCAGGGCGAGGCCAGTTCCTGGCCGATCCGCTTCGTCGTTCCGGCGGCAGGAGTCGTTGACCGGCCGCGAGGACGAGTCGGGTCCTCACCTTTCGCGAGGGTGAAGAGATCGAGCCGAAGTTGCTCGCGCGAATCGCGAAGCACACCGGTCCGCATCCCGAGGACCTTTGATCTGTTGGGCATCCTCCAAGCGCGCTGGCCCTGGCGGGCGAGTGCCGTCCTTCCTTGCCGGCGCCGGAGCGGGCCCATACGATGCGGCGCCATGTCCTACGGCGCACTGCAGCCCATGGCGTCCCCGTTCCTGGAGTCACGAGCGCCGTCGATTCGCTCGATCGGACGGGCCGAGGGGGCGTGGCTCGGCCGGTCCGACGCGGCCGCTGGGCGTACCGTCGAACCCGGGATCCAAGTGCGCTGCGGGTTGCGATGAGGCGCTCCCACGCGATCGCAGCCGGCGTCTTCGTGATCCTCGTCCACGCCGTCGCCTACCTCGGCAATGGGCTGTGGTCGTCACCGCTGGCGTCGGGTTGGGATCCGGTGGCCACCGCGGAGGCCACGCCCCTCGCGCGCTGGGACGCGGGCTGGTATCGCTCGATCGCCGCGGACGGCTACTTCTGGGACGAGACGACGGGCGTTGGGAACGTCGCGTTCTTTCCCCTCTTTCCGATCCTCGTCCGCGTCCTCTCCGCCTCGGGTCTGCCCCTGTTCTGGGCGGCGACCGTTCTCGCGCACGCCGGCTTCGTGGCCGCGGTCATCCTGCTCGAGCGCTGCCGGGAGTTGCGGCGTGGCACGGCGGGGGATCCGTCTCCGTTGCTCGCCCTCTTGGCGTTCCCCTGGGCGTTCTTCTTGCTGGCTCCGTACTCCGAGTCGCTCTTTCTGGCGCTGGCGCTCGGGGCTTTCGTGGCTGCGCTTCGCGGGCGGTGGGGGCTCGTCGCCCTCCTCGGGTTTTGCGCCGGCCTGACTC
>JAIOJS010000375.1 GCA_019911795.1 Thermoanaerobaculia bacterium | reverse complement strand
CCATGATCCCCAGGACCCAGAGGATCGTGCGGGATGAGCTGGATTTCTCCGAAGCGACCACCGGTTGGACAACGGGGACCGCGGAAGGAGTTGGCGGCGTAGGTGGCAGAGTTGCACCCACCTGGGCGGTGTCTTTCGAGGAGAGAAGGGACGTCGCGGCCGCATCCATCTCCGAGATCGGCCGCCCTGGGGTCTCGGCTCTCGGTGGAGCCGGCGGGGCCGGTGGAGTGGGAACACTGGTCACCACCGGTACCCCGCTCGAGGCCCGATCACGGCGGGCGGCAATCTCGGCCGGAGTACCCGCCGCCGGCATCGCGAGCAGTTGAGCCGGCAACTCGTGCTCGCACTCAGCCAAGGCTTCCGCCACATCGGAACCACTCGAGAAGCGCTGAGTAACATCCTTCGCCAACAACCTGGCGACCAAGCGGTGAAGGTTTGGTGGTAGGCGGGTATCGTCCAACGGGTCCGCTTCGCGGCTCAAGATCTGATAGACGAGGGTCGTGATGGTTTCTCCCTCGAACGGACGTAGGCGAGTGAGCATCTCGTAGAGCACCACTCCCAGGGAGAAGAGGTCGGAACGACCATCGAGCGGTTCACCGCGTACCTGCTCTGGGGAGAGATAATGGGGACTCCCTACCACTGAGCCCGTTTGAGTCAACTCGGTCTGCTGACCGACCATCTTGGCAATACCAAAGTCGCTGATCTTCACTTGGCCGTTGGCATCGAGAAGGATGTTGGCAGGCTTGATGTCGCGGTGCACGATGCCGACCCGATGTGCCGCATCGAGACCCTCGGCCGTCTGTCGCGCAATCCGCAGGGCCTCCCCGAGAGTCAGCGCCGGGGCTGCGCGAAGTCGGTGTGAGAGGTCGACGCCGTCGACGAACTCGAAGGCGAGATAGAAGATCCCGTCGCTCTCGCCGGCATCGAAGAGGGTGACGATGTGTGGATGGACCAACCGGCCGGCGGCCCTCGCCTCGCGGACGAGGCGCTCCTCGAGTTCACCCAGCGCGTGAGTTCCGTCGGCGACAATTCGGACCGTCTTGATCGCCAACTGTCGCTCGATCTGAGGGTCCTCGGCGAGGTACACCTCTCCCATTGCACCGGCGCCGAGCTGGCGCAGAATGCGATACCGACCGAGCTGAGCTCCTTCGATCAAGGACATGAAGGGCCGGCTACTCCTTTCCGTCGAGCTGACCGGACTCCCACGGCGAGGAGTCGACGTCGGCGGCTACGCGTCGTTCGAGGAGTTCGCGGGCGGCCTCCAGCTGGGCGCTAGGAACTTCAACCCGAACCTCCCCCAACTTGGTCACATTGACGGGGAACTCGTGAGAGTGCAGCGACTCGACCACGCAGTCGATCTCGCGGCTGCGTAGGTAGCCTGCGATCAATTCAGCTTCCTCTTCCGTTCCCACCACTTCGAGTACTTCCCAGCCATCAGCCATCGTGGTCTCCTTTGTTCCCAGCGGTAAGAGTCTCGGTCATCATACCTACCACGACCTCCGGAGGGGAGATGAATCGGCGACCTCGGCGGGGAAAGCGATGGTAAGCGACTTCGTCGAACTGTCCTTCGGCATCATCCCACCGGTAGTTGTAGATCTCCAGGAGATCTTCGTCGATCCGAATGCGATTGCAGCTGTTGACCCCCTCTTCATGACCCCGGCCGCGACTGGAAGTCGTCGTCCCCGAGTGCAGGACCACTACCGGTTCGAGTCCCATGGGATAGAACTGCTCCGAGGTACCCAAGTAGGTGATGTGATGGTGACCCGAGACCACCAGATCGGCACCGTTCTCGACGAGGATGCGGATCGCTTCGAAGGCGTTGATGAGTACTGATTGGGTCTTGAAGCGAGGAGGAGGGATCAGGTGGTGGTGGGCCACCACTAGCTTGAAGACACCAGCGGGAGCGCTCTGCAGTTGCTCTGCCAGGCGCTCGATGCGGGCAAGCCGCAAGCGCCCCTCGGTCAAGGTCCAACCGAAGGCGGTGTTCAAGCCAACGACAAAGAGCTCGTCGTCCTGCCACACCGGCTCGGTGTCGTCATCAAAATGGGCACGATACGCGGCGAAGGGAGCAAAGACCCGCTCCCAAACCCGATAGAGAGGAACGTCGTGATTGCCAGGTACCGCCAAGACCGGAGCCGGAAGCCGGTCGACAAACTCTCTAGCCTGCCGGAACTCGGAGGGCTTCGCCCGCTGTGTCAGATCTCCGGACAGCGCGACGAAGTCGGGCTGCAACCGCTCGGCCAACCGGACCACACCGTCGGCTCGATCCCGTAGATGCTTGGGTCCGAAGTGGACATCCGAGATGTGAAGGATCTGCCGCACTACGCAGGGAGACTCGCGAGAGACTCGAGAAGCTAGTCCGAGAGCAGGCTGTTGACCGCGTGCTCCACCCTACCGCTGAGGAATCCACCCAGCGCCCCGACCACGAATCGACCGTGACGACTACCGATGAAGAACCCCGCGGTCAGTGCTACGGCCAGACTCGGTATCGGATAGGTCATCACCATGCGCTCCCATTCGAGTTCCTCGGGAAGCAGCACGTTCAACACGTCGTCAGAGAAGCCTTGGCGGGTCGACGACGATCTCGTCGACTCGGCTTCAACGGCACTCACCATGGGCGGCAACTCCGGATGGGCCTGGAGGGTTGGTACACGACGAAGCTCCGAACCATGACTAGTCGCGGCCGGGTCGCAAGATCAGTCCGAGAAAAAAGCCGATGAGGGCGGCGATGAGGACGCTGCGTCCGGGATTGTCGCGGACGTATTCATTGACATCATCGGTGAGTTCGCCCATGTCCTTCTGGACCCTGGAGTAGCCATCCTTGAGCCGCACTGCGGCCACGTCGTACTGTTCCTTGGCGACATCGACCTTGGCGCGAGCGGCCTTCTGGGCCTTCTCAGCTTCGCGACGCATTTCGGCGGCGACCTTCTGGTACTTCTCCTCAGCGACCTGCTTGACCTCCTTCGCCTTATCCTTGGCGGCCTGAACGGTTTCGCTGAGTTTCTCTTTGGCGGCGTCTATCGACTCGACCTTGCTGGCCATCTTGTCCATCCTTTCGACGGTTGTTCGGCGGGGCCCATCGGGCATCATCCGCTACAATCACTATAGCAGTGTCACGTCCCCGCCGGCACCGGGATGTCCGCCCAAGTCATACCGTCCCTTCACTGCAACTTTGAAATCTCAGTCGGCCCTCTCGTACCGAAACCTCAACGTTTGCCCACCGAGAACCCAAAGCAAATGACGACTGACACCGTCGCGATGCCGTCCGCTCTCGAATCCGAGCCCATCTTTCGCATCGAGGGGTTGGACAAGATCTACCGTATGGGAGAGGTCTCGGTGCACGCCCTGCGAGGTATTGACCTGCAGTTTTCCGCTGGCCAGTTCCTCGTTCTTCTTGGCCCCTCCGGTAGCGGAAAGTCGACCCTGCTCAATATTCTCGGAGGTCTCGACGTCCCCACCAACGGCAAGGTTCTCTACCGTGGTCGTGAACTGACCACCGCTACCGAGCGGGAACTGACGACCTTTCGCCGCCGCAACGTGGGTTTTGTCTTCCAGTTCTACAATCTGATTCCGAGTCTCACGGCGGCGGAGAATGTCGAACTCGTCACCGAGATCGCCGAGGATCCCATGTCGCCCATCGAGGCGCTGAAGAGGGTTGGACTCGAGGGGCGGCAAGACCATTTTCCGGCTCAACTCTCCGGCGGGGAGCAGCAGCGGGTAGCGATCGCCCGCGCCATCGCCAAACGACCCGATGTCCTCCTCTGCGACGAACCCACCGGAGCGCTCGACATCGAGACCGGCTCGGTGGTCTTGCAAGTGCTCGATCAGGTCAATCGCGAACTGGGCACAACGCTCGCCATCATCACCCACAACGCCTCCATCGCGGGCCTCGCCGACCGTGTGGTCACCCTACGGGACGGCCGCATCGTCGATGACAAGTTCAACGCGACTCGGCTCAACATCGATGACATTCACTGGTAAGGAGAGCTACCTTTCTGTCGTCCATCGGACTTACTCAGCCCGCTGGGGCGCGGCCAAGGCCGACCGCGCCAATGTCTTGCGCGCTGCTGTTTTAGGGGACCTCCAATGGTGGAACTGAGACTCCCCAAGACACTCTCCGTCCTCGACCGCAAACTCCTGCGCGAGCTGTGGCGGATTCGTGGGCAAGCCTTTGCGATCGCCGGAGTCATCGGAGCGGGACTAGCCCTCTTCATCGTGATGCTATCGACCTTCGGCTCCCTCGAGACTACCCAGAGCACGTACTACGAGCGCTACCGCTTCGCCGACGTCTTTGCCAGCCTGAAGCGCGCCCCTGAGCACCTCGTAGACCGAATTGCCGAGATCCCGGGAGTGGATCAAGCCCGGTCTCGCGTGGTGGTCGGGATTACTCTCGACCTGGAAGGCAGTTCCGAGCCGGCTGGCGGCTTGATCCTATCGATCCCCGAGGTTCGCACTCCGATCCTCAACGACCTCTTTCTACGGAGCGGCCGCTACATCGAGCCCGGGCATCGCGACGAGATCCTTGCCAGCGAGGGATTCACCAAGGCCAACGGTCTGACGGCCGGAGATTCGATCACCGCCGTCATCAACGGGCATCAGCGAGTCCTGACGATCGTTGGCATCGCCCTGTCGCCGGAGTTCATCTACAACATCCGTCCTGGGGAGTTCCTTCCCGATGAGAAGACCTACGGAATCTTCTGGATGGAACGAAAGAGTCTCGCCTCCGCCTACGACATGGACGGCGCCTTCAACGACGTCGTGCTGCGACTCTCGCGAGACGCCTCGGCCCCAGAGGTAATCGATCGCCTCGACCGCCTCCTCGAGCCCTACGGCGGCTTGGGAGCGATCCCGCGCAGTCTCCAGCAGTCCCACTGGTACATCAACAACGAGTTGGTCCAACTGCGAGCGATGGGCCTCGTCATCCCGGCCATCTTCCTCGTCGTGGCCGCCTTTCTGCTCAACATCGTGCTGTCGCGGATCGTGTCGGTTCAGCGCGAGGAGATTGCCGCCGTCAAAGCGGTCGGCTACTCGGACCTAGCGCTCGCCGTCCACTACATCAAGTGGAGTCTCGTCATCTCCACGATGGGTGTCTTCATCGGGGTTCTCTTCGGAGCGCTCATGGGACGTGGCATGACCTCGATGTACGTCGCCTATTTTCACTTCCCCCTGCTGCAGTACGAACTGCCGGCTCGGGTTGTAGTGCAGGCCTTCGCCATCAGCTTCGGATCCGGCGTACTCGGGGCCCTCACTGCGGTTCGCCGCGTCGTTTCGCTGCCCCCGGCCGAGGCGATGCGTCCGGAACCGCCGGCGACCTTCCAAAAGACCTTCATCGAGCGCTGGGGGCTGGACCGATTCCTGTCACAGCCCTCGAGAATCATCCTCCGCAACCTGCAAAGAAACCCAACCCGCGCCGCTCTTTCTCTGATCGGCATCGCCGCCGGTGGTTCGCTGATGATCCTCGGGAGTTTCAGCCTCGATGCCGTCAACATGATGATGGACTTTCAGTTCAATGTCGCCCAGCGCCACGACGTCATGGTCGCCTTCTACGAACCAGGCTCGTCCCAGCTACGCTACGAGCTTTCGAGGCTTCCGGGAGTCCTCGAGGTCGAGCCCTTCCGTTCGACCCGGGTCAGCCTGCGGGCGGGCCACCGCGAGCGTCAAACGTCACTCAATGGCGTTCCGTTGGACGCCCGTCTCAACCGCCTGGTCGATATCGAAACAGGTCCGGTCCGGGTTCCTCCCGAGGGTCTCATGCTGTCCTCCACGCTCGCCGAGATTCTCCACGTGGGTGCCGGCGACGAGATCGAGATCAAAGTCCTCGAAGGTCGACGGAATCGAGCCTACGTTCGCGTCAGTAAGGTGGTAGACGACATCATGGGAACGAGCGGCTACATGCCGGAGTCCGCGCTCCATCGCTTCCTCGAGGAGGGCGACAACATCTCCGGCGCCTACCTCCGCGTCGATAGTGACCACGCCGACGAACTCTACCGGCACCTGAAAGAACTCCCCACCGTCGCCGCCGTCGTTCGCAAGCAGGCCGCCATCGACAGTTTCAACCGGGTCTTGGCCAAAACCCTCGGGTCGGTACGAGCGATCAATGTACTCTTCGCGGTGGTCATCGCCTTCGGCGTGATCTACAACGCGGCCCGGATTTCGCTCTCGGAACGGGGGCGCGAGCTGGCCACATTGCGGGTCATCGGCTTTCGTAAGGCGGAGATCTCCTACATTCTGCTGGGCGAGATCGGTCTACTCACGTTCCTAGCCATCCCGGTGAGCCTTCTCCTGGGCTACGGTTTGGCGGCGGCGACCGCCGACGCCATGTCCACCGAGCTCTATCGGATCCCCCTCGTCGTCTCGGAGAGGACCTACGTCTTTTCCGCCCTCACCACCGTCATCGCAACCCTTGTGTCCTGCCTCATCGTGCGGCGAAAGCTGGACAGTCTAGATCTCATCGCCGTTCTCAAGACTCGGGAGTAAACCTTCGCATGACAGCAACCAGAACCCAAGACATCAACAAAGCAAAGACCAGGAAGCGGGTCGTTTGGATCGTCGGTGGCGCCCTCGCTCTGATCGCTCTCGCGGTGGCTCTGGCTCCCAAGTCCATCCCCTCCGACTTCTCCAAGGTCGAGCGCAAGGGGATGAAGGTCACCCTCGATCACGAAGGTAAGACTCAGATCCACGATCGTTTCGCAGTATCCGCACCGTTCAGTGGTCGCATGGGACGCATCGAACTGGAACCAGGGGACGAGGTGGTCGCCGGAGAGACCGTACTCCTAACTCTATGGCCCAACGAATCGGCGCTGCTCGATCCCCGGAGTCATACCCAGGCCGTTGCCGAGGTCGAAGCCGCGACCGTCGCGGTTCGAGCTGCCACGGCGGAGCGTGACCGGGCGCGGTCGGCCCAAGAACTCGCGGCCAGCGAGTGGCGGCGGATCCAACCCCTGGTCGACGATGGCGTGGTCTCCACTCTCGATGCCGAACGAGCCCGTGCTGCTGCCGACACGGCCGCCCGTGCTCTCGACGTCGCCGCCGCCGGCATCCACGCTGCGCGCTATCAGTTAGAGGCGGCCCAGGCTAGGCTCGGGGCCGGGAGTAGCGGCTCGAACGATGGCCCTAAGGAAGTCTTTGAGATTCACTCGCCGATCGACGGCATCGTCTTGCGTCGACTCCGCCAGAGCGAGGCCGCCGTTCAGTCCGGAGAACTGATCCTCGAGATCGGCAACCGCAGCGACCTCGAAGTGGTCGCCGACTATCTGTCTTCCGATGCCGTCCAGATGAGTCCGGGAATGCCGGCGACCCTCAACCAGTGGGGTGGCGATGAGGTTCTCACCGGTAGGATTCGGCGCATCGAGCCTGCCGGCTTCCTCAAGGTCTCCGCTCTTGGAGTGGAGGAACAACGGGTGAATGTCGTCATCGAGTTTGACGCTCCCGAGGCCGCGGGTCGGGTGCTCGGCGACGGGTATCGCGTCGAAGTTCAGGTGGTCACCTGGCAGACCGAAGACGCCCTGACCATTCCCACCAACTGCCTCTTCCGGCATGATGCCGGGTGGGCGACATTCCTCGTCGAGAACGGCAAAGCAAGCCTGGTTCCGGTAGAGGTCGGTCATCGCAATCCTCTGACGGCCGAGGTCCTGAACGGAGTCGATGAAGGGGCTACCGTCATCGCCCACCCCGCCGAGGCCATTGATGAGGGCACCAAGGTGACCGCCCGAGAACTCTGAGGAATCGTTAGTACCTCGTTCGCGCGACGCTGCTTCCATCGTCCGAATTCAGGAGTTGTCCATTGACTGACCATCGATTTGCTCATTCACAGCTCGCCTCCTGTGACCAACGCTTTCGACAAGCCGCCACTCGAGTCGAGACACTGATCAACCGCGTCTCGTCCGATGGAGCCCGCTGGAAGCCTTCCTCCGACCGCTGGTCAATCCTCGAATGCCTCGACCATCTGGTGGTCACCGCCGACGCCTACGACCAACCCCTGCGATCGGCTATCGACGTCGCCCGTGCGGAAGGTCCTAGATCCCCGCCCTTTCGTCGCGGCACCGTGCTCGGCTGGCTGTTGGTGAACTCGGTAACCAACACCAAACGGCGGGTTAGGACTCCAGCCATCTTCGAACCCTCATCCTGCGATTTGGAACTAGAGGCCGTCGTCCAACGCTTCTCGGACATTCACCGCCACTGGAACCAGCTTCTAGAGTCCGTGGACGGCCTGGACCTCGGCGTTCGCCTGTCGTCCCCCGTCTCGCGCTGGATACAACTTAGCCTCGAGCAGGCCCTCGAACTCCTCAGTCAGCATGAGCTGCGTCATGTTGGGCAGGCCGAGAGAGTGACCGAGATGGAACTGTTTCCAAGCTGACCGGCGGGTACAACCCTGACCCATACGAGGACGATCTGGCGGTAATGGGTTAATCCATTACCCAGATGGGACCCCTCAGACGGGCCTTTTAGGCCGATTCTGCGGTCCGCGAGTAGGCACGAGGCTTGCACAGATCCTCGCTAGTGTTTTCTATTAGCGGAGGCGTCGCTTATCGGGTCGCCTCCTTCTCCCCTTGGCTTGCCACTGCTTCAGACTGGCCGAGAATTCGGGCTGGTCGCCGGTTCCAAAAAGCGGGATCCAGAAGAGTGCCACAAGCCAAACCTTCTCTGTCCAAGGAGTAGATCATGTCCAAGAAGATCGCTGCATCCCTCGCTCTTGCCGTCCTGGCAACCGTTGCCCCCTCATTGGCCGAGGACGCTGACGCCGTCGAACGGACGGTCAGCTACGACACTTTCATGCTCGGTGAAGACGGTTCCATCGTCCCTGCCAACCGCTGCGGCGCGCCCGATCGTAGTACCGACATGCGAGCCAAGGTCGAAGCGGAACTTGCCAACTACGTCGCGCGCTTTGGCGCCCCCGAGGCCGGAGGGAGCATCCCCGTCGCCTTCCACGTTGTCTACAAGAAGAAGCGCAACACGACGACCGGTAACATCTCACAGGCGATGATCGACGACCAGATCGATGTACTCAACGCCGCCTACCAGGGCACCGGCTTCTCCTTCCACCTTGCGAGTGTGGACCGTACCAACAACAATCGGTGGTTCACCGGTTGTTACGGCAGCCAGGAGCGCCGCATGAAGCAGGCCCTTACCATCGATCCAGCGACGACTCTGAACATCTATTCCTGTCAGCCCGGCCAGGGGATTCTCGGCTACTCCTATCTACCTGAGACCTTCCCCGAGAGTAGCTACTACCACGGTGTGGTGGTCCTCCACTCCTCGCTACCGGGAGGCTCTGCCGCGCCGTACAACCTCGGCGACACCGCTACCCACGAGGTCGGTCACTACCTGGGCCTCGAACACACTTTCCAAGGTGGCTGCTCGAACCCGGGGGACGGTGTTGCCGACACCGCTCCAGAGGCTAGCGCGGCCTTCGGATGTCCCGTCGGCCGCGACACTTGCTCAGGCGGTGGCCCCGACCCGATCTTCAACTTCATGGACTACACCGACGACTCCTGCATGGACGAGTTCTCGAACGGCCAAGGCTCGCGGATGCAGAGCATGGTCTCGGTCTACAAGCCAAGTCTGTAGATTCCACGCCTCATCTGGCTCCGCTTGCGGCTAGCTTGGGTTCTCGTGAATTCCGGTTAGCGGCAGTCGCCCAGAGTGACCTCCTCGTGAGGTCCATTCAGCTCGCCGCGCGGTTTGACCGTGCCGGCGGGCTTTTTCGTTGGAGCCTGATCGGATGTGCGATTTCGAGGTCACTAGCGTTCAATACCCGCGGGTCAGTCGCGCGGTCCTCTAGATCCTCCCGCAGTTTGGATGGCACGGTTGTGAACCGCATCACAGAAACCGCCTACAGCACATGCTATCTTTCGTTCGTTGTCATTAGACATCTAATTAAATCATGAATACCGCCTCATCAACCATCATCTCCGTGTCATTCCGAATAATTCCACCCAAGAACCTTGGTGCGATAGAGTCCCCCGATTGAACCCCAAAGGAGTCGATTCAATGCTACAAACCGCTGAGACCCAGGACATTCAAGACATTCAGAACCGGATCAAGCGCGTGATCTCACACGTGACCAACATCCCAGCCGACAGTATCGCCAATGACGCTTCGTTCAAGGATGACCTCCAACTCGATTCCCTCGCGATGCTGGAGATCGCGGTCGACGTCGACTACGAGTTCCGACTCGGAATCCAAGACCTCGAGGACCGTATCGGTGAGCTGAGCAGCGTCCAGCACGTGGCTGACCTGGTCGCCAACGAACTCGCGTCCAGAAATTGATCTCGGTTACCGGGATCGGCGTCGTCAGCCCCGTTGCGGTGGGCCGTCGAGACTTCTGGAGCTCGCTCCTGCAAGGGATCTCGGGCGTGGCCCCCATCGAGTCGTTCGACAGTTCACGGTTCCGGGTCCATATCGGTGGCGAAGTTCGCGGATTCGCGCCCGAAGCCTGGATTCGGACGGTCGAACCGTCGACCCTTGGGCGAGCCTCGCAACTCGCGGTCGCGGCCGCTCGCCTGGCTCTCGAAGATGCTGACTTGACCGTCGAACAGCTGGATTCACTCCGAACCGGCGTTGCGATGGGTACGACATCCGGTGAACCGAGGGAGGTCGAATGCTTTGATGACCAGCTCTTGGCGGGAACATCCTCGCAGATCGGCCCCGAATTTCTCGAGCGTTACCCCGGCCATCGAATCCCCGCCAACATCGCTTCCGAGCTCGGCCTAGGCGGACCCAACGTCCTGCTCCCCACCGCCTGCGCGGCCGGCAACTATGCCGTCGCCCGCGGCCTCGACCTCCTGCGCACCGGAAGGGTCGATCGGATGCTGGTGGGTGGAGCCGATGCCTTCAGCCGTATCACCTTCTCCGGCTTCGCTCGACTCGGCGCGGTGGCCCCCGAACGATGTGCTCCCTTCGATCGCGAACGTCAGGGCATGATCCCCGGGGAGGGAGCCGCCGTTCTCGTGCTCGAGCGCACCGCCCTCGCCGCCGAGCGCGGCGCGCGAATCTACGCCGAGGTGGCCGGATACGGTCTCTCCTGCGACGCGCACCACATGACAGCGGCCCATCCCGAGGGCGATGGACCCGCGCGAGCCATGACGGCTGCCCTCCAGGACAGCGGCCTGAACGCCGATCAGGTCGACTACATTTCGGCCCACGGCACCGGTACTCCAACCAATGATCGACTCGAAACTCTCGCTGTCCATCGGGTGTTCGGTTCCCGATCTCGACGCGTCCCGATCAGTTCGATCAAATCGATGCTCGGCCACACCATGGGCGCCGCCTCAGCTTTCGAGGCAGCGGTCTGCTGCCTGGCGATCCACGATGGACGGATTCCACCCACCATCAACT
>JAIOJS010000374.1 GCA_019911795.1 Thermoanaerobaculia bacterium | reverse complement strand
TACTGCGGCCGACCAAGGACTCCGTCGCGGTCCATCTCGGAGACGGACTGGATGGACTTCGGCGGCAGAGGAGCTTCAGGCTGCAGTGCCTCGGAGGTGACGTTCGACGCCATCTCGACCGCCAGGTACCGCTCGGGAGCGGCCAAGTAGGGACCGTGAGAGGACTTCATACCTCGGAGATCCCGTTCCATCAGAAGGTACTCGTCACCTGCCGACCCCTCAGGATCGATCACTCGGTAGATGCCGCCCTGGGGAGCTCCAAACAGAGCTGGGACGTCTCCGCCCCGAACAGGGACCCACTCTTCACCCTGCGAGCGCCACAGTTCGTAGCCCATGGTTCCCGATTCCGAGGCACTCTCCCACTCGAGGACGAGGCCCTCGCGACTCAGGTAGCTGTCGAAACGATCGATTTTTACGTACGTCAGCACATCGGTCGTCACCGATAGCGGACAGAGCGGTCCCAGTTGGTTCGTCGCGCGTAGAAGCCTTGACCCGGTGCAGCCGGCTCCGGCACAGGTCTCATCAACGTACCGCGCATTGGTGCCACCCAACCCGAGAACGCCAGTAATGAACTCGGTCGAACCAGGAAGAACCGGAATGATGACGACATCGTAGAAGAGAAGAACCGCATCCCCGGCGGCGACCGTACCCGGATTCCAAACGACATCGCCGAGAACGCCCAGTAACGGCTGACTCAAAATCGTTCCAGCCGAAACCCCTGCATTGCCGCCGTAGAGCACCGCAAGCCCTGGAACGTTGGACGTGATGAGGTGCGCGGGGGCGCTGAAGGCGACCGGATAGGGCGTCGGATTGGTAAACCGAACCGTGATGGTCATCCTCGTCGGCTGTAGCAAAGCCGGAGGATTCGCCCCATCCCGATAGCGCGCGAACTGCTCCAGGTAGGGCTTGGTCGGGGCGGCCCCCGCATCGTTGGCAAAGTAGATGTCAAAACTACCGAACTCGGGTTGCATATTGGGATTCACGGCCAGCAACTGGTCATTGCGCAGCATGACGTTGCCGTAGTTCGCCGTGCTGTTGCCGCTACTGATCGTGACCGGCATGGTCCAGATCCCGTAGTTGTCAGCATCGGAAGCCGTCGTCCAGGGTGGAACCGTATGCCTGTCCCAAGCATCGTTGCCGGAGAGGACCGAATCGCCGAACGTAGCCGCGGCACTTCCATCGCGAGTCAGAAAGCCGACGCTTCCCTGGTCGGCAGGAGTCGTCGAGTTCGCATCCCAATCGAACTCGTACATATCGAGCTCGCATCCGGAGGTGATGTAGGGGTACTGGGTGTAGGAGCGGCTATCCTCCGGATCGGTCCCACTGCCGCCACCGTTGGTGCCGTAGGTGGTAAAGGACTCGGCGTAGACGTTGTACTCGGTGCCACCGGATGTCGAGTCTCCGTCATGAGCTCGAAGGCCAATTGCGTTGAAATCCTGCCCTGGTTGAGAGGATTGGTCGATCCGCACTTCCCAATGTCCAGACATGAGCTCGATCTCGGTTCCAGCGAGAGCGACGGTCACGGCACGCCACTGTTCATTTGACGAGAGTGAGAAGGCGGCGGTTCCTGTGGCCACGTTGGCCGTTGCAAAGCTTCGATCTGCCGCGCCAAGGCTTACCTCGCCGCCCCCCGTACTACTCTCGATGTTGAAGCGCCCTGTATGCGAGGCGGGAAAGGGGGTGCCAGCGAGGTCACCGTCATCCGCTGCATAGAATCGCACAATCCTGGTATTGGCAACGGTTGGCGTAACGCTCGGCGCGGTGGGAGCATTGCTCGTGCCCGTGTCGGAGTTGGAGGCATTTACGGGTGTCACCGCATCGACACCCCCATAACAGAGAACTCCACCGGCTGCTTGTACCAGCAGACCCGGCCAGGTAAAGGCCTGACTGCCTCCGATTTCTAAGCCCGTAGCGATCCGACTAAAGACCTCGAGCCTAGCAGCGTCACCTGAAGCGCTTCCCTGATCCACGGTCGACCAGCCGATCGGCTGGTTGATGTTTTGGTTGCCATCCGTTGCAATCACCGCCAGTAAGAGATCTCCCGCCGCGCAGGGGGGGCCTGGGATGGGAACCGTGATGAGGCCGACGCCGAGTCCCGCGACGTCGGTATCTTCCCCCTCGAACGTGGGAGCAGCCGGAGCGTCGGTGTCGAAAAAGGTCAGCCAAGCATTGTCGGCGCCGGCCGGTATTCCGTTTCCACCACTCGAGAAGTTTACAGGCTGCGCAACACCCATTGGGTTAAAAAGGCGGTAGCTAATGGTCGTGTCGGTTCCAAAGGGGTTCCAGTCCCGATTGGCCGAGCGAGCCTCGGTTCCCATGTCCGCGTCAAAGAGCTCGACAACCAACCTCGATGGGCTGGGAGGAACCTCGATGTAGAACCGATAGGGTGCATTGATGTCGTTGGTGACGGCGTCGCCATTTGCGGTAGGCGCGTCGCCACCCTGCACGTACATCAACTCCGAACTCCCCGTGCCCCCCGCCCAAAGGGGTCTTGCCAAAGGCGCAAGGAGGATTGCCAAGAAGCAAATGACCGCCGTCGTGCGAGCACCGAAACGATTGACGAGAGATCTGGGGCGGACAAAGTTCTTGGACATCAAATCTGCTCCACTTCCTACCGCTCACCAGAGCAGTAAAGGTAACAGTAAAAAAATATTCTCCAGGCAACCTAGGGGTTAGGCGCCGCTTCGAACCACCAGGTACTCACGTATCTAGATCAGGTTCTGTTCACCCTGGGATTCCAAGTCAAGGGGCCGCTCATGATATGTACAACTAGACTCTCCGGCCGACTGTCGACAACCTCGCAAAAAGGCAGCGAAAGTCTGTAGTCATTCAAGTGCCAATACTGGCACAAGTGCACACTAACGATCTCCCTATATCACTCTGCAACCACGATAGCGCAATTATCACGAGCAGCCAAGTCTTTACAAAAACACTATAGACGCCAAGGCCGAAATCACTTGTCCGTCACAACCACCCTAAACTCCTCCAGTTAGGCGAAGAGTCAATGAGCAGAACGACTTCAGGCCTCATGGAACCACAGTGCGACAGGGAAGCGGCTTCCGTCTCGCGCGAACCCGGAAGGGGGAAGGCGAAGAGAGAGAAAGCTCCAAAATGACAAAGGGCCGGCGCCGAAGCGCCGACCCAAGGTCGTTGGTCAACCGGAATTAACCGGAGACCGAGCCGCCGAGTTGCCCCGGAAGCGATAGGGAGCAGACGACTCTTAGAAGCCGCCCATGCCGCCCATACCACCCATGCCGCCCATGCCGCCGCCGCCACCGCCGCCGTGGGACGAGTCATCCTTCTCAGGAATCTCGGAGACCAGGGCCTCTGTGGTGAGCATGAGGCCGGCGATGGAGGCCGCGTTGATGAGCGCGGTCTTGGTCACCTTGGCGGGATCGATGACGCCGGCCTTGACCAGGTCGCACATCTCGCCGGTACCGGCGTTGTAGCCGTTGTTGCCGGTCTGCTCCATGAGCTGACGGACGATGACCGCGCCTTCTTCACCGGCGTTGTTGACGATCTGACGCGCCGGCTCTTCGAGAGCGCGACGGACGATCCGGACACCGACGGCGGCGTCACCGGTAGCCTTGACGGCGTCGACGGCCTTGATGGCCCGCAGGAGAGCGATTCCGCCTCCGGGAACGATGCCCTCTTCGACCGCAGCCTTGGTGGCGTGCATGGCGTCCTCGACGCGAGCCTTGCGCTCCTTCATCTCGGTCTCGGTAGCAGCACCGACCTTGATCACGGCGACGCCGCCGACCAACTTGGCGAGACGCTCCTGGAGCTTCTCACGGTCGTAGTCAGAGGTGGTCTCCTCGATCTGGTTGCGGATCTGCTTGACGCGACCGGCAATGGCCTCACGGCGGGAAGGATCGTCACTGTCGGTGACGATGGTGGTGTCGTCCTTGGTCACGACGATCTTCTTGGCCTCGCCGAGGTCGGTCCAATCGACGCTCTCGAGCTTGATACCGAGGTCCTCGGAGATCAGCTTACCGCCGGACAGGATGCCGATGTCCTCGAGCATCGCCTTGCGACGATCACCGAAGCCCGGAGCCTTGATGGCGACAACCTGGAGGGTGCCACGGAGCTTGTTGACCACGAGAGTGGCCAGCGCTTCGCCTTCGACATCCTCGGCGAGGATGACGAGGGGACGACTCTGCTTGGCAACCTGCTCGAGCACGGGGAGGAGGTCCTTCATCGAGGAGATCTTCTTTTCGAAGAGGAGGATCTTGGCGTTCTCGAGGACGGTTTCCATGCGCTCGGGATCGGTCACGAAGTAAGGGGACAGGTAACCGCGATCGAACTGCATGCCTTCGACCACCTCGAGGGTGGTCTCGATGCCGCGGTTCTCTTCGACGGTGATGACTCCGTCCTTACCGACCTTCTCCATCGCCTCGGCGATGATGCCGCCGATCTCTTTGTCGTTGTTGGCGGAGATGGTCCCGACGTGGGCGATCTCGGAACCCTCGACGGGCTTGGCGAGAGCATCGATCGACTTGACCGCAGCCTGAACTGCCATCTCGATACCGCGCTTCAACTCCATTGGGTTGGCGCCCGCGGTGACGTTCTTGGCGCCCTCGCGGAAGATCGCTTGAGCGAGCACGGTGGCCGTCGTGGTGCCGTCACCGGCGACGTCGGAGGTCTTGGAAGCGACCTCGCGGACCATCTGCGCGCCCATGTTCTCGAGTGGATCGGCGAGCTCGATCTCCTTGGCGACGGTCACGCCATCCTTGGTGATGGTCGGCGAACCGAACTTCTTCTCGATCACGACGTTTCGGCCCTTGGGACCTAGGGTGACCTTGACCGCGTCAGCGAGCTTGTTGACGCCGCGGAGGATAGCGCCGCGCGCTTCCTCTGAATAGGTAATAATTTTTGCCATTGGATATGTCTCCTGATTTGGCTTATCTAGAAATTTGCGAATCTGCGAACTTACGAATCTGCGGACCTAATGATCTGCGGACTTGCGATTTGCGACGGAAGGCGAGGACGCCTTAGCCGAGGCTGCTTTAGCCGAGGACTGCGAGGATCTCGTCCTCGCGAAGGATGACGAAGTCGTCTCCCTCGATGCGAATCTCGCTGCCGGAATACTTACCGATGAGGATGGTGTCTCCGACCTTGACGTCCAGCGCGGAACGCTCGCCGTCGTCTCTCATCTTGCCAGGGCCGACGGCAACGACCTCGGCTTGTTGTGGCTTCTCTTTTGCGGAATCAGGAATGATGATCCCACCGCGGACCTGCTCATCTTGCTCGGTGCGCTTGACCAACACACGATCGTGTAGCGGACGAATGTTCACTGTGGACTGCCTCCTTGACTAGGTGACGTTGTAGTTACGGGGGAGCTACCGACGTTGCCATTCGCCAAAGCGAATAGTAGGCGGTAGCTGGGTATCACCGGGCCTCGTTAGCACTCACCCCGGTCGACTGCTAACAGGATATGACCTGCAAGGGAGGAAGTCAAGGGGGAAACTGCGAAATCTTAGCAAGAGGCACGCAGGTATTCTGGCCCGACCAGAGCTCTATGCACCCCTCCCCCTCGGGACTACTCCAGAAGACCCTCGATAAAGCTCTCGAAGACCCGTCGCTGACTCTCTTCCAACCCCGAGAACTCCACCCCGATCTCGGCCATGGAATCCCGGCCTGAACGGATCTGGTGGACGTTGGCTACCCGACCACGCAGTTCGACCAGCTGATCGCGCAGGCGGATCTCGAGATCGAAAACCTCGTCGAGTTGGGGAGAGAAGCCGGTTTCGATGAGCATTCCCGATAGAGAGAGTCGTCTCACGACGAATTCGCGACTCTCAGCCAGCTCGATGGTTTCCACGTCCTGGATCTTGAAGCGCCCGAACAGCCGTTGCTCGAGGTCGACGATAATGTGGCTCTCGATGAACGAGAGGATCTGTCGCGCCTTCTCGTCAAGGACTGATCGGAAGTCGATACCCGCCTGATAGACCGGAACGACATCGCCCGATGCGTTGGTTTCCGTACGCACGAGATGACACCACTTGACGTCGGCCGGGAGGTCGAGAATCTCCTTCTCGAAAGGCACCTGTAGTCGATAGTTCGACCCGACCTTGAGCATCGCACCGGTCTCCATAGCCATGCCGGTCAGGCTCATATTGAGGACTTGCGCGTCCATCTTGTACGCCAGGCTACCGTGCACGCCCTCGACGTCGTAGCGTCGGTGACGTCGCTTGTTGGGTTCCATCATCCGTTACCTTTGGGACACCATAACCAGTCCCTCCTGAGAGTGTCAATGACGTCGCGGCTGCCAGATTCCACCCGCGAGGCTTCATGGATGACTGTACTTTCGCTGCAACCCTGAGCTAGCCTAGACGTACCTACACGGGTGAGCGTTCTAGCCCACCCCGGATCTAGCCCACCTGTCTTTGCCCGGCTCGATCATCTCTCCTTGATTTACTTTCGTCCGCTCCTTACGTTCGCTCCTTTCGTCCACTCCTACCCCCAGAGTGTTCACCTCACCCCCGACCCGCGGGCCGCTCGCTCTTTGAGCTCCCGCGGCAGCCGAGGAGATCTTCGTGTTGCTATCCCACCCCACTCCCGCCTCGCGTCTATCCACACTTACCCTGTTAGCCGTCGCCATCCTAGGCCTGGCCTGCCAATCGGCCGGACCTCCTCCGGGCGCCGGCTCCGAGCCGGGCGACTCGGCGAGCGCGGCCGAGGAGGAGACGATCCCGGTGGAGGTCGGCACCGCCACCCTGCGCGATATGACCGCCCTCTACTCCACCAGCGCGACCCTGCGAGCTGAGCGTCGGGCCACCGTCACGACGCGGACCAGCGGGGTCTTGCGCGTCTTGAAAGTCGAGGAAGGCGCAAGGGTTCGCGAAGGCCAAGCCCTGGCCGAGCTCGAGAACGATGAACAGAAGATCGCCCTGACCCGGGCCCAGGATACGGCGGCAACCAAGGAACGGGAGTTCCAACGTCTCGACGAGCTGTTCCAGCAGGCCCTGGTCAGCGAGGAGCAGTTCGAACAGGCGCGACGGGCCTACCAAGATGCTCAACACGGCGCCGATCTCGCCCGATTGGAGCTCACGCGAACCGTCATCATCGCCCCTTTTGGCGGCGTCGTGCTCAAGCGCTACCTCGATGTCGGCAACACCGTAACCCAAGGCACCGCGGTCTATGACCTCGCAGACCTCGATCCTCTCTACACCGATGTGAACGTTCCGGAGCGCCATGTCGGCCTGCTGTCCGCCGGCCAGGAAGTGCTACTCACCCCCGACGCGACCAATCAATCGGTAGCGGCCAAGATCGAGCGCATCGCGCCCGAAGTCGACCGCACCACCGGTACCGTCAAGGTGACTCTGGCCGTCAACGAGGGCCAGGACCTGCGTCCCGGAACTTTCGTTCGAGTTGACATCACGACCGATCAGCACGATCAGTCCCTGGTCGTGCCTCGCTCCGCCCTGGTCGCCGAGGGGCGGCGTTGGTACCTGTTCAAGGTGACAGACGGCGCGGTGTCACGAGTCGAGGTCTCCCTCGGGTACGAAGACGGCCAACACGTCGAAGTGAATCCCCTTCACGGTGAGACTCTCTCCTCTGGAAACCAAGTCGTCACCGCCGGGGCCGCGACTCTGGAAGAAGGATCGAAGATCCGCGTGGCTCAGGCCGCCGGTACGTCTGAGACCGAGCCGGACGACTCCCAGGACGCGACCGACACCGCCGCAACCCGATAGCCGGAAGGGAGAAGAGCGATGTCCCTGGCCCGCGGATCCGTCAACCGTCCCATCACTGTCCTGATGGCGACGATCGCCGTCAGCACCTTCGGTTTCCTCGCCGCCAAGCGGTTGCCGATCGAACTGCTGCCGGACCTCTCCTACCCGACTCTCACGATCCAGACCGAGTACCCGGACGCGGCTCCGGAGTCGGTCGAGCAATTCGTCACCCGCCCCCTCGAAGAAGCGGTCGGAGTGATTACCGGGGTCCGTGAGATGCGCTCGAGTTCCCGTCCCGGCCTCTCCGAGGTCATCCTCGAGTTCGAATGGGGCGAGGAGATGGATCTCGCGGCCATCGAGGTTCGAGAACGCCTGGGTGTGGTCCAGCTACCCCGTGAGAGCGAGGTGCCGCGGGTCTTGCGATTCGACCCTTCGCTCGACCCCATCGTTCGCCTCGGCTTGTCGGGAGACGATCGTGAGCTCGACGATCTTCGGCAACTGGCAGAGCGATGGATCAAGCCTCGCCTCGAAGGGGTGCGCGGCATTGCCGCGGCCAAAATTCGAGGGGGACTCGATCCGGAGGTGGTGGTCGAGGCGGACGAGGACAAGCTCGCCGCCCTCGGCCTCACTCTCGACGACCTCGCCACCGCGCTGGTGGCGGAGAACGTCAACCAGCCGGGCGGCGTGGTCCGCGACATCAACGCCCTCTACCTGGTACGAACGCTCCACGAGTTCGATGACCTCGACCAGTTGCGCCGCACGGTGGTGCGCGAGGGTGCCCACGGACGCGTGCGCGTCGAGGACGTTGCCGTAGTGCGCCGTTGGCACCGCGACCGCGATGAGGTTAGCCGCGTTGGCGGCAAAGAGATCGTCGAGCTCGCCCTCCATCGGGAAGGGTCGGCGAACACGGTGGCCGTGGCCAAGGCGCTCCAAGATGAACTCACCGAGCTGCGCGGCGAAATGCCGGAGAGTCTCCACCTCACGGTCCTTTCCGACCAGTCGAAGTACATTGCCGAAGCCGTGAACCAGGTCAAGAGCGCGGCGTGGATTGGCGGACTCCTCGCCGTCCTCGTGCTCTTCTTCTTCCTCAGAGATGCCCCATCGACCGGTATCATCGCCCTATCGATTCCAGTGTCGGTGATCTCCACCTTCCTCCCCATGCATCAAGCGGGCGTGACTCTCAACATCATGTCGCTCGGCGGCCTCGCCCTCGGGATCGGCATGCTGGTGGACTCCTCGATCGTCGTCCTCGAATCCATCGATCGACACCGCCAGCTCGGCAAAGGGCGACGCGAGGCCTCGATCGTCGGCGCGGGTGAGGTCGCGGGAGCGGTCATCGCCTCCACCCTGACGACGGTGTCGGTCTTCTTCCCCATCGTCTTCGTCAAGGGGATCGCCGGACAGCTGTTCCGCGATCAAGCACTTACCGTCTGCTTCTCACTCCTCGCATCTCTAATCGTCTCGCTGACCGTCATTCCGGCGCTCGCCGCCCTCGGCCCACTTCGTCGATCGACTTCAGAGGAGAACGACGACATTCGTCGACCCTGGACCCTGCGCTTGGGCCGCCTCGAACTGCCGCCAGTCGGTGACGGTGTCTCCCCCGGAAGCCGCCTCGCCACTGCACTGCTGTTCCTTCCACGCTTCGCTATCCTGTTGGTGATCTCGCTGTTGGCCGGCTTCGGCTGGGTCTTTTCGCGGGTCTTCTTCGCCATCACGTCCCCCTTCAAGCTGGGCACCGATCGACTCTCGGCAAGCTACCCAAACGTACTCCGTCGGGCGCTTGACCGACGGTGGATGGTGGTCGGCGCCGCCTTTGCGCTGCTTGCGGTTTCCGTCCTGCTCGTGCCCTACCTGGGAACCCGACTCGTCCCTAACCTGTCGCAGGGAGAGTTCGCATTTCAGCTTCGCTTCCCCGAGGGCACTCCGCTGACCAGTACCGAGGACACCGTGAATCGAATCGAGGAGAGCCTCCTCGGCGACCCCCTGTTCGATCGAGTCTTCTCCACCGTCGGCAGCCTTCCCTCCAGTGCCTCTGGCCAACGCACGCTGGCCGAGAACCTTGCTCAGATCGACTTTGTACTGCCCGACCAAGCCGGTTCGGAGTGGGAGGCCGCCGCGATCACCCGAGTCCGTAAGATCGTTGACCGCTTCCCCCGCATCGATAGCGAATTGGTCAGGCCTTCGGTGCTCGCGGTCAAGCCGCCGGTTGGAGTTAGGCTCTATGCCGACGACCTCGATCAACTCGCCGCTGCCTCCGACATGGTCGAAGCCCGCCTCGCCGCTATCCCAGGTCTCGATGACATCAGCAGTACCGCCGAGCCCGGCAGCCCCGAGGTCCAAGTCGAACTGGACCGCGAGCGGGCGGCAACTCTCGGACTCACGGCGGCGGACATCGGCCAGTCGCTGCGACGCAAGATCAGCGGCGATGTGGTCGGCGAGTTCCGCGAGGGCGAGGAGCGCGTCGACATCCGACTGCGCACCCTCGAGCCTTTCCGCGACCGCGCCTCCGAGGTCGAGAATCTGCGACTCCGGCTGCCGGACGGCGTAGTCGTTCCAGTTTCCGCCCTCGCCCGGGTCACCGTCGGTCGGGGTCCGGCCGCTATCCATCGCGCCGAGGGTTCACGCATGGCTGAGATCACCGCGGAAGCGAGCGGCGCCGACCTCGGACAGGTCCTTGGTGTGGTGCGGCAGGAGCTACTCGACCTGCAGCGGCCGGCCGATCCTTCCACCTCCGGCGGCGACCGCCTACCGGCGACGGTGCGAGTCGAAATGACGGGACAGGATCGGGAGCTGGCCGTCTCGTTCGAGAGCTTGGAACTGGCACTGGCTCTGGCAATCTTCCTGGTCTACGTCGTGATGGCGGCCCAGTTCGAGTCCCTGATCCACCCCTTCGTGATCCTCTCGGCGGTGCCGCTCGCTCTGATCGGCATCGTGGGATCGCTCTGGTTGACCGGCAACACGATCAGTGTCCTCGCGCTCATCGGAGCGGTGATGCTGGCCGGCATCGTGGTCAATAACGCCATCGTGCTGGTCGATGCGATCAATCGACGACGGCGAGAGGATGGTCAAGAACTGCGCGAAGCGGTTGTCGACGCCGGACGAGAGCGTCTCCGTCCCATTCTGATGACCACGGCAACGACGGTGCTCGGACTTCTGCCGATGGCCCTCGGCCTGGGCGCCGGCGCCGAACTGCGAGCTCCTCTCGCCATCACCGTGATCGGCGGTCTGGTGGTCGCCACCGTCCTGACCCTGGTCGTCGTGCCCTGTATCTATGAGTTGCTGGCCGGAGGCCAGTTGCACCCCGCCGATGAAAACCGCGAAGCGCGAGCTCGGGAGGACAGCCACGGTGCCGGGAATGAGCCCAAGGATGATCCCGACGCCGAGGAGCTCTTCTCAGCCGATCGCGACTACGGTCTCGAGGAGGCGGTATGAGCGAGCACAAGCCTAATCTTCCCCTCGACCGACCGATCGCCACCCTGATGCTCCTGCTGTCGCTGATGGTGTTGGGCACGGTAGCCATCTTTCAGCTCCCTCTCGACTTTCTGCCCACCATCGAGCCTCCCTACGTCAACGTCAGCGTGGGCTATCCCGGCAGTCATCCTCTAGAGAATCTGCGCGAGATCATCGAACCCCTCGAGGAGGAGATCTCGACGGTCTCCGGCATTGACTCCCTTCGCGCCAACGCAGAGTCAGGCAGCGCCAACCTCCACATCAACTTCGATTGGGATGCCAACCTCGACCTCAAGAAGCTGGAGATCCGCGAGGCGGTCGAGCGGGCTCGCCCGCTGCTCCCCGAGGACATTGGGCAGATTCGCTACCAGACCTTCCAGTCGGGTCCGAGCAACGGCGCCGTTATCGAGGGGCGGATCAGCGCGCAGCGTGACCTCTCAGAATCGTGGGACCTGCTGGATCGCCGAATCAAACGGCGCCTCGAGCGGATTCAAGGGGTCGGTAGCGTCGAATTGGGCGGCGTGGAGCCCCAGGAGGTCCGGATCGAGATCGACCCGATCGACCTTCGCAAGCACGACATCCGTCCTCAGGATCTGGTGCAAGCACTGCAGTCGGCCAATCTCGACGTCGACCTCGGTTCCGTCCGGGGTGATGTCCTCGCCTACGGCATCCGCTCACTCGGGCGCTTCCAGACCATCGAAGAGATCGCGGCACTACCCCTTCCTGGACGCGACCTTCGCGTCGGCGACATCGCCCACGTCGGGATTCATCAACCCATCATCGACCAGGGTCGCCACCTCGACCGGCAGTTTGCCATCGCGCTCAGCATCTTCAAAGAGGCGAGTGCCAACACCGTCGATACCGTCGACGCAGTCCTCGCCGAAGTGGCAAGCATCGAGAAGGATCCCCAACTCGAAGGAATCCAGCTTCTCATCTGGAGCAACGCCGCCCAGGAGATCCGCAACTCGCTAACGGGACTGCGCAACGCCGGCATCTTCGGCGGCCTGCTCGCCATCACCGTTCTGTTCATCTTCCTCCGACGCTGGCGGACCACCCTGGTCGTCGGCATCGCCATCCCCTTCTCGCTCCTGGTGACATGCGGCGTCATGTTTGTTCTCGGCCAGCAGTTCAACGTCCTCACCATGTTGGGATTGATGCTCGGGGTCGGCATGCTGGTCGACAACGCGGTGGTCGTGATCGAGAACATCTACCGGCTGCAGAGCGAGGGAATGAGCGCACGCGATGCCGCTCGGCTGGGCTCACGTCAGGTCGCTCTGGCGGTCACCGCGGCGACGGCCACGACCGTCTTCGTGTGGTCCTGGCTGTTCCTCGCCGATCCGGGACCGATGACGATCTACCTCACCGAGGTCGCGATCACCATCTGCTCTGCCGTCCTCTGCTCTCTCCTCATCTCCCTGACCTTCATCCCGTTGGCGGCGGCGCGTTACGTGCCCTCCAAACCGATGGCCCCCGGCTTCGTCGCCAAGCAGTTGATTCCGCGCTACCGAGGAATCCTCTCCTGGACCCTCCGCCATCGTCTGGTGACCCTCGCCGTACTACTCAGCCTGGCCGCCTCGGCGTACTACCCGTTCCAGCAGATCGAGAAGAGCTCCGAGCCGAAGGAGCAAAAGATCTACGCGCAGGCCTTCCTGCAGTCTCGGGATCCATCAACCAAGGACAAGATGGAGGAACACATCAACGTCCTCGAGGACTGGATCTGGCCACGCAAGGAGGAGTTGGGCTACAAGAGCCTCTACTCCTGGTACACAGATCGTGGAATCGCCATCGTCCGGCTCTATGTGGACCCCTCCGAGGCGTCGGAGGAGCGGATCGCCGAACTCCATCGAGCTCTTCAGGATGGCCTGCCCGATCTCCCCGGTGTCGAGGTGACGATCGGTGAGCGCGAGTGGTGGCGAGGCGGGAGCGGGGGGCGTCGCATGGTCGCGGTCGCCCTCCATGGAGAGGATCCCGAGTACCTACAGGAACTCGGAAGCGAACTCGAGGCTGGGTCCAAAAACGTCCACGC
>JAIOJS010000373.1 GCA_019911795.1 Thermoanaerobaculia bacterium | reverse complement strand
ACGTCATAGACCAGGCGATCTTCGGCCACGGTCGCCAGGCGGGAGGAGGACCCAACACGGCCCGTCAGATCGCCTACCGTGCCGGCGTCCCCCAGGAGCGGCCAGCTTTCACCGTCAATCAGGCCTGCGGCTCGGGCTTGCAGGCAGTACTCTGTGCCGCCCGCGCCATCCGTCTCGGCGAAGCAAGCGTGGTGCTGGCGGGTGGTACCGAGAGCATGTCAAACACACCCTACCTGCTGACCAAGGCACGCTGGGGGCAACGACTCGGGCACGATGAGATCGTCGACGGCATGTACCGTGACGGATTCAACGACCCCCTCTCGCAACTGGTGATGGGCGATACGGCTGAGGAGCTCGCCGCCGAATCGAACATCGACCGCACCGCCGCCGACCACTTCGCGGCCGAGAGTCAGCAGTTCTGCGAGCGGGCTCGTGCGCAGGGGCGCTTTGACCGGGAGATCGTCCCGCTGACCGTCCCCCATCGCAAGGGAGATCGTATCGTCGACCAGGACGAGCATCCTCGCGACGGCATCACCGCGGAGTCGCTGGCCCGGCTGCAAACTGTCTTCCGTCCGGGTGGCACGGTGACCGCCGGCAACGCATCGGGGATCACCGACGGCGCCGCCGCCCTGATCGTAGCGTCGCAGGAAGCGGCCGAGGAGCTAGGGCTCACCGTCGCGGGCTACCTCCACGATTGGGAAGTGGTCGGCGTCGATCCGCGAATCATGGGGATCGGACCGGTTCCTGCGGTCCGTCGTCTGCTGGAACGACAGCACTTGATGTTCGAGGATATCGACCAGGTGGAACTCAACGAGGCCTTTGCGAGCCAGGCCCTGGCGTGCCTCGCCGAACTGCCCTTCCCGCGAGACCGGGTCAACCCCGACGGCGGAGCGATCGCCCTCGGTCATCCCATCGGCTGCACCGGTACCCGACTCCTGGTAACCCTGCTGCACGGCCTCGCCGAACACGACGGGGAACGTGGGATCGCCACGCTCTGCGTCTCGGGGGGCATGGGCATTGCCGCCCTGGTGTCGTTGACTGGCTCCGTCGCAGTGGCAAGTGCTCCGTCGCAATAGTCAGGTGCTCCGTCACAATTGACTGCGCCCAATCGATACGCCCAACAACCGGAGAGCGAGAACCATGACGACGAGCCAGGCGCAGACCTCACCCCTTGTAGAGATCACCGAGAAGGGCCGCATCGCCCACCTGACGATCTCGAATCCCCCACTCAACATCCTGACCCTGGAAGCGCTCACCGCGCTCTCAGAGATCATCGACTCGCTGCGTGAACGCCAGGACCTTCAGGTCCTCGTCGTGCGCGGCGCTGGGGACCGGGCCTTCTCGGCCGGAGTGGCGGTCGAAGATCATGTCGCCGACAAGATCGAACCCACCCTTACGACCTTCCACCGCGCCCTCATGGCCCTCTACGACCTGCCGATGGTCACGCTCGCTGCGGTCCGGGGTCACTGCCTCGGGGGCGGTCTCGAACTCGCCGCTGTGTGCGATCTCATCGTAGCCTCCGCGGGGAGCAAGTTCGGAATTCCCGAAATCAAACTCGGCTGTTACCCCCCCGTCGCCGCCGCGCTCTATCCTCAACGGCTTGGCTGGGACCGCGCCCTCGACCTGATGCTCACCGGGCGCACGCTGGACGCCGCCGAAGCCGAGCGCTGGGGCCTGGTTACCCGAGTCGTCGCCGACGAAGACTACGACCGGGCCCTCGACGAAATGATCACGACGCTCGACAGCAACAGCGTCCCAGTGAGTCGACTCCTCAAGCGAGCGGCCCGACTCGGGGAAAGCCTGCCCTTCGAACAAGCGCTCCCCGCCGCCGAGGCGCTGTACCTGACCGAGTTGGTCGCCACCGCCGACATGCACGAAGGGATCGCCTCGTTCATGGAGCGGCGGCGTCCTACCTGGAAACACCGTTAACCCAGATCGACCCTCAGGAGATACCCATGTCCGAGTCCAACCAGTCCGTCGTCCTCGTCGAACGCGAGGGACGCGTCGCCATCCTCACCATCAACCGCCCCGAGAAGCTCAACGCCCTTTCACAGCAAGTACGTGACGAGATGCTCGAGCATCTGACCGCGCTCGAGAACGACGATAGCGTCGGATGTCTGGTGATCACGGGGGCCGGAGACAAGGCCTTCATCGCCGGCGCCGATATCAGCGAGTTTGACGGTCGGTCTCCGATGGACCAGCGTCATGCCATGCGCATCCCGCGTCTCTACGACGTCATGTCCACCTTCCCCAAGCCGGTTATCGCGATGATCAACGGGTTCTGTCTCGGCGGCGGCTGTGAGCTCAGCATGTCCTGTGACATGAGAATCGTCTCCGATCAAGCCCGCTTCGGTCAGCCCGAAATCAAGCTCGGCATAATTCCGGGGGGAGGCGGAACCCAGCGCCTCCCGAGGCTCGTGGGCATGGGACAGGCGATGCGCCTTATCCTCTCCGGCGACATGATCCGCGCCGACGAGGCGCTGCGGATCGGGCTGGTCGACATCGTACATCCCCACGAGGAACTACGAGTCAAGACTCTGGAGCTAGCCCAACGCATCGCTTCGATGAGCCCTCTCACCCTCAAGGTGGCCAAGGAATCACTCCGTGCCTCTGAGCGCCTCGCGATCGAGGAGGGAATCCTCTACGAGCGTGACCTCTTCTGTCTCTGCTTCTCCACCGAGGACATGAAGGAAGGCGTCTCCGCTTTCTTGGAGAAGCGTCAGGCCGAATGGAAGGGTCGCTAGGGGGACACTACAGCCCTCTGAATCGTCCCATCTAAGGCGCCCCCTCTGAGGGCGGCTGGAAACTAGAGAGGGCGGCTGGAAACTAGAAGTCGCTGGAAGCGGTAGCGTCGGCTTTCTTCTTCTCAGTCGCGGGGAGGACCTTGGCCGTGATGTCCGTCGCATCGCTCCACAGTCGATCCAGGGAGTAGAAAGTACGCTCCTCCTGGTGGAAGACGTGGAGGACGAAATCGAGGTAATCGAGAAGGATCCAGCGACCCCGTCGATAGCCTTCGATGTGTCGCGGCCGGACCTTGAGGTCACGCAACTTGCGCTCTACTGCGTCAGAGATCGCCTGGACCTGGCGCGGGTTGGCGCCACTGCAGAGAACGAAGTAGTCCGCGACTTGGGTGAGACCCACCAGGTCGAGAACCTTGACGTCCTCAGCCTTGCGATCCAGGGCACAAGCCACGGCGGCGCGAATCGCAACCAGGGTGGAGTCCTCTCGAAGAGTGGAGTCCTCTTGACCGGTATCTTCCGAAGTAGCGTCGGCGAGGGTGGATGGCGATTCAGCGATTTCGTTACTCATAAAGCTCGTACTTGTCGATGTAGTCTAGCACCAGGGGATCGAAGGCTGAGCGAACGTCCGCTCCGCGATCGGAGAGCTGCGACCGTAGAACGGTGGACGACCACGGGCAGGGTGAATTGTCGATGAAGTGAACCCGACCCGCTTGGACGGCGACTTCGAGTTCCACTGGAATGGGATCGGTCGACGCCGTCGGGGACTCGTCGTCCCGGTAGGGTCGGCGAAGCACCCCAATCCGAGCCAACTGTGG
>JAIOJS010000372.1 GCA_019911795.1 Thermoanaerobaculia bacterium | reverse complement strand
GAAGCAATTGTGAGCCCGATCCATCAGATGCCGCCACGGTACTGCACTGCTGCCGAGAGGCCTCAGTGGCGCACTGCATCGTGGTCGCCTCGGCGGCGGTCCACGAGCCCAACCCTCACCATCCGGGTCCGGTCGGAGAGGGAGCTGCGCCCTCACAGCGGCGCAGCAACCCGATCGCCAAGAATTGGAGAGAACTAGAAGCCACCGTCGAAAGGGTCGGTAGCAACTGCGGGTCGACCCGCATTACCCTACTGAGAGCGACCGCGATGCTGCCGCCACCCTGGGGGCCGCGAGGTTACCCTCAGCCGGGCCTGGGAAGGCTCTTTGTCGGCCGCTTCCCCTGGGTACCGCTCGGCTTCGACCCGCCCCTACAACTGCTCCCTCTGTCCGCTCTCGCCGCCGCCCTTCGGGACCTGGCTAGCGGTCGGGCCGCGACCTCTAAGACGGTCCATCTCGCCCCCGAGGGGGCCCGACGCCTCCGCCCGTTGCTACGCTCTCTCGGTCGCCGTGGCATTCCTCTCCCCGGTGGCTTGTTGGCCCTCGCCCAACGTTGGACGTCAGCCCGAGGACAACTCGACTACCGACGGTACCCGTCCACCCTCGATGGCACCGAGTGGCGACGCTCTCAGGTTCCGGACTCGGCATCCCCTTCACCGGACCCTGCCGACGAGGAGAATACACCCGTAGTCCGTAACGCCGGTTCCCGCCCAGCCGTGCCCTCCCACGACGACCCGTATGGCTTCGACAAGCCCTACATCGACCTCCTCGGCAGGACCCTCTTCCGCTTCCTCCACGACCTTTACTGGCGAGTCGAGATTGCCGGCATCGACCATGTCCCGGAACGGGGAGGCGCGGTCCTGGTCGGGATACATCGAGGCTTCCAACCATGGGACGGCGTCATGGCCTTGCACGGAATGGCGACACGACGGTCGCGCTACCCTCGCTTTCTCATCCACCCCTCCCTGACCAAATTTCCCTTCCTCGCTCCCTACATGACGAAGCTCGGGGGGCTCCTTGCCAACCAGGAGAACGCCGATTGGGTCCTCCAGGGTGGGCACCTGCTCGGGGTCTACCCAGAAGGCATTCGCGGCGCCTTTACTCTCTATCGAGAGGCTTACCGCATCAGAAGATTGGGACGTGGTGAGTTCGTCACCATGGCGATTCGCAATGGGGTTCCGATCGTCCCTTTCGTCACCGTCGGTAGTGCCGAGATCTTTCCCCTGTGGGCTCGCTTTCGTTGGCCTGCGTTCTCGCGCTACACCCTCTGGCCCTACTTTCCCGTGACTACGCCCCTGCCCCTACCCTCTAAGTGGCATACCGAGTTTCTCGAGCCGATCCCGGTCCAGGACCAGTACCCGGCCGAGGCTGCGACGGATGCCAGAGTCATCGCCGAAGTCCATGATCTCGTCCGCAGTCGGATGCGCGCCTCGATGCAGCGTATGCTCGAGCGCCGACCGGGGATCTTTCTTGGCAAGGCACTCAGCGAATCCGGGCCAGCGTCCACCGGTCCCACGTGATCTCTCCACCTAAGCATGGCGCCTACATCGTCATCCCCCCATCGTGAAAGCACTATGAAAGTACTGACAGCCAGCCACTGGATGAGCCTGCTCGCCGCTAGCCTCGTCCTCGCCTGTTCTGGGACCCAACCGCGAGTACCCCTGACGAAGGGCAGTCCGGCACCCTCCTTCACCCTAGAGACAACCGCCGGCGAACGCATCGACAGCGCTTCCCTCCACGGCCAACCGGTGGTCGTCGCGTTCTGGGCAACCTGGTGCCTACCCTGTCTGGAGGAGATCCCCCTCCTCGCCGAGATCGACTCGTCGGGACAAGCCCGGGTCGTCGCCATCGCATTGGATGAAGATGGCACCGAGGTCGTTGCCTCGTTTCAGGCCAAGAACTCGATACCCTACCTCGTCGTCCTTGGCAACGAAGCAACCTTTCGCAGCTACGACGGCCTGGCCATCCCCTACACTATCGTCCTCGACGCTGACCTTAGGGTGGTCTCGAACCGCCGGGGACGGCTCGATCGCGAGACCCTCTCCGCCGATCTCCGGGAGGCCGAGAGCAGCGGTCTCAGTCGGCTCTAGCGAGTGGAAACTTCGAGAGAGGATAGCCAGGGCGAGCGAAGGAGAAGGCTCGGCTCCCTTCCACGTTGACCATCACCGCTTCGATCACGGGCTCCGTCACGACACCCTCTGCGGTCCAATCGACCAAGAAGTTCGCTCCCGTTCCGCCGGCCTCGTCCCGAGACTCGACCAAGAAGTCGGTCGAAGCAAGTGGGTTCAAGACCACCGGCGTACTTAAGTACTCTTCGAGCTCCCGGCCCTCGGTATCGTAGTAGCGAACCGAGTTGATCACGATGGATTGTTCACGGTCCGTGTTGCGAATACTTAGGGTGGCCTCTAGAAGATGGGTAGTTCCCCCTCCGGCGTAGATATGCGAGTACACCGGTACATAGACGGTCTCTCCTGAGGCGGCGTGACGTAGCCCTCCGTGCAACTCCTGCAGCGGGGGAGCGGTAGGAGCGCGCTGGAGTGTCTGCAGCCTTGCCGATCGCTGATCGAAGCGCAGGCCCCATAGGATCAAGCCCGCCTGCAACGCTGCAAGTCCCAGCATCATCAGAAAGAAACGCACGTTCGACTTCATGGCCACGGCCTAGATTGTACCTTTGATGAGGTCGATGGTGCGCTGGCTCGCTTGGAGGTCGACCATACCGCTAGATCCAGCGACGAGTACGACGAGAGTACTCTTCCCGTAGCGGAAGGTCTTCCCCCGAGAGTGGGCAACGGGCCTCTGACTCAGGCGCACCAGGGGCTAGTGGAGTAGCAGACCCGCCAGGAAACAAGCCAGTGCCAAGGAGGCCCCGAGCAAAGGACTGACAAACCAGTAGACCTTGGCCAACACGACCAAGCTCGCCAAGAAGATGAGTCCGACCGCTTGAAGAAACGGCGAGGTGAACAACAGTTCACCGTGCACGAGAGCTAAGTAGCCGTACACCAGGCCAAAGAGAATCGCCCCAAGGCTATGACTGGCATTGAAGCCCAGCCAAGCGCGCCAGACTGTTGTCTGGCGGGTGATCACCGGCGACACTGAATCCATCGCCTTGGCCAACTGCCGATCCCGAGGCAGCAGCTTCGGCCCCCAGAAGGTCATGATCAGATGGGCGGCCCCCAACGCTCCTACGATTCCGGCACTCGAAACTACAAGAATCACCGCGACCGTCATGTCTTGGCTACCTCGACTACCTTCTGGTGCCACGAGAACCTGACAGGCCCTCCCAGGATGCGTGTTCTCCTGGGGTGGCCGTTCCTGCGGTCGCCAACCGTCCAATTCGTGCTCATCATGTCTCCCTATCTCTGTCCTTGCTCCTAGATCCAGCGCCGGGTTTGCCGACAGAACTCTTCGAATGCTTCGCCGAAGATCTTCTCCAGCGCACGTTCTTCCGGAACGATCTGGTAGCGGTTGAGGTAGAGAACGAAGAGCGGAGTCAACACCAGGCTCGCTGGCGAGGAGAGCCGAAATGCCCACGCCACCAACAAGCACAGCAGTCCCAGATAGATCGGATTGCGGGACCAACGGTAGAGACCGGTTGTCACCAGCCGCCTGGAGCGAGTCGGTCGCGTGGGGTTTACGGTGGTCCTGTGCCGCCGAAAGCTCCGCGAGGCCGTGAGGATCAAACCCACCCCGAGCCCCAGGAACGTAAGGGCCACTGCCGCCTCGAGTCGACCTGGTAGCGGTAGAAAGTCCACTCGGTTCGCCAACAGCTTCATCAAGAGCGCCGCCAGGATCACTACTACCACAGGGGGAACCTTCAGTTCGAGCCAGGAACTACGCACGGCTTCGATTGTCGCACGATCATGCTCTCGAGAGCGATGCCCTCAGCTACGGCTGCGGTCCAAGGAGTTGAGCTCGAGAGACTCCGGAATGACAACACAGAGGGATCCGTCCACCGGACGTCGCAAGCCACGACAAGAACCGGAGGGGATCCCTCCTCGCCATCTTCCGATAGCGACGACTCAGGGCGACGTCGCGGACCAGTTCGTCGTGTTGCCGGTCTCGAACCCGTCGATGAAGAGCACAGGCAGCTCACCGGTGAATGGGAGAGTTAGGGTGTCCACGATCTTGAAGGTCGAGAGAGTGGTCGTCTCGTTCTCTGGCCCAACGTCAGAGTCGAACCAGAAGGTGAAGACTTGCCCCCACCTCAAGGCGTTCGCGTCCGGGTCGGTCGCGAAGTCGTCGGTTGACCAAGTGACCGTGCCGTTGCCCTGATCGACGACCACGTCCCATGGATCAGTGGCCCAGACCTCTCCCGAATGGAACGGAACTCCGTGCCACCCCGCGTTGCCGATGGTTGCGGCTCCGCCCAGGTCCACCACCAGTTGATGGGCCGAGGTGTCGGAGTTCAAATTCTGGACCACGATCTCCCAGTGAAACGGAAGAACGCCATCGTTGACCGACAACCGTCGGGCGGCTACGAAGCGTTCCTTCACCGTGTGGTCCGCGTGAAACCCCGCCCCGGGCGGATCCACGAGATCGCCCGTAAAGAATGTCATGCGGTCGGCGACCACGAGCTCGACCGAGGGATCGGCCGCCTTCCACGCCTCGAGGACGGGGAGCTCGCGGAAGGTCGTTCCGGTCAGGGTGAGGTCGAGGTTGGGCAGACTGCCTACGCTGGTGGCGCGGTACGAGGTGTTGTTGAGCCCGTTCCCGGCCCGAGCGTCGTCGCGAACGACATACTGTCCCTGGACCCAGTAGAGGGCGCCAACGTTCTTGGCGGGATCGAGATCGCTCTCGGCCACCACGATATGTTGGTCGTAGTCATCGTTGGTCTGACCACCGGCCTCTGAATTGGGATGGTCTCCGTCCGCAACGTTCACCTGCGAACGCTTGCCGAGCGGTCGCGACCCGTTCAGGCTCGATCCGTAGAAGTCGGTGCAACCAACGCCTAGTTGGTTGCCGGAGGTGGGAGGTCCGACACACGAGGTGCTCGGAACACCGTTGTTGTTCCATTCACACTCGCTGTCAGTCGAGTTCGTCGAGAGAAAGCCATGCTTGAGGTAGCTCAGACCGAGCTGCTCGAAACGCCCGTCCTTGAGACGGTAGAGACTCTGGCCGATGACCGGGACGTCGGTGTTGGTGGCCGCAAGTGGATGCCATGCATCGGTCGTGTTGCGGCAGCCCGATGTCTGATCGCACCAATCGATCGGCACGCTACCGATGTTGCAGGAGTTTGTCCCCACCGAGTAGCCACGGCAGTCGCCCGCGGGGTAGCCGTCAGGGCATGCCGACGGAGTGCCCGAAGGGGATGGCGTGGAAGTGTAGTTGGAGACACCGCTAAGGTCGATGATCGTCACATCGGGCCCGACGCTAAGGGCTCCCTGGGGGGTCCGCTGAGGATTTGCCTCGAGCTGTCCACCCGCCAACTGGCGAACCATTTCGGGATCGGTGACATCACCCCCACCGGAAGCCGCCACGAAGGTCGGAACTAGGGCGAGAAGAAGTGTGAGAAAGAGAGCAACGGCGAGCGCCGCGGCGGAAAATGGGGTCGACTTGTCCATGAGATCGATTTCCTCTGGGGCTGAATGTGACGAGGTTCCGAAGAGGTAGACCCGGCCCCGGATGGTTGTGCAACCCCCGTCGGCTCTGGTTCTCGGCTCTCGGCGCCGCCGCATGGCACGCCCGAGACTCTTCGGTCCGAGTTTATATGAGCTCATCCAAGAGTACACGGAATTCCGCTCGGTGAGAAGGGAAACGTTAGTCCGCCCCCTTTCGCCAACACCAAGAAGCTATTCCTCTCGGTTCAAACGCCTTGACTGGCCACCCTCAGAAGGGTCGCGGCCGCCGGCATTCCCGGCTCCAGGCGGAGGGCGGCCTTCGCCTGCTCCGCCGCTTCCTCGGACCGCCCCAGCTGGATGAGGACCTGTCCGCAGAGAACCCGGGTGGTGGCGTCCGAGGGAGACTGGGCGATGGCGACCTGGTAGTGCCCCACGCTCGCTTCGTACCGTCCGGACACGGCGAGGAGTCCAGCCAGGTTCTCGCGGGCCGGAAGGTGTCTCGGATCGAGAGTGAGGGCACGTTCGAACTCTCGGACCGCGGCCTCGGCATCGCCGGCGTAGGCTTCGGCGAGACCGAGATCGTAAACCCGTGCTGCCGTCTCTCCGAAGGCTTCGACTACCTCTCTGAAAGCCGCCTCAGCCCCCGCCAGGTCCCCTTGTTGGATCCGAACGATCCCGAGGCTGCTGAGGGGACGTGGGTCGTGGAGGTCGGCCCTGAGCGCGAGATCGAGCTGTCGTTCGGCTTCGGCTACGCTCCCCCGATCGAACGCCATCCGCGCGAGAAGCTGGTGCATCTGACCCGCAAGCTCGCCGCGCGCAATCGCTTCCTGAGCAAGCTCGGTGGCGGCCTCCGTGTGGCCCAGGAGACCCTCCATCTGTGCCAGACGAGCCGCAGCTCCGTGGGTGTCCACGAGACCGAGATTCCGAGCGCGACGGTAGGCCTCGACCCCGGATTCGAGCACCCGACGGCTCGCCTCGGGGAGGGTGGGTGTCGACAGGGTGAGGTTGTAGACCGGAGCCTGGTAGGCAGCAAGGACCCCCGTGGCCCGATCCCCCCGGGAAATGGACCAGCGCACCACGCCGCTATGAATCCAGAAGAGGGCGACCGCGACCATCGCGACGGCAAACAACCAACCCGCCGGAAGGAGGTGCCCCGATCGTTTGAGCCGCCAAGACTTGAATGCCAAATGGGGCCGAGTCACCAACTGCAGGGAGAGGAGCGAGAGGTACGCGAGGATCCCGGAGAGCCCCAGGGCAAAGAGAAGAGGTACGGCGCCGTAGAGACCGCGGAACGTAAGGAAGGCGAGGAGGAAGGCCACTCCGATCACCATCTCCTCCAGCCAGGTCAGAGGATACCGCTCCATGCTCGGACCACTCGCTCGACGCGGTGTGAAGAGTGGGATGGGGCCCGCGCCGTAATAGAGGGCATCGTTGGGACAGACACTCACGCAATCGAGGCACTTCATGCATCCGCTGTCGACCACCATGCCAAAGTCGCGGACCTCTTCGTGGACCCGAACGTTCGAGGTGCAAACTGCCGTGCAATGACCACACCCAGCACAGGCATCGGTCACGCGAATCCTCATCGGTGACAGGCGGTCGGCCACCGAAAATGCAGCACCGTAGGGGCAGGCGTAGGTGCAGAACCCCTTCGAGCCGAGAAAGTAGACCGCGAGGCCACCGCATACCAAGAAGGTCAGTCCGCCAACCACCCAACCCGGAAAGGTAGCCCAGAACTCAGAAGTCACCATCTCGGTCCCGGTCGGAGCGAGAGA
>JAIOJS010000371.1 GCA_019911795.1 Thermoanaerobaculia bacterium | reverse complement strand
CCCCTACAGTCCTGTCATGTCGAATACCACCTCGAATCCCCAGGCTCCGCCCCCCAAGCAGGTGATCTTCGACGTCACCCCGGAGATCTTCGCCACCGACGGAGGAGGGGCCTTCGGTCTTCCCCTGACGGTGGGCGAGGAGCCCCGGGTCCGTACCGCGCCCTATGACGAGTTGCGACTGCTGGTCTCCGCCTGGCATCCGTCCAGTCGCCGTACCATCGACCTCGACCGTGCCTACCTGGAACTTCGCGCTCGGATCGATCCGCACGAGGATCACTGGATGAAGCTGGCCGAGATCGAACCGATCGTCCCGGCATACGCCGATGGCGAGAGTTTCGACGGCTTCGTGGTGCTTCCCGTCATGGCCGAGGAGTGTTCCTTCGCCTTGTTCGGCAGCGGCTTCGAGTCGCGAGCTCGAATTCAGGTCCGCGCCTACGCCTACCTCGTTACCTGAGTGGCCTCGCGCCCGAGAGGCGACGAGCCAAGAACGGTCCGCCAGTGGTTTATGAAGAACAGACCCACGTCGCCGCGCCCGCCGATCGAATCTTCGGTCTCCTGGTCGAGCCAAGGAGTTGGGTTCAGTGGTGGCCGGCAGTGCGCTTCGCGCGCAGCGCCGACTTCAAGCCTCTACGAGAAGGATCGCGCTTCGAAGCCAGCCTCGAGATCGGACGCATGAAAGTCACCATCAAGCCCCGTGTCGCCCTCTGTGCCGACGACAAGGCACTAGCTTGGTCGACCCTCTGGATGGGAACGCCGCTGCGGCAGGAGTACTACCTTCAGAGCGCCCCTGACGGTTGTCGCGTTCGGGCCCGCAGTCAGTTCTCCGGCCCCCTGTCGCACCCCTTGAAGTGGTTGCGCCTCGACCGCCTCTGGGTGGCGATGATCGAGCGCCAACTGAGGGCCCTACGACTCACCGCGGAGCGTATGTAGCCCCCTAGGTCCGGCTGCGACGTCTAGTGGGGCTGCCTCTCACCCCAATCCCGACGCCGTTCGAGATATCGCGCCACTCTCCAAGACCATGGAAGCTTGCTTCTGGGCCACCCGTCTGGAGTGAGGTCTCGCGCCGCGGTTAGCGGAAGCCGCGGCGGAGTTCGCGCTTGAAGATGTCGAACACGCCATCACCGGGGAGGACGACCACCACCTGCTCGAGTTTGGTGCCGCCCTGGATGTAGCGCTGAATCTCGGTCAGGGTAATGCGCGCCGTTCGGTCCATCGGGAAGCCGCGGTCGCCGGCCGAGATCGTCGGCAGGGCGATCGACACCATACCGTGGCGCTCGGCCAGAGCGAGAGAGGAACGAACCGCCGAAGAGAGCTTGCGATCCGCTTCGGCCTCACCGTAGTGCGGACCCACCGCATGGATCACGTGCTTGACCGACAGTTCGCCAGCGCCGGTCATCACCGCAGTACCGACGGCCGCGCCGCCGACGCGCTCACACTCCTCTTGAATCGAGGGACCGCCCGCAGCGAGAAGTTGGGCACTGATCCCCTCATCCAATCGGAGATCCTCATTGGCCGGATTGACCAAAACCTCGACATCCTGTTCTAGTAGCTCGCCCTCGATGAGATCCAGACGAGTCTCTCTCATCGTAATCGAAAGGCTTCTACCTGCAACTTGCTGCGTATCACTCCCCATAGCCGACGTATCATATCATCGGTGAAGCAGCCTTGGCACCTATCGAGTCGCCTCTAGGGACTACTGGACCACTGTATTCGAGTCCCGTTGCGAATTCCCTGGGCTCCGGGACGAGGTGCGCCGCCCAGTGCGGGGCCAGAAAACCAACATCTGCCACACCGCAACCCGCAGGGCGCTCGGCATCTGCGACCCGGGTCGCCATGGATCCCTTGCATCTCGAGTCACACCGCAGTGCTCCTCGCGCTGACCAGATTCTCCGTGTGGGCTCTCCCACCCTTGACCACAGTCTCGAGTTGGAAGCAGGATACACTCGCACGCCATGTGGAGCTCCGTAAAGTCCGAACTCACCCGTCGACTCGCCGACCGCATTCGCAATCTCTACGAGGTGGACCACGACCCCGTAGTCGAGATTCCGCCGCGACGAGACCTCGGTGATATCGCTTTCCCGGCCGCCCTCCACCTAGCTCGAGTGGTGAAGAGGAACCCGCGGCAGATAGCGACCGAGATCCTCGAAGGACTCGAGCTTCCCCCCGAGGTTCGCTCCGTCGAGATCGCCGGAGCTGGCTACCTCAATGCCTTCCTCCAGCGTTCGGCCGGAGCGGCCCACCTCCTCGCCGAATCGGCCGTTGCCCCCTCGGCGGCCGGCAGCAAGACGGTCATCGAGCACACCAATATCAATCCCAACAAGGCCGCGCACATCGGTCATCTCCGCAACTCGGTCCTCGGCGACATCCTGGCCAAGACCCTGCGGGAACTCGGTCACACCGTCGAGGTGCAGAACTACATCGACGATACCGGTGTACAGGTCGCCGACGTGGTGGTCGGCTTCTTGGACATTCAAGGCCTCGACGCGGCGGCGGTGGCGGCGATCCCGGAACCCTTCGACTACTACTGCTGGGACCTCTACAGTCAGGTCGGACGTTGGTTCGAGGAGGATCCGGAACGGCTCACTCTCCGCCGCTCTACCCTGCACGAACTCGAGTCGGGTAGCGGTCCACGGGCCGACATCGGCCGCCTCGTAGCTCGACGCATCGTCGCGCGTCACCTGAAGACGATGGCCCGGCTAGACATCTCCTACGACCTTCTGACCCACGAGAGCGACATCCTGGGACTCGACTTCTTCCGTCAGGCCTTCGATCGACTGGTCGCCAGCGGGGCGATCCATCTCGAGAACTCGGGAAAGAACGAGGGCTGTTGGGTCATGCCGCTCGCCGAGTCCGAGGAGTTCGCCGGTCTCGAGGACCCCGACAAGGTCATCGTGCGGTCCGACGGTACCGTCACCTACGTCGGCAAGGACATCGCGTACCAGTTGTGGAAGTTCGGACTCCTCGGGCGCGACTTCGAGTATCGGTACTGGGACGAGCAGGAGCTGTGGCAAACGACCACCACCGACGGAGTCGCGAAGCATCCGAGCTTCGGCGGCGCCCACGACGTCATCAACGTCATCGACATCCGCCAGAGCTACCTGCAAAAGATCGTCCGTGCCGGCCTGGAGGCGTTGGGTCATCCCGAGGCCGCCGAACGATCCGTGCACTTCGCCTACGAGATGGTCGCCCTCTCGACGGACACCGCCCGACAGCTAGGCTATATCGACGACGACGCGGATCCCGACGAGGAGGGGAAGTCCCTCGAGATGTCGGGACGCAAGGGGGTCGGGGTCAAGGCGGACGATTTGATGGACCAACTCATCGCCAAGGCCCGAGAGGAGATCGAGTCCCGCGACCGCGAGTTGGCGGCGGACCAGCTCACCCAACTCGCTCGCGACATCGCCGTCGCCGCCCTCCGTTTCTTCATGGTCAAGGCGTCGACTCATCGCATCATCGCCTTCGACTTCAGCGAGGCTCTATCGTTTGAAGGGGAGTCGGGACCCTATCTCCAGTACGCCCTGGTCCGAGCGGAGAACATCCGCCGCAAACTGGCAGCCTCGGGACTCGAGACTGAAGTCGCCCCCGAGATCGCCCGCCAACTACCGGAAGAGCTATGGAGCGACGACCTCTGGGATCTCGTCCTGTGCGCGGCCCAGATCGGCGACACCCTCGAGAAGGCGGGAAGCACCCTGGAACTCTCCCTCATCGCTCGCCATGCTCTCGATCTAGCCCAGAAGTTCAACGCCCTATACCACCGTCACCCGATGTTGCATGAAGAGAACGAGGACCTCCGCCGAGTCCGCTTGGTCGCCACGCGAGTGTTCTCCAAGGCCCTGATGGACCTGGCTCGCATCCTCGGAATCCCCACTCCAGACCGGATGTAGAGAAGATGAACGATTACCCATCGGAAGGGAACCGGCGAAAGACGTCGCCCTGCCTCTACATGTTCTTGGGTTGTGGGCTGGCCGTCGTCCTTGCCGTGGTGATCATGGTCGTAGGGGTCACCCTCCTCGCCCGCAAGGGCCAGAAGTTCGCGGAGAGCATGGCCGACCCCTCGGCGCGTGCCGAGAAAGTCGCCTCGATCCTCGGCGTCGAGGAGTTTCCCGAGGGTTACTACCCGATGCTCGGCGTCTCGATCCCCTTCGTCATGGACCTGGCGATGCTCACGGACCAAGAGCCCGACGCGAGCGGCGAGCCCAAAGATTTCCACGAGCGCGGCTTCATCTACCTCGACAGCCGGGCCTTCGCTGGCCAGCGGCAAGACCTCATCGACTACCTCCAGGGTGGGGACAAGCGACCCGATTTCTTCGACAACGTCAACGTCGATGTGGAGCTTGATTTCGACCATCCCGTGCAAAGGGGACGCTTCGACATCGAAGGGGTCGAACACCTCTTCGCTGCCTACCGTGGAGAGTTCGATTCCGGCGGCGACTCCATCGAGGGCCTTCAGGTTCTCACCTATGTCGCCTGCGACGACGATCGCCTCCGTCTGGGTATCAGCTTTGGACCTGACAATCGAGGCTCGGACCCCTCGTTCCCGGCTCCCTCGGAACCGAGTGAACTGCCCGCCGAGGATCCAGGATTCGAGGTCGATCCTCCGGCGGTGCGACCGGAGGTGGAGGCTACGGGAGCTACCCCACTCGAGACGGCCGACGCGCTCGATGTCGAGGCCCTAGCTGACTTCTACCGTCACTTCTCGCTGTGCCGTTGAAGACTGGCCGCGAGAGAAGAATATTAGGGTCCTACGAGCGGTAGTCGAGTTCGGCTCGGCTCACCTTCCACACCGCGAGGCCCACTCCCACCAGGGTGTAGATCAAGAGCTGCGAGACCACCCACCAGGCCGGTGAAGGCTCGGCGAGGAGAGCGAAGGGTCCTTCCGAGAGGGGTACCGGCGACAACGTTCGGAGGTAGTGAACGACGGAGAGCTGTTTGAGTCCCGGCGGCAGGAGGAACTGGATCCACTCTAGTAGGAAGTACACGGCTACGATGTAGCCGGGACCGCGCAGCAAAGTCCCGACCGCCAAGAAGAAAGCGCCGTAGGCCAGGCAGCCCAACGCCGCCATCGCCATGTAGCCCAGAAGTTCCTTCTGGACGCCCGGGTCAGCGAACCCCGGGGTGCCGAGGGTGAGCTGGAAGATCGCCCGTGATAAACCGCTCGACACCACGAAGAGGGCCCAGGCCAGAAGAACGCCGGCGATGTACTTGCCGATCACGAGCTGCCAGCGTGGGATCGGGGTCAGCAGGGAATAGTGCCAGCTGCGCTGATCGAGTTCTCCCCGGATCTGGCCGAGGAAGATCGTCGCGCAACCGAAGAAGAGGACACCCCGGACCACCATTCCCTGGAAGAACTGTCCGAAGATCTCGCGCATTTCGCTGGTTCCGGGGGGCGGCCCGAACTTGTGGGTCATCCACGCCATGATCGCCATGACGGCGACCGGTCCCATCGCCAAGAAAACCAGCCAGAGGGTCCGTCCGGGCGCCAGCTGGCGACGCCACTCGAGGCGGGCCACGCCCATCAAACGACGACTCGTCGCACTCATAGCGTCCCCCCTTCCGATCCCACCAGGTAGCGATAGACCGCCATGACATCGTCGTCCGCCGGCGCCACCGCCTCGAGGTCGATCCGGCCGGAGCTGACGAGATCGTTGAGCAGGAGATAGAAACTATCCGCTTGTCGGGTCTTGACCATCAATCCTCCTCCGTCCTCGTGTAGCCTGACCTCGAGAATGTGATCGTGAGCGAAGAGCTCCGACGCCACCAGGGATGGGGTCGCACAACGCAGCAGAATCTCCAGCGGATGGTCGACCATCTCCTCGCGGACCTCAGGGATATCTCCCTTGGCCATGACATAGCCCTGGTGAATCAACACCACCTCATCGGCGACCACATCGACCTCATGGAGGATATGACTCGAGAGGATCACATGCCGACCCGCCGCCGCTAGTTCTCGAAAGAGTTCAATCAGCTCAGCGCGAGCCATCGGATCCAAACCGTTGAGCGGCTCGTCGAGGACCAGGATCTGGGGATCGTGGGCCAACGCCTGGGCCAGCTTGATCCTTTGCCTCATCCCCTTGCTGTAGGCCGCGACCTTCTTGCCGGCCGCGGGCAGGAGATCTACACGCTCGATCGCCTGCAGGGCTCGGGCGTCCGCCTCACGCTGGGAGAGACCGTGGAGTCGCAGGTAGGCCGCGATGAACTGACGTCCGGTAACGCCCCGCGGAAAGGAATCGAACTGCGCGCAGTACCCAACCTGATCGAAGAGTTCAGGGGCTCCATGGGGAGCCTTGCCGAAGATCTCGACTCGACCCTGGCTGGGCTCGAGGAGGCCGGTCATCAGGTTCATCAAAGTGCTCTTGCCGGAGCCGTTCGGTCCCACCAGAGCGGTGATGCCGGGACCGATCTGAAGATCGACTCGATTGACCCCCAAGACCTCCCCATAGAACTTCGACACATCGTCGAAACGAATGAGAGCCCCGCTCATCCCACCACCTCGTAGGCCCGAATGCGCCGGTGCAGGACCCAAGCGGCCATGAGGCCGAAAGCGATCACCACGCACCAGGCGGTCATCGCCGAAACGTCGCTCGACGCCTTCAGCCCAAAAAGACCCAACCAGATCGAGTCCAAGACAGCCACGAAATTCAGCAGGACCCCCCAATCGGTGCGCAGGGTCTCATCGATCACCTTCCCCAATAACGGAGTGAGCAAGAAGAAGCCCGCGAACACCGCTTCGGCCGCAGCCTTGGCGCGAAGGGCCGCCGAGATCGCCAGGCCCACGAGGCCGAGCAGGATCATGAGGACCCAGGATCCGACAAAGAGCCCAACTCCCCAACGCAGATGGTCGAAGGCCCAGGAGAATCCCTGGAGCGAGGTTTGAAGGGAAAAAAGAAGGAGCAGGGGCACCCAGGTCACGGCCGATCCCAAGATCAACAGCACTACCAGCTTGCCGAGGACGTACTCCCCGCGTGAGATCGGACGCGATAGGTACAGCGGTAGCGCATTGTCGCGCAGGTCGGCGGAGATGAGCGTCGAACCCGCGCTCAGAAAGACCATGAACGCGGCGATGCCCTGCCCCCGCAGGAGCCAGAGAAAGAATTTGCCATCTATTGGCAGAATCTCGGCGATCGGGATGCGCAGGATGGCGATCGCCTCGGCGTTGTGATGAAGGTAGATGATGATGGCCGCGATCAGCGGCACCATCCCCGACAGCACCAGAAACACGAGAGTCCGTCGGCTCTTCACCGCCACCCGCAGGGCGTAACGAGCGAGGATGAGGAAGCGCCCCGCCGCCGGGGTCAAGGCTCCTCGATAGACCCGATAGCCCTGATCAAAGACCGCCATGGTCCACCTCCATCGCCCGCAGAAAGATATCTTCCAGGGAATCGCGCTTGAAGATCAGGCGCCGAATCTGCGTCCGCCGCTCGTGGGCTACCGCGTAGAGATCTCCCACCGTGACATCGGCCGGCAGCACGACCTTGAGTCGGCGACGCCCTTGGACCGCGACCTCGCAACCCAAGGCGGCCACCGCCTCGGCGAAGGATCCCTCTCCGTCTCTGACCTCGATCTCGAGAAAGCTTCGATTCGAGCGTCGCTCCTCCTCGAGGTTACGGCAGCTGACCACCCGGCCCTCCTTGAGGACCAGGACTTCGTCACACACCGACTCGACATCGCGAAGCAGGTGAGAAGAGATGACGATGCGCGCTTCGCCACGATCACGAATCGAAGTAATCAAGTCGAGCATGCGCTGTCGCCCGCGGGGATCGAGTCCATTGGTGGGTTCGTCGAGAAAGATCAGACGGGGACCGTGGACCAGTGCTTGCGCCAGCTTCGCCATCTGCTTCATGCCCAAGGAGTACGTCCCGACCTTGCGGTAGCGCGACTCGCCCAGACCGACGAAGAAGAGGGCCTCATGGGCGCGTTCGAGGGCCACTCGGGGGGGTAGGCCGGACAGCTCCCCCATCAGGCGCACGAAGTGGACCGCGGTCATCTCGGAGACAAACGAGTCGCGTTCCGGCATGTAGCCGACCCGCGCCTTGAGATCGTGCCCCTGGCGCACGATGTCGTAGCCCAAGACCTTTGCCGAGCCCCGATCGGGTCGGTGGAAACCCAGGAGGGTATGCACCAGGGTCGTCTTGCCGGCTCCGTTGGGCCCGAGCAAGCCGACCGCCTTACCCTGCAGTTTGACCGAAACATCCTGGAGCGCCCAAGTCTTGCCGAAGCGAACTCCGAGGCCCTCGGTCTCGATCAAGGGTGCCGCATCACTCGATGCAGCCTGCACCGGGCGGTTCGCTTCCCCCTCCCCCTCCGTCTCGACTTGCAAATTCGATCCCTCCCGTTCGGCCGTTCGGCCATGATAACCCCGTCGCTGCCAACTTCGCCGCAGCTTCTAGAATGCAACTACCCGTCCGAGTGGCAAGAAGTTTCGACGACCTTCTCGCCACCCGGACGGGAGCTCCCTACAGTGCGTCGAGAAGATCTCTCACGGCGAGCAACTGTAGGAGTCCCAGGGGGTTCCTCGTCGAAGTCGCCGAGAGGGTGATCTCGGTGTCGCCACCCACCGCGTAGACCAGGGAGGGACCCATCTCCTCGCCGATCGCAGCGAGCTCTTCACGGACCTCGATCGGCAGTTCGCCGCCTATTGAGGAGCCAGAGAGGAGAGCACCGAGCGGCTCGAGAAGGTCGGACAGGTTCTGATACCAGAGGGCCGAGTAGTTCATCCGACCGTCGGCCGGTAGTAGGGCCGAAATCCGGTCACCGCTCAGCAGGTTGAATCCGGTGTCGTGGTAGCGCCGCGCCCGGTCGAGAAGAGCGGCGCTTGGCGTCGCGACCATGTAGCCGTCGATGAAGGCGTAGTGCGCTTCGTGAGTGAGACCCAGGTCGCTTTGACCCCGGACGATCCACGATCCCGCCGCAGCTTCCACCAACTCGACGGTGGGCTTACCCTCTTCGCGGAGTCGGTCGTTGGCGTCGGCGACGAAGCGCTCGATCCCTTGCTGCAGACGACTGGGATCGAAGACCTCGATGACCAGCTTCCAAGAGGGGGTGGGAGCCAGCGGTCCATCGAGGGCCAGGGCCACCTCTCCCCCTAAGGAAGCGATGAAGTCCTCCCGCGGATCCCAACCGTGTTCGGCTTCGAAGTTCGACAGATCTTCCTCGATCTCCTGGACCTCGTCCGCCGTCAGACTGGCGAGAAGGTCGGCGAAGAGGCGACTCGGATCCTCGATCAAGGTCGCGGCCACGAGCGTCGTATCCGGCGACATGTAGGAGAGGCTCAACATCGGCGCAGGTTCCGCCAGCCACGAGGCAACCCCCGTTCGTTCGCCCGCGAAGGAGAGAACGGCCTGACGATGAGTGCGGTCTCCTTCACCCCGCTGCTCGAGGATCAGATCGCGAGCTCCGTCGAAGCCCAAGGCGGCGAGGTGTTCACGCGCGTCGGCGTCCGCACGCTCTCCCCAAGGCTCGAAATCGACGGCCGCAATCGACTCGACGCCCGCGGAGTACCGCTCGCTGAGCCGTTGGTGGAAGGTGGTGCCCACGAAGTTGTTGGTCACCCCGCGGGCCGCATCCACCAGCTCCCTCAGCGCCTGAGCGCCCGGTGCCGCGACGACGCCATGCTCTGCGACAAAGATCAGGAGACCCCGCTCGGGGAGATCCGAGGCGTAGGGGTCATCGACCAGGACCAGGTCGTGATCGGCTAGCCGATCGAGTTCGGCTCGAAGGTCCGCGCGCAGCGAATCGGACTGTCCGGTCTCGGCCAACAAGGCCGGTCCAACGAAGTCCTCTCCGCGCCACCAGCCGGCGACGACGAGTTCTTCGCCCAAGCGCTCGCCCAGCGGAGCGACCCGTTCGATGGCCTCCCGAAGATCGTCGAGCGAACCACTCGGACCGGCCCAGTTGGTCAGTACGCCACTACTCTGAAGTCGAGCCTCGAGTAGTTCCACCGTCTCGCGAATGGAGGACGACAGGTTGGGTAGGGCGAGGTATGCGCCGGTCTCGGCGGGGAGCATGTCGAGGAGCGCCGACTCGTAGCGCAGTCCCGGGCGAGGTTGCGTTCTCAACTCCAGATTGAGACTCGACAACTCACGAAGTAGGGCGAGGTGCTTCTCGGCGTTGCCGCTCCAGGCGATCTCCTCGGCCAGCGCTACCGTACCGAGGCCGGGACGGGTCGAGATCTGGTCGCCGGGGTTGAGCTTGTGATCCCGCCCCCCTTCATTGACCTCGACCTCTCCCTCGAACACCGCCACCCGAGAACCGCGGGTTCCATGGTTGACCGAGAAAACGGTGCCCTTGACGGCCACGAGGCAGTCATCGGTCGCCACGTAGAGGCGTCCGTCTTTCTGATCCGCCGCCTCGACCACGATGTTGCCGGCGGCAAGATCGATCGTCGTGCTACCCCGTCGAGCTTCGACGTGCATCCGGGAGCGCTCTTTCAACTCGACCCGAGAGCCGTCCGCTAGTTCTACCACGGCGCGTTCCCCCCGCGGCGTGATGACCTCTTGTCCGTAGGCGACGGTCGCACCCAACGCAACCGGTCCGACGAGGTCACCCTGGGAGGCGAAGAGAGCCCCTGACACCAGCTCGAAGGAACCCTCCTGGGGTCCGGCGAAACTACCAAAGTAGAGCGTCGAGGCGATCCCCAGCGCAAGGATGCAGGCGGCGGCCCAGGCCCACAAGTTCCGTCGCGGAGCACTCGCGGCTCGCTCATCGGAGGCATCTACGTCGCCCATTGGATCCAGAACTGACCCGCGCAGCGCTCGGCGACAGGGAACGCAGGAGCGCGCATGGTCCTCGACGAGGAGAGCTCGCTCCGGCTTCAGGTCTCCGGCGCGATAGGCCGGCAGGAGACTCTGCAAAGCCGCACAATCGAGAATCCTATTCGCGGATTCCTCTGCCTCCACGCTGTCCAGATCCCCGACGGCCTGGCTCACCTCAGTCCAAGCTCGAGCGACCGCAGCATCCTCGACCGCAGGATCGAGAGCGTCCGCTTGGCGACAAAGCTCTTCCGTCGCCCGTTGCAGGATCGTCTCGGCTGATTCCAACTTGCCGCTATTCTTCATCGTATCCGTGGTCTTCAGTTCCTTGGTCTTCATGACTGACCTCCTAGTAGTGTCTTCAAATGCCGTTCGATCTTGCGTCGGGCTCGGTGGAGGGTCACCGCGACGACCGCAGCCGAGGTCCCCAGTTCGGTCGCAATGGCGCCGTTGCTCATGCCCTCGATGTGGCGCAGGACAAAAACCTCCGCCGCTCTGTCATTGAGTGCGGCGATCGCCTCCCGAAGCGCCCCAGACAGGGCGATGTTGTCGAGCACACGATCGGGCTCATCGCGTCGGTCCGCTACCAATACCGGCCCTTCCTCGGTCAGGTCGACCGCCGCCGCCGTCCTTCGTCTCCTGAGAAGATCGAGGGCGGCGTTGGTACCGGCTCGTTTCAAGTACGCGGCCGGACGTTCTTTGAGTCGCTCGATGCGGCCTTGCCGCGCCAAACGAACGAAAACCGTTTGAAGAGCGTCCTCAGCGTCACTCGCACTGCCGGTCACTCGATAAGCGGCCCGAAATACGTCTTTAGAGTGCTCTCGAAAGAGAGCCTCCAACGCGTCTGGTTGGGTGTTGGGTTCTGTCGTCATTGCAAGCTGCACCAGGTGAGTCCTCCTATCTTGTCCTCACCTGTTGATACGGTCCAGGTGCAGAGTTCTTAACAGTCCCCGCGAACCTCAGCGCTGTTATCATGCGATTCGCCCATCAGAATCGCCATGACTTCAACCACCCTCCACCACCCTCGCCCAGCCCGTCGTGGAGATGCTTGGAGAACTTTTCGGAGGCTACTCGTACTGGTCCTGTGCGGACCGTGCGCCTTCTTCCTGTCCTGTGGCAGCCCGCAGCGTCCTAGCGGCGAGTGGTGGATTGCCGAGGGCAGCGCCCTCCGGGACACCCTGGAGGAGATCGCCTCCTTGACCGGCACCAAGGTCGGGGAGTTCGCGCAGACCACCCTGGACCGTCTCCCCGCCGACTGCCCGAGAGTCTCCCTTCACTGCCCCGACGGGGCTTGCCCCACTGATGCTCCATTTGAATGTGACTTCACCGAAAGCCTCGGTCCCCCGGAAGCGCTCCTCGGTACATGGAACTGGGCCCATCAGCGTCCGGTCCAAGACAACGGCACCCTCATGGTGAGGGGAGGGCGCAGCCCTAGCGGGGTGACTCGCAGTGAGATCGAAGTCACGGCCTCGGTCCTCGCCGGTAACTTTCTCGCACCCTCGACCGACCCTCCCGCGACGGCTGTTTCGACGCCCAAAGGACGCATGGTGCACTTCCTGGTGCGTCCAGAGGCAGGCTTGAACCTCGCGGCCCTCGTCGCTGACGGCAGCTGGAGTTCGCAGCTCTTCTCCCTCAAGAGCGAACTCTTCGAGGCCACAACACTGGAGGGCACCCTGGAGTTCGCGCTCTACGAGCCGAGTCCTCAATCCGTTTTTCCACCGTTCATTCTGGCCGTTCCTGTGACCCATCGAGACCGCGCCCGCGCCGCCATCGATCAGTTCATCGATGAGATTCGTGGACGCTGGCCGATCGAGGTCACCCCCCTCGAGGACCAGGATGGGCAATGTCTGACCAATCTCGAACTCCTCCCGGCCCTAGCCCCTTGCTATGTCATGACCGATCGCGCCCTTGTTCTCGGATGGAACTTCGGTTCGCTCCGAGCCGCGGGCAGCGACCCGGCGGGCGAACCCTTTTCCGTCGATAGCAGTCACTTGGAGGTCGACTTCGCGGCGCTCTCGAGAGCCGACGACGTCGTGAGAGCGGCAACTCACTCCTCCTACCCAAAGCTTCACTACCCCTGGTCGACGGTCCGAATCGGAGCGGTCCGTGAAGACAAAGAGCTTCTCTTTCGGCTCGAGGCGCTTCCGATGGAACCAACCAACTCAGACCCGGGCCGGGAGCAGGGTTTGGATCTAAGTCCAACCCCCCATGGAGGCCTGCTTGAAGAGTAAGGCCCTCCTAACGCTCGTGGTCGTGGTACTGGGGTTCGCGATCGTGAAGTCCTGGACCCAGGTTCGGCAGTACCATCGCTCGGAGGCCGTTTGCACCGCCGTCGAGGCCGAGGACTGGTCGCGAGCCGTCCGCCTGGGAGAGGCATTCTCCGGCCGGCCACAACAGGAGCGTCGGGTCACCGAGTGTCGCTGTGTCGCCTTTCTCGAGCTAGACGACGCTGCCGAGTGCATTGCGGATCTACGCGAACGGTGGGCGGATTCCGACCATGCCGACTGGCTCCCGGCTCCGGCAGTCACGGCAGCGGTCGTCGAAAGCCTCCGGAAGGCGAATGACCTGCAAGGCGCCGCCGACCTGGCCGAGCGTGGTCACCGCGTGTACCTCGGCGATACGACTCTGGCCCTCTTCGAGCTGGTTCTGCGAACTCAATCCGAGAACGAGGAAACGGTGCTCCGGGACCTGAGTGGTCGCCTTACCCCAGAATCTCCACCGCCATTGCGGCTCGCGCTGACTAAGGCCCGCAAAGATCGACGCGAGTGGGACGAGGTTCTCGCCCTTACCAACCCGCTCCCGGACCAGGAACCCTACCGTGGAGAAATGCTAGATCTGCGAGCTCAAGCCTTTGGCATGAAAGCCCGGGTCCCCGAGCTTCGAGCCCTGTACGGGATTGGAGAGGACTGGCGACAGGCGTCTATCCAGGCCATCGCCAAGTACGGCCGACTCCTGTGTCGCGTCAACATCATTGATCCAAAGGCCTATGGTCCGGACCTGCTTTTCTTCGCCGCCGACCACCCCGAGGACTTCGAGGACCGCGAATTGCTTGAGAGCGTCTTTGTGATCTTAATGCAATACCTGGTGTTGGAAGAGGACCCGGCACGACTCGAAGCGGTCTACCAGCAGGCCGAGGAAGCGCTCGGAGAGTTCGAGAAGCTGAAGCCGGAGGAACTCGAGCGGTTTTCGATCCTGGCTGACCCCAACGCCGGTCCCGTAGGCTCGAGTGTCACTCTGAAGTTGGTAGGAAACCGAGCCGGGGACTATGTACTGGTGTCACCTCCTCCCCCC
>JAIOJS010000036.1 GCA_019911795.1 Thermoanaerobaculia bacterium | reverse complement strand
TACGCGGTACAGCCAGTCAGGGCAAGCAGGTCGGTGTTCGGCACTGGGAGCTGTTCGGCGACATCAACGGCAACGACGCACCGGATCTCATCGTGGGGAGCGTGGTTCAGGGGGTCGAGGGTCCCTTGACGACGAGCTTCGGCGATCCTCTGGTCATCACCCAGGATGGTGCGCCGTGGTCTACCGTGAGCAGCGCACCCCTACCCTCCCCGGCTCCCTCTTGGCCCAGCGCGGCCAGTGACACCTTCACCGCGGCCACCTTCAACGTCGAGAACCTGGACGTCGGAGATACCACCAAGATCACCAAGGTGGTCGACATCGTGACTCGGATGGGTTGTCCCACCTTTCTCGCTATGGAAGAGGTCGACACCGCAAGCACCTTGGCCGGCGACGAGGACGAGGTTCTATCCACGCTGGTCAGTTCGCTCTTGGGACAGGGCTGCCCCTACAACTCCTTCAACTCGCATCCTGATTTCGGTGACCACGGTGTGGCCATCCTCTGGCGGGCCGATCAGGCTACCGCGATCTCGGTACACGCCGACGTACAGGGTTGCTCGACCGCCGGCAGCTCGAGTTCAGTGGCCTACGACGACTTCTGCGATGCATTTCCCGGCGAGTACCCGCTGTTCTCACGTCGCCCTGTCGTTCTCACGGCGGAGGTCGACGCTACGTGTGGCACCGCCGATCCGATCGAGGTCACGGTCATCGCCAACCACTTCAAGTCACAGCTGGGAGGCGCCTCCGCCGATCAGCGACGTTTGGAACAGGGCCAGCTCGTCGCCTCCACGGTGGATGCGCTCGTTCTCGGGGGTAGCGATCACGTTCTGGTCCTCGGTGACCTCAATGACTTCGAGGACGCGCCCCCGGTCGGTGCGATGACCGCAGGAGGCCTGATGGACAACCTATGGACCGCGGTGGCAGCCTCCAATCGCTACAGCTACATCTTCAGCGGAGTCTCCCAGATACTGGACCACCAGCTAGCGACGCCCGCTCTGACTGCCAATCTCCTCGCCATCAGTCCGATGCACTTCGACGCGGACTTCCCAGGCTTCACCTACGGCAACAATGCCTCGGTTCCGTGGGCAGAGTCCGATCACGACCCCGTGGTGGCTACCTTCGGGGCTTGTGTCAACACCGTGATCTTCGCCGACGGGTTCGAGTCGGGCGATACTACCGCCTGGTAGACCGGGAGTTCCCAGGGCAACGGTGTTGGAAGGGGTTCCCCTTTGCGATCAGCGAAGGGGAACCGGCGTGGATGTCCGGAGAGACCGGCGCTCGCTCAGGGCTGAGTCCAATCGCTCAGGGCTGAGTCCAAGCCGTGGCGTCACCGCTCTCGAAGCCATCCGAGAAGAGACTCTGGTCGAAGTCCATGAGGGTGGCGAGGGCGGCGACGTTCATGCGTAGCGTTTGATAGCCCATGTCCAGATCGACGTTGGCGATGACATCTCCTGACGAGTGGTAGTCGGGGTACTGGTCCCAGTCGTTTTCGATGGTGAGGAGGCCGGGCATCCCCGCATCGATAAACGGAACGTGATCGGAGCCGAAAGCAAAAAGAGACGTCACAATACGCAGCGTGGTGTGCGCGGCGGCCGCCTCGGCGTACGGGGTCAAGAGATCCGCGAACTCGTCCTCGGTCTCCAGCAGACAATCGAGGTCAGCATCGGCGGTATATCCGATCATGTCCATGTTGAGCATGTGGATCACGCGCTCGTCGTCGCCACTCGCCTGCAGCTCGTCGACCTGATGCTCGCTGCCATTCAAGCCCTGCTCCTCCCCGGAGTAGCACACGAACAGCATGGTGACGGGAGGTGGATGGGAGCTAAACGCCCGTGCCAACTCGATCACCCCGGCACAACCCGACGCGTTGTCCTCAGCGCCGGGTGACAACGTCCCGGACTGCGATGTCGCGTCGTAGTGTCCGCCCACCACCACGATCTCCTCGGGTCGCGTCGATCCCGTCAAGGTGCCGATGATATTGTGGATCGTCGACGCGCCCAGTTGGAAGGGATCCAACTCCACCGTGAACCCAGGCAGCGCCTCCAGCTGATCGTAGATCCAGTCGCGAGCCAAGGCGATCTCGGTGCCGCTCCGAGTGCTGTGCCGACTCCAGGACGAGAGCGTCGCGACGTCGGCCAGCCACCGAGGTCCATCGATCGAGGTGACCAATCCCTGGATCCTCGGTGACGCCAACTCCCTGCGAGGATAGCGGGGGGCGAGGTTCTCTCCCAGACGAACCAACACCCGGTTCCACGGGATCTCCCGCGCCGTAGTGTGACCATGTCCGAGGGGCAGGTCAGTGTAGAGATCGGCGGTCGACCTGCGAACCACGGCCAGACGGCCGCCCTGAGCCACCACCTCGGTGGGATTCGAGGAGTCAGCGCTGCGATATCCCTCCACCAGAATAAGATCCTGACGGGGTCCGTCAAAGAGCCTTGGCGGCTCATGGAACTCGCCGCGAGCCTCCGTGCGGTCCGCCAACTGCCCGAGATCCCGAGCGATGGACTGACTGGACCCACAAAGCAGGAGGTCCTCACCCAGTTCCACCCAGTCGCTCGACGCCGTCGCCTCGAAGCCGACGAGTACCTCGTGTCCGAGCCCATCCGTCGGAGCCACGACGCATCCGTCGATCTCCGCCGCCAGGGAACTCCCCGCCGAAGTCAGGAACAAGGCGATACCAAGAATCAGGGCGATCCGGCGGCCGCGAGGAGGGCAATGGGTGGCACATTGGGCAGTCATCATAAATTCCAGACTCGAGTTAGGCCGAGGCCTTTGAAGTGCTCCTATTGTGGACCCCCTTCGTCGCTGCCGAGGGTCAAGAGCTCCGGGACGCTAGCAGGCGGATCTGAGACCGTCAATGAAACTCGTCACAAGGGTCGTCGAACCGCCTCTTGCCCAAGCCAGCTCGTTGCGCTTCACTAGCTCGCCGAAGGCAGTGATGGCGCGACTCGATTCCGCCCCGCTGCCTTGGCTTCATACAGCGACTCGTCGGCGCCCGAAATCAACTCGTTCGCGGTCACCGACTCGCCAGGTTTGACGGCTTGCAATCCGATCGATACCGTGGCGCGAATCGCCTGCCCCTCGTCGTTCGACAGCGTCCTCTCTTCGACCAGACTCCTGACCTTTTGCGCCACCCGCACCGCTCCCTCGAGGTCCGTCTCCGGCAGTACGATGAGGAACTCCTCTCCACCGTAGCGTCCGATGAAATCGGTAGCGCGAAGCCCTGTCTCCAAAGTGTGAGAAACCCATCGTAGGACGGCGTCTCCACTGAGGTGTCCGAAGCGGTCGTTGACCTCCTTGAAATGGTCGAGGTCCACCATCCCGATCGCGAGCGGTCGGTCGTGGCGAACTGCCCGCTGCAGCTCGCGGTCGAGGATCTCGAGAATCATTTCGCGGCGCAGCAGCCCGGTGAGACCATCTCGAGTTGCCGACTCGAACAACCGTGCATTGTCGATCACCGACACTGCATGGTGGGCTAGGAGGTTGAGAAGCTCGAGTTCCTCTCCCTGGTAATCGTCACCGCTCTCCTTGGGCCCTAGAACGAGCAAACCAATGAGCCGACCCTCTCGCGTCAGTGGCACCAAGTGAGAGGCCTTGAGTTGCTGCAGACGACGGGCCAAGGGTGGGCTCTTGGTGTAGAGCTGGCGGGCCCGGAATGGCTTGCCCGAGCGGGAGAGCAACATGAGCCCAGGATCGTTGGACGGCAAGAGAAGAGAAAACTCGAGTTCCTCTCCGAAACTCTGCAGGCTACTGCTCAGGGTCGCGAGATGGCCAGAGCTGGGATCGGTCACCATGAGCGTCGCCCATCGGACTCCAAATACCTCTCCCAGCCGTTGCACCAAGTGCTTCCCCATGGCGGGCAGAGTGCCTTGGATCGGCAGCTCCGCCGCCAACTCAGTCAGGGCACTCCGCAGGGCCAGCCTCTCGGGAAAGAAGCGCCGATAGACCTGCCGTTCCAACCAATGCCGCATCGGGGTGAACAGCAGACCCAAGATCAGGGTAGCGCCGGCCACCGGCCAGACCGATCCCTCACGATCCAGAAAGCGGGAGAAGAGAGCCCCTCCCAAGCCGATCAAGAGGTAGAAGACAACCACGGAGACAGTGGTAAGCGTCGAGTACACCAACGTCCGGCGCACCGCGAGTTCGATATCAAAAAGGCGGTAGCGGAAGATCGCCGCGAAGATTGCAAGGGGATAGCACAACAGAGCCAGAGGCTCGACGACCGCCATCCAACCCGGATCGGGCAACCCGGTCAGGTCGAGGAAGCTGGACGCCAGAACGAACGCCGCCCAGGGCATCACACCGCCCAGCACCAGCGCAGCCTGATGCCGGCCCCGCGTCTCCGGGTAGGACAGTGCAGGCCTGGCGAGGAGCGCTACGACTCCCAATGCCCAGATCGGCATGCCGAAATCCAAGAGAAGCCTCTCAGCTCGTTCGCTGGACCATATCCAGGAGGTCCCGACTGACTCGAAAAGGAAGGGAATGAGAATGGTCAGACCGATTAGGGCACCCAGCCCGTAGAACCCCACCACCGCCCAGCGATTCCGTCGCAACCAGGCCTGGGGTTTGGGGATAACGGCGGCGAGATGCAGTTCGAGCCCGACCTGGAGGCCGGTAAGGAGAATGAAGACGACTTGGCTTGCCATCGCTAGACGGGGGTTTCCCACCGTGTAACCTGGCATCGAGAGCTCCAGGGCCACTGCCAACGAGAACCAACCAAGAAGCCGGGCTCGAAGGTCCCAGGGTTCCTGCAGGAGACTCAGAAGCGCAATGGCCAGGTAGAACAGAGCGACTAACAGATCGGGCAGGAGAGCGCGCCATGGATACGCCAATCCCGGCCGAACTTCGACGGTGCGACCGATATCGCCACGGACCACCGCAAAAACAACCGGGGCATCGGGCTCGAACGATGCAGCGCTGACATCGTAGTCGCTTCCGCTCTCGATCGGATCTCCAGCGACCGCCGTGATCAGATCCCCGACCTGCAGACCGGCCCGCTCGGCCGGGGACGCGTGCTCGACTCCGATAACCCGCAAGCCTGCAGGAGCCTCCGATGCGGAGTCGATGCCGATCATGCGCCCCCGACTCACCTCGGCTTCGACCAACTGCAGGACCATCAGGCCGAGCACCACGACCACGCTCAGCACCGCCAACCCAACGCGAGTGCGACGGGAAGCTACGCTAACCTCCACGACCGGTTCGAGCTGAGTTGTGGTATCCATGACGACTCTTTGAATCGAGACCATTGTAACAGCGCACGACACGCCAGCTCCTCCATCAAGTGCGACCGAAGTAGGCTGAACGAGGGCATCGCGACCGGCGACGGCGGGACATTTGCTAGAATTCGGCCCCACAAATCCACCCCGACATCGACGAGGAATCACCCATGCCAACATCTCAACCCACCGCCCGTGTCGCTGTCATAACCGGTAGTCCTAACGATCTTCCCACCGTCGAGAAGGCGATCGAAGTCCTCGACTCTCTCGGCATCGCGAGTGAACTACGAGTCCTATCTGCCCACCGGACTCCGCACGAGACGGTGCGTTACGTCGAGGATGCAGAAAAGCGAGGCACCGAGATCTTCATCGCCTGCGCCGGAATGGCCAACCACCTCGCTGGTGTCGTCGCGGCTCACACTCTAAAGCCGGTCATCGGAGTCCCGCTCGGGTCGCCCAACCTCGCCGGCCTCGACAGCCTCCTCTCGACCGTTCAGATGCCTCCCGGTGTTCCCGTTGCCACCGTCGCCGTCGACGGCACCAAGAACGCTGCATTCTTAGCCGCTCGCATTCTGGGACTCACCGACGCCACGATCGTCGATCGCCTCACCGCGCTCCGCAACAAGGACAAGGAGCGCTACGACATCTAGTTGCCGCAAACACTGTCGTGGTTGCCGCTTCCTGGGCGTACCCGAGAGGAGGGTTCTTAGGCGATCAAGGAGCGTCGACTGCCTTGGCCGCGTCCTCTCCGGCGTCTTCGACCACGGGGGGCCAGCTCTTGGGCGGGAGTTCCAAGCTCCCGCCATAGGGAGTGATGAAGGCGCCGCCCACTAGGAGCGCGGGCTTACCATCCGACCAGCCGCGGATCTCGACCGGGCCCGCAACCAGCTCGTCGGCGCCCTTGACCATGGGCACGTAGAGACGGAACGTGTCGGCGTGCCGCAGGGTCACGTAGAGCTTGCCGTCCGAACCCGTCTTGAAAGTCTGATAGCGAGGAAAGTGGCCAGGACGCACCCAGTTGACGAAGGCACCCTGGAGCTGAACCTGAACCCAATTGGCGTCGAGAACACTGAGTTCGGTAGGTTCCTCGTTGCGATTGCGAAGCGTCAGGGTCAGGGCCCAGCGGCCTCCGCCCCGAGACACGACATCGACGTCGAGGTCGAGATCGGGGAGTATCGAAGCTCCCCCGTGGTGGGCATTCAGGATCTGAGACAGACTCAGGCCAAACTCCTCACCACCCGCCGGCAGCCGGTAGAAGAGCGACCCGCGGTGAAGGGGCCTGGCCTCCTCCCGAAGCTCCTCGAGCAGTTCCGCCACGATGGGGGTCGAGGTCGCCACCACCCGAAGCCGCTCCCCCCCTTCGAGGACCCGCAGGGCAGCCGAGGTTCGGGCCTTGGCCACGAAGCCGTAGACCTGCCGCGCGCCGCGATCGAGGGTCATTCCGTGACGGATCTCGAGATCCTGATTCCACGCTAGGCCCTGAACGTCACCCACCGTGACCGTGTCTCCGGGAACACCCTGGCTCGAGAGCAGCGTTGCTGCCCCAAGGGTGACGATCTCGGTCAGGTAGGGCCGCCCCAAGACATCCATTGCATCGAGTCGTTCTGCAACGGCGGTCAGATCCCAGTCGGCGGGGTCATCCTCCTCACCGGGACGCTGCCCGTAGATGCTGACCACCAAGAAGTCGGCCGCTTCGGCGATCGATCGCCAGGCAGAATCGGCCAAGCTACTCGATGGAACTCTGACCGAGAGAGCCAGCGGGTGGTTCAGCTGCTCACGCACTGCAGTCAGGCACTCGGCGAAGGACTGCAAGACGTCTCGGTCGTTGGGCAAATCCAAGTCGAAGTGAACGCCAACGGTGAGGAGTCGGCGGTCCTCCGCCGCCAGACGCCAGCGCTCGAGGGTCAACGCGAGCTGGCGGGCTGCCACCTGCGGGTCAAAGTCAGCGGCACTCCAGGTTCCTCCCACCGCAAGAGTTGCCGTCATCTGACGAGGCGGAGCGAAGTCCTCGCTGGCCGGAGTCAAGATCGGCGTCTCCCCACTCCACGAGAGTTCTCCGCTCGCCACGAAGAGCTCGCCGATGCCGACTCCCCCAAGCTGTGCGTAGTCGTCGTTGGACAGGGGCAGGGATGCTCCCGTCACCCACAGGGCGGATCCCTCCGAGCGTTCCGGTAGCCTCTCGACTCCACAGCCGATCCATCCGCAGGCCACCAAGGCGGTGCCCAGGAGAGCCCTCCAGCGACGTCGACCGACGGGCCTGGCTTCCTCGTCAACCTCTTCTGCTTGGGGTCGCATCATGACAAGGGGATTGTAATCGTAACGACCAGGCCACCCTCGGGGCGATTGGCCGCCGCGATCGATCCGTCGTGCTCTTCGGCCACCTTTCGGGCGATCGGCAGCCCCAACCCGGTACCGGTATCGTGGGTCGAGAAATAGGGATCGAAGATACGCAGCAGAAGTTCGGGCTCCACTCCGGGGCCGCTGTCGGCGACACTGATCCTCGCCTGCTCACCGTCTCGTTCAACCCTGATCTCGAGCCTGCCGTTCGCACCGCTGGCGCGGAGAGCATTCTCGATCAGGTTGCGGATCGCCCGTCGTAGGAGTCGATCGTCGAAGTCAGCGATCAGCGCTTCCTCAGGACCCCGGAAGACCACTTCGACCCCCCTCTCGGGTGCCGCCTCGTACACCTCGGCGAGGGACCGAACCGCCGCCACAAGATCACCGGCTCGCCGATCGAGTCGCGGAATGTGGCTGTAGGTCGAGAAGTCCATGGCAATCTGCTGGAGCTCCTCCACCTGACCGAGGATGTTTTCGGTACAGCGCTCGAAGACCTCGGCAAAGTGGTCGGGCCTACGCTTCCACACCTCCCGCATGTGCTCGGTGGACAGCCGGATCGGGGTCAATGGATTCTTGATCTCGTGAGCGATGATGCGGGCCATCTCGGCCCAGGCCTCGAGACGTTCCGCCCGTAGTACCTCGGTAGAGTCCTCCAGAACGAAGAGCGCCGCCGGGGTTTTGGAGTCGGGTATCGGTACCCAGACGACCCGGTAATCCCGCTCGTCGTCCTCCCCGAAGCCGAGCCTCACCGAGGACTCGGTGAGCACATCTCCCG
>JAIOJS010000370.1 GCA_019911795.1 Thermoanaerobaculia bacterium | reverse complement strand
TGTGTGAGGAGGGCGGCGCCGATCTTATTCACGTCGATGTCATGGACGGCCACTTCGTTCCCAATCTGACCTTCGGCCCGCCGATGATCAAGGCTCTCGCCCGCCGAACCAGCCTGCCGCTCGATGTTCATTTGATGGTGTCGAATCCAGAGGTACTTCTCGACGAGTATCTCGCTGCGGGCGCTTCCTGGATCTCGGTTCATCTCGAGGTCGCTCCGCACCTCGATCGATTGGTTTCACGGATTCGCGAAGGTGGCGCCCAGGCGGGTGTCGTCCTCAATCCAGCGACGCCGATCGGCGTCCTCGAGCCGATTCTTCCTGCCCTCGACTTCGTTCTTCTCATGTCGGTCAATCCAGGATTCGGAGGCCAGACGTTTCTCCCTTACGTCTTGGATAAGGTACGCCGACTCAAGGAGAAGATCCGCCTTCGCGGTCTAGAAGTCGAAATCGAGATCGACGGCGGGGTGGGTTTGAGCAATATCGCAGAAGTCGTAGGATCGGGAGTAGATATCTGCGTGGCCGGGTCGGCGGTCTTTGGAGCCGAGGACCCAGTTCGGCGAATCGCTGAGTTGAAGGCCGCCGCTGAGGCCGTGTAAGAGAGACAAGTCGACGGCACCGACCGGTGGATTGAGATCCAGTCGATTCCGATGTCGATCCAGCCGAGTCCGAACCCCATGGTGGTCAAGCGCGCCCGACGAGAATGTGCCTTTCAAGAACGTAGAGATGGAGCTGATATGAAGTTAAAGAATAGCCTGGGTCGCCTGGCCTTGTTCGGGATTGCGATGGTCGTCATGCTTTCACTGGGCTGTGCCAGCAAAGGGGTGGAGAATGACCCCATTCTTCGCCTTTCGGCGGTCGAGTCCCTGGAACAGGGGAAGCAGTTGATGGAACAGGGCAAGTACACACAGGCGACCAAGTACCTTAGCCACGCGTTCGAGATCGAACCGAACTCGGCGACCGGTCGCGAGGCGCTTCTCCTGGTGGCGGATGCCCATTTCGCTCACGGGGGGCCGGACAACATGATCCAGGCCGAGGCCAAGTACCGTGACTTTCTCAATCGCTTCCCCACCAGCGATCGGGCGGCCTATGTGCAGTTCCAGATCGGCAATGCCCTTGCGGCTCGACTGGAGAGGCCGGATCGCGATCAGAAGCCGACTCTCGACGCCCTGGACGCCTACCGCGAGCTCCTGAGGATCTATCCGACGACGGAGTATCGCGAGGAGGCGCAGCTGCGGATTGACGAACTGCTCTCTCTGCTCGCCGAACACGAGTTCTCGGTCGCCTATTTCTACTACCGGTATGGACTTCCCGGCGCTGCCGTCGGCCGCTTGGAGAGGATGCTGGAGAACTATCCGACGTACCAGGACAAGGACAAGGCCTACTACTATCTGGGACTGGCCAACCGCAAGGGGGGCCGAGCCGAGGAGGCTACCCAGTGGTTTCAGCGGCTGAAGGACGAGTTTCCCGAAAGCGGCTACGTTCACGACGTGCCGAGCGGCGTCTGATGCGAAGCCATGCCGTCGTCCTTCTTCTGCTAGGCGTCGCCACGATCTCACTAGGCGGTTGTTCCGTTTTCCAAGGGACGGAGGCTCCCGGTGAAGGCGTCGACTTGCGGGCCGAAGTGAACGCCCTGCGACGCCAGGCAGCTGTCACTGAGGTCGAGTTGGCTCGACTTCGCCATCGCGTGCAGGACCTGGAGAGTCAGGTTCGAGGCGAGGGACCGGTCGAGAGACGAGAACCGACTTCGGCATCTCCTCCGACGATCGAGAGGATCGCCTCTCCACCGAGTAGGTCGGAGTCTGCTCGCCTCGAGGAGATCCAGCCATCCCGGACTGTGCCGTCGGCACCGGTGGTTCCGCCGGCGATCGAGGAGAGCGAACTCGAAGAGGAGTGGACAGTTCTCGAGAACAGCTCCGAGAGCGAAAGCGAACCTGTTGCTCGGACGACTCCTCCGGCGGTCCAACCCCCGCTGGGACAGGTCGAGGTCTCTTCGCCCGCCGTGACCCTGGCACCGGTCTCACCGGAGGCCAGACTCGTCTACGACCAGGCATACACGCTCTATCATGAGGGTTCCTACCCCCAGGCAGAAGCCAAGTTTCTCGAGTTTCTCACTCTCGGGCCGGGTAACGAACTGTCCGACAATGCGATGTTCTGGGTCGGTTCCACCCGGTACGCCCGCGGCGACTACCCTGGAGCCCTCCGCGCCTTTCGTGAGACTGTAGAGAGCTATCCAGACCAGAACAAGGTGCCGGACGCACTGTTCAAGATCGGTCAATGTCTAGAGCACGTAGGCGATCGGCAGAGTGCTGAGACGGTCTTCGAGGAGCTGACGAGACGATTCCCGGAGACGGCGGCGGCGGCTCTTGCGGCCGAGCGGCTGGCCAATCCTTAAAGCAATGCTAGAGGGACGGTGGTTCAAAGCCTTGACACAAAGGCAGAAACCGTTGTACTTTTATCCGTGAATATGTCCCGGACTGAGGTTCCCTCTATGGTTAGTAGGAGGTCTATTGTGACGCCTAGAAGAATGTGTGCCCTCGTAGCCGTCGTTTCGACTGCCATGGCGGTGGCGGCCGTCGCTCAGACTCCGCCCAAGAATTTGCACTTGGTCGACGACCACTGGACGGCTTGGCATCCGCCGATGGAGTTTCCAGAGGGAGCCAAGGTTCATACCATCGTGCGGGGGGATACCCTGTGGGATCTCTCGGGAGAGTTCTATGGCGACAGCTATCTGTGGCCGCAGCTCTGGGAGCAGAACCAGTACATCGAGGATGCCCACTGGATCTATCCAGGTGATCCTCTCGTTGTCTCGGTCGAGGTCGTTCCGATTGATGAACTGGGAGCGGTTGACCTAGGTGATGACGGCGACGATGAGCGTCTTCGCCTCGGATCTGGAGCCACTGCACCGCAACCGCTCGGGACCGAAGACGACATCTACTGCAGTGGCTATATTGGGGCTGAGGATGAAGAGTTCGGCTACCAGGTGACGGGGTCCGAGTTCCAGGCTCTCTCGCCTGCCGTCGATGGACACGCAGAACTTGGCGATCATCGCGGCCTCTATGGTCCCCGCGACACCGTCAAGGTGGACTTGTCCTTCGGCGATATCGTCTATGTCGATGGTGGTCACGACGGTGGTCTGAGCCCGGGAATGGTTTTTACCGTCTTGCGACGTGGCGAGAAGATCCCAAACCGCGCGAGCGGAGAGGTCGAAGGTCGACTCTTCCACTACCAGGGCCGCCTAAGAATTCTCTCCGTCCAGCCGGACACTGCGATCGCCGAGATCGTACACGCGTGTAATCCGGTGTGGGTAGGAGATGCTCTCAAGCCCTTTGTTCCAGAACCGGTACCTCTCGGGCGCCGCGTCGGATCGATTCCACCCAACGATCCCGCCCCTATCGAAGAGCTCGAAGGTAAGGGCCAGATCCTAGCGGCCAAGGACGGAAACGTAAGCCTTGGCCAGGACCACGTGGTGTTCATTGATCGCGGCGGCGATGACGGTGCGGCACCTGGTGATATCTACACGATCTATCGACGCAATGAGGAGGGCTTCCCTCCGATTGTGGTGGGCGAACTCGCGGTTCTCTCGGTTCATGAGACCTCGTCGGTAGCCAAGATTCTCGAGTCCCGCTACACGATCTATATCGGAGATCTTCTTCACCTGAAGTAGTCTGGTGCAGACGCTGCCGGAGGGGGCGCCCTCCTTGGGGTGGAGTGGCTCTCCTGGTAGAGGCGGCGCCGTGCGATCTCGTAGTCAGCCGACTGTTCTCGGACTAGGACTTGGACTTAGAGCGGGTTCGCGTGGCGACCTCTCGATCTGTGTTCCGCACTTCGTGGGTGTGGTAGTCTCACGGCTGCGCTCCTGAGTACCCTCTCTATGCCGGAACAAAGTCTCAACGGTCTTCTCTGCCGCCTCGTCGAAGAACTGGTCACTCAGGGTGTACCTCTGCAGCAAGCGAAGCGCGAATTTGAGCGTCGCTACCTTCTCGCTGCCCTCCAACAGCACGAGGGGAACCTGACGCGCTCCGCAGAGGCCCTGGGCGTTCATCGCAACACCCTGCGCAACAAGATGTCCTCTCTGGGGATCAAGGCGTCTTAAGGGTAGGGATTGTTGGCATCGCGATTGCACTTGACACGGTTGTCTCCAGTCTAGCGGCCGTGAGCCGCTATTGCTGCGTCAAAATGGCGGACGGGACACTTGCACCGCGCCAAATCCGACCCACTAGGCCAGTACAGAGCGGATAGCTCCCAGCAAGCTCAGCGTAGATCAGCCGAGTCCAGACTTCTGGCCTGCTAAGCCCCTAACAGCCTTGTAAGACGGTAGGCCCCGGGGCGACGACTCTCGAGATAGCAAATGAAGAAACTCAATACCACCCTCTGGCTGGCGGCCCCGCTGGCTGCCCTGGCGATCATGGGATTACCGGAGGCGCCGTCCTCGGCCGTCCTCCTCGATGCTCCACCTCCGCCGACGGCCGAGGAGATTCGCTTGGTCGAGGAGCTGGCTACCTGGGTCCACGGCGACGATAGCCCGGGCTTTGGCTTCGACATGGAACCTTCGGCCGACTTCGGGGACTCCGTGACTCACCGACGACGGAGCTTCGACCTGTTCCGAAGTTTCAACCAAGTAGAAGAGCACAGCCGGATCCTCGATGACCTCCCCTACGGATCCTTGATCGCCGCGACGGCTCAGGACGTTCGTGTGGATGGACTGCTGGTAGCCGCCGTCGTTGCGGCCGAGTCTGGTTTCAACCCGCGTATCGTGTCCTCGCAGGGGGCTCTCGGCTTGATGCAACTCATGCCCTCCACCGCGGCCCAGTACGGAGTCCTAGACCCGATGAACCCGTCTGCCAATCTGAAGGCGGGGACGATGTACCTGCGAGATCTTCTGGAGCAGTTCGATGGCGAGTTGGTTCTGGCTCTTGCGGCGTACAACGCCGGTCCGGGCAATGTTCGACGGTACGACGGCGTGCCGCCCTTCGTCGAGACGCAGCAGTACGTCGAGCGGGTCCTGAGCAACTACATTGGATACCATCGCAGCCTGTGGCATGAGACTGACGTGGCGGATCTCCTCGAACGAGTGGACACGCCCGGCACGCTGGCGCTCGTCGAGTCAACGTCCGTCGGAGTCGCGGAGACGGGATCCGTCGTCGAGGCTCTTCCCGAGCCTCTATTTCGCTAGTCCCCAGTTTCGCGAGGCAAGGTCTTTCGCGCGGCAGGGTCGAAGGCGCCGCAAGGAACCCGGCGGCGGCGCACCCCGACGCTACGTGCCGTCTTTACGAGATGTTCCGTCCTTACGAGGTCTCTCTCCCTACGAGGTTGGAGAGCGACTGGTAGAGGGGCCTGGAACGGGGCCGAAGGCAACTGGGGGCGAGTCGTTCCCGACGGTTACCGTTCCTCGTCCGACTCGTCGCTGTCCTTGGAATCCTTGAGTCCCTGACGAAAGTTCCTAATGCCCTGCCCGAGTCCGCGGCCCAGCTGGGGTAGTCGTGAGTATCCGAAAAGCAGGACGACGATCGCAAGGATGATGAGAAGCTCTGTGGCGCCAAGATTGGGCATGCTGTTTCCTCCAAGGCGTCCGGGAAGTGTTTCCCGGCACCAATTGGTAGTCTAGCAGCCCCGCGCTCGCAGAGCGCAGGCGGAAGTGTCACGACCTATCCGGCGTTCTAGCTTCGTTGGAGACCGCATGCTGGAGAGAAACCCGCCAAGAGGACTCGAGTACGGGGGGCAGGTGGCGGAGCTCAGGAACGCGCGGCAACTGTGACCAAGCACGCCGGAGAGTGGGGACTACCAACGACAGGTGCTGGGGGTGTCCACAGTCAGCGAAGCGACAGAAGGTTCCGATGGCCTTGAGGGTGCGTTGAGCGACCGCTCGGTGGTAGTCGATGCGAGCGACAGGATCCGGCACCAGACGCTCAAGAAGCTTTTCCTCGTTTTCGGGGCTCGCGAACAGGCTATCGTTGAGCAGGGATGCGAGGTCGTAGAAGCGAGGCCCAAGCCGGAGATCCTGGTGATCGATGAGGGTGAGAGCAGGTGAGGACCCGTCCCCGACGAGAAAATTTCGGGCCATGAAGTCGCGGTGGCAGGGCACCAGCTCGCTCTCACCGAGGTTGGAGCAAAGGTCGTCGAGCGCCTGCGGTAGATCGCGGCCTGGCCCCTCTAGTCCGCGGGGGTGGAGAAAATATCGCCAAGTCTGCTCGAGTTCCCGACCGAGGGCGGCGGTGTCGAGGGGTGGTGACAGCTCTCGTACCCGGTCCCTGTCCAGGCCTTGGATGGGACTGATCCACCGGGATGCTGTGTCGACTGCTTCGGCGGTCGACGACCGACCGAGGCGAGGACTGGCCTGGTAGAGATTCTCACTCCCTGCATCGGTTAGCACCATGACGCCCCGATCACGGTCAAATCTCAGAACGCTTGGGACTGGAATCCCGGCAGCCTCCAGCAGCGCGGTGGTTTCGAGGAACCGTCGAGCGCCGTCGAGCGCGTCGCTGGGGTAGTGGGCCACGATGACGGAGCGACCCTCCCATCGGCACCGGAAGTACCGACGGGTGGACAGGTCCCCGGGTAGAGCCAGGACTCCCTCGAGACTCAATCCATGATGGGACGCCCAATCGGTGATGTCCCGGATCGAAGTAGGGCTAACGGTGGTTCTTGGGGTAATCATGTGCAGGTGGCGGCTTGCCGCCGCGCGCTCGGATTGTCTCTCGTTCTGACGCCCTCTGTCGAGGAGGTGAGAACCAAGCGGTCCAGTCCCCGGAGACGGCCAGCCGGGCCGTAAAGCAGACTCGATTGACACCCTTGGAACTCACCGCGCATAATCGATGGACCCTGAAGGGAGGTCTCGAAACACTTGGACGACAGAACTCAACGCCGACTCAGCGAACTTCGCGAAGCTCTCTTCGAGGCCATTTCGTCCTCCGAAGCGGTTCACGAAGTGTGGACAGCGCTCCAGGAGGAAGGGTACTCGCTGTACCTGCTCTTGGAGAGTTCCGAGCTGCGAACGGCAGAAGTGAGATCCGCCGATCCCGAGCGCATCGGCGAGGCGGCTCGGGAACCAGTCTTCCAGATCAACGGCGAGGATCTCTCTTTTCTCCGTTCCGTGGGCATCGACCCGACGCGTCGCCCGCCCCGTGGCAAGAGTCGCGAGTGAAGGAGTTGAGTTGAGCGGCGAGGGAGTCCGACGCCCCGCCCTCCTCGGTCTCTCCCGCCAGCAGCTGACCGAGGTCTTGGGCTCGACGATCGACCGTCCGTTTCGGGTCGAGCAGATCTTTCGCGCCCTCCACGAGGGAGGGTGTGGCGACTTCGCCGACATGACCAACCTGAGCCACGAACTCCGCTCCACCCTAGCGAGCCAGTTCGACACCGGCGCCCTCGAGGTTTCCGAACGGCACGAGGCCAGGGATGGCACGACCAAGTACCTCTTCGAGCTACACGACGGTGCCACCATCGAGGCGGTGGACATACCAGACAGCGACCGGCGGACCTACTGTATTTCTAGCCAGGCGGGCTGTGCCCTCGCCTGTCGGT
>JAIOJS010000369.1 GCA_019911795.1 Thermoanaerobaculia bacterium | reverse complement strand
GCGGCGGGGTCTACGTCCAGGACTCCACGTGCATCGACTTGGTCGGCCAGACTCTTGTCTACCTGAACACGGCGACGAGTCAAGGCGGCGGGGTCGCGGCCAACTCTGGGGCAGTGGTCGCCCTGACGGGGGGAGTTTCTGTGCAAATCAATACTGCTGAGCTCGGTGGAGGGGTCTATCTGGGGTCGACCGCGCATATGGGCGGGGCGGGAGTCCCGCCGGTACATATGAGTATCTTGTCCAACAGTGCGACCTACGGTGGCGGTATCTACCTCACCGGCGCGGGAACCAGCGCCAATCTCAACAACTACATCATCGAGGGCAACTCCGCACTGACGGCGGGTGGCGGGGTGGCAGTGCGTTTTGGCGCTTCGTTCGAACTCGATCGAAGCAATGACCTGCCGTGTCAGGACCCTCCACGGTGCGCAACCCTACGAGCCAACGTCCTGCGGAGTGGAAATCTCGGATCGGCTCTCTTCGTGGACAGCGGCGCCGAGGCTGAGCTCTATCAAGTCGTTGTCGAGTTCAATAATCACAGCAACGATGCTGCGGCTAGTCGAATCTTTGCCGCCGATGGCACCGATACGAGGTTGCACCTCGAAGGTGTGCAGTTGTGGGAGAACCGGGGGGCGTACTTGATCAGTGCGACGAATTCGGCAACGGTGACCGCTGGCTTCCTCAGTGCGGCACAGAACTACTGGCCCATCGATCCCAACGACCCGCTCGACGTGTTCGGGGCCACTGCATCGAGCGGGGGCACGGTGTCTCTCAACTCCAGCATTCTCGTCGACACTCGAGGCTATGGCGGCGCTGTCACCGACGATTGTTTGCTGGTGGACGATGAAACCGGCCTCGGTGTCTCATCGACTCGAATGGTGGGAGCCGATCCGATGTTCGTGGATGTCGGGAGCGGGAACCTCCACCTCAGGGCAGGTTCACCTGCCGTCGACTACTGCGACACCTTCGTGTTCCAACCGGTCGACCTTCTGGACATAGACCTGGACGCACGAGGGCTCGATCTGCCATCGACTCCTAACATTCTGGGTTCGTACGACCTTGGAATCGACGAGAGCCTCCTAGATACGGGACTCTTCGCCGACGGCTTCGAGTCGGGGGACACCAGTGCTTGGTAGAGGTTGACGGCGCCTTTTGCTTGTGCTTCTCTTGCTTTCGCCAACCCGCGATGCACTACCTAGTGGGGGTGCGGCGATCATGGATCCGCGAGTAGCTCCCTGGCGGTTCGTGCCTCGTTGCTCTGTGGAGCTCTACCCTGCAGCGAGGCGTTGGCCGCTTGCGCTGCGGACTGTTCCCCGGCCGCCACGAGAGCAGCGACGAGTCCCAGCTGGGCCTTGAGATAGTTTGGTGAGAGGTCGATAGCACGGCGGAACCCGTCGGCGGCTGCGTTGAATCGCTCGCTCTTGAGGAGCATCGTGGCGTAGTTGTAGTGGGCCTTGGCATTGTAGGGAGCGTCGTCGAGAATCTCCAGCAGTTCGCGTTCGGCGGTCCATTCATCTCCAGACTGGGCCCGCAGCACGGCCAGGGCGATTCGACTGGGGAGGAAACTCGAATCGATGGCGCGAGCTCGTTCGAACTCGGCCTGAGCGCGGTCGATGTCGCCCAGGCTCTGATGAAGTTCAGCCAGAAGATGAGCCCCGGCGGCGCTGGGTGAGGCCTCGACGAAGTGAGACAGGTCGGCAACCACGCCTCGGCGTTGCTCTTCATCGCCGCCCAAGAAACGGCGGGCGGAAGTGTGCAGAACCAGGGGTTCGGGAACCGGACCGTGACGCTCCATACGCGCCAACACCTCGGCGGCCTCGTCGAGACGGTCAGCTTGAAGGAGGGCAGAGGCGTGCAGCTCGAGGTAGAGAGGGCTGTTGGGGTCTTTGGTGACCAGTCTCTCGGTGTAGACGAGCGCCTCGAGGGTGCGCTCATCGAAGAGTAGGTGCTTGGCGGAGCTGAGGTCGTTGATGTCGCCGACGCGATCTCGAGGGGAGACGCCTCCATTCTGGAGCTTCTCGGTGATCTCGAGGTCGTCGGCAGAGCTCCCGTGAATGTAGCCCAGCGATTCCAACCGCTTTCTCACTTCGTCATCTAGATCGGTGACAACGGTCGTGTTCTCGGCCTTTGCGTCGAGGAATCGCTGCAGGGCGAGGCGCAGTCGCCGACTCTCCCTCGGCTGCGAAGTCGCTAGATTGTTGAGTTCCTGGGGATCGGCGTCCAGATCGTAGAGTTCGGGCTCGGGACCGTGGATGTACTTGGACGAGCCGTCGAACCAGACGCGCAGCTCGCTCCAGCCATGGGTGAGTCGAGGTGAGAGATTCTCCGCGTAGTAGTTGGCGGCTTCGGGAGGTGGGGCAGAGGTCGTTGGGTTCCAAAGCGAAACCAAGGACCGTCCCTGCAGGTTTGGTGGTGCCTTCAAGCCAAGGAGATCGAGAATCGTGGGGACGATGTCGACGGTACCAACCCTCTCCTCGATGACCTGCCCGCGCGGCGCGGTGTCACCGGGTGGGCGGATGATGAGGGGGACGTGCAGGGTCGAGTTGTAGGCCAGCACGGCATGGGTGATCTCGTGGTGCTCCCCAAGGCCTTCGCCATGGTCGGCGGTCATGATCACCAGCGTCCGATCGAGGGCGCCGAGGGATGCGAGGTGATCGAGCATGAAGCCCAGCCGGGAGTCGGCATAGGCGATCTCACCGCTGTAGGGGTCGTCGGCGTAGAGCTGGTCATAGGGTGGAGGTGGTTCGAAGGGTTGATGAGCATCGAAGTAGTGGAGCCAGAGGAAGAACGGATCCTCGGCGTGCTCGGTCAACCAGGGGAGTACGGCGTCATTGACTTGACTGGCCCGACGTTCGTCGAAGAAGAGGCGCTCCTTGGCGACGACGCGTCGGCCGAGATAGTCCTCGGACCCGCCGGTCAAGTGGTCGTCGAAGAAGTCGAAGCCTTGATTCAGACCGAAGCGGGCGGTCAGGGGAAAGGCACCCACTGCGGCGGCCGTAGAATAGCCCTCACCACGGAGGATCTCGGCCAGAGTCAGCTGCTCCTCGCCGAGGACGAACAACCCGTTGTCACGAACCCCGTGAGCGATCGGATAGCGTCCGGTCATGATGGTCGAGTGTGAAGGAGCGGTGATCGGAACCGCGCTCATGGCGTGGGAGAAGCGAAGCCCAGTGGCGGCGAGGCCGTCGAGAGTCGGAGTCTCTATCCTCTCGTTGCCGTAAGTCCCGAGCCGGTCAGCCCGAGTGGTGTCGAAGGTGACGAGAAGGACGTTCCATGGCTGCGACCGGCGGCAGGAGATCGTCGAGGTCGTAGCTAAGAGGGCAAGGCAGAGAACCGCAGCTCTCGAGTAGCCTCTCCATCGGGAAACGCCGACAGAGAATGGCACGGTCGGTATCGACCCGGTCACAACCCCACGCCCCTGCGAGCCTCGCAGGTCGCGAGGACGAGCGGAGCAGAAGGCGGAGCGGCGATGGAAGCGCGATCGTTCACTGAAGGTCGTCGAGCAGGGCTTCGAGCTGGTCGACGGTGACCTCGCGGGCGGCGAGACCCGACTTCCGAAGTTCGGACAGCCCCTCTGGGTAGATTGTCAACTCGCCTTGGGTGAGGATCTCATCGCTGAGCCGTTGGTAAAGTTCTTGTGCGTGCTGCGCCACATAGGCGGCGACCACTCGCTCCCTGACCTCGTCGTAGGGATGAACCCGCCCTTCGCTCCTTTCTAGGCACTCGAAGATATGGAGAGAGTCGTCGGTACGGTAGGGGGAGGATAGCCTCCCCTCCTTCAACGGCGCGATCATTGGGGGGAGGTTGGAGCTAATTCGTCCCAGACTGTTCAGATCCTGGAGCGGCAGGTCGCGGAGGTCGCCACCGAGCTCTGCCTGCAGGGTTTCGAGGTCGACTCCCGGCTGCTGCGCGGCCCGTTCGAGTCGGCTCATGGCGACCCGGCCGTCGTCGCCAAGGGGGACGGTCAGGTGACGAAGCCGCCACTTCGGACTCTCACTGAAGAGCTGCGGATTGCTGGAATAGAAGAGCTCCATGGCTGACTCGTCTCGGGCCGCCAGCTCTGCGAGTCGACGCTGTCTGTGCCAGGTCAGGAGTCGGTCCTTTGTCCAGCCTTCGAGTCGGCGATCGATCAGATCCGAGTCGAGTAGGTCGAGGGAATCGCAGTGGGCGTTGAGCTGTTCACGAAAACGCAGTCGCTCGAGTTCCTGCCAAGCCGCCTGGCCGGGCGGCACTTGGCCGTGATCTCCAGGGGAGGACGTCGTCCCGCTTCCGGCAGCACTCTGGACCCGTCGGCGAAGGTCCTCGAGGGTTAGTTCGAAGTCGTTCAAGCGAAGGACGATAGCGCTGGGGTCACCGCTTCGCAGGGTCTCGCCGAACGCCTCCCGATCGAGAATCAGGCGGTTGTCGGGGAGGACCATGGTGGCCTCCAGGTCCGCGGTCCATGCCGCGCGGTGCTCCGCTTGGAGCTGCTTCTCGAGATTGGGACGAGCCTCGTCGAAGGATAGATCTCGCGCCGGTAGGATCCGATCCACGAGGAAGAGGTGGACTCCATCGCGAGTCTCTACCGGCTCGCTCGGAACGCCTTCGTCGAGTGCGAAGAGGACCTCTTCGAAGCCGGTCGGCAACTGACCGCGAACGATCCAGCTCAGGGAGCCCTGTCGGTGGCGGCTCTCGGAATCGGAGTGGGCGCTGGCCAGTCGTCGGAAGTCCTCTCCTTCGAGAATCCTCTGGCGAAGTCGCCGGGCCTCGCTGAGGGCGGACTCAGGGGAATCGCCGGAGTCCTTCCGAAGGAAGATCTGGTAGGCGAAACGGCGCTCCGGAAGGGAGAAGTCACCGATTCGCTCATCGTAGCGAGCTCGAACCTCGGAGGCGGTGATCGGTTCGAGGCCAGCGGCGAGTGAGGCCAGGCATTGTTCGGCTGTGATCTGGATCTCGGCTTCGTGACGCACGAGGGCGAACGTAGGGTCGGCCTCTAGATCGGAATTTTCTGCCTCTTCGACCAACTGTCTATCCACGATGAGCTGTCGAATCTGCTCTCGGTACCAGAGTTCGAGGTCCTCCCCCGGCTGGGGTCGCTCGGCGGCGGGGAACTCCAGTATCCGTTGGTCGACGGCATCCACCGAGATTTCGACGCCGTTCCAGTCGGCCACCAACGCAGTCTTAGGGCTCGGGTCCGGCACCGGCGAGCGCTCGGTGCAAGCCACCAGCGACCCGGCACCCGCCAGGAGCACGATCCATCTCGGCAGACCGAGGGATCCTCGTGTCACTAGTTGACGTCGAAGGTCATCAATTCGACGGGCACGATATTGCCGGTTGCCCGGACGAAAGCGTTCAGTCCGCCGCCAAGGTTGAAGGTACCCGTGATGTTGGGTCCCATGCCGCCGGTGTAACC
>JAIOJS010000368.1 GCA_019911795.1 Thermoanaerobaculia bacterium | reverse complement strand
CTGCTGCGTATTTCCACCGGCGGGACCGGTGTCTTGCCGGGCGGCGCCATCCACCCCGATCTGGTACGACGACTGGCAGGCGAGGCGTCCAAGTCCGCGGGACACGTCCTCAACATGTGCGTGCGGGCGCTCGACTATCTCCCACCGGTCGATGTCACCTTCTTCGACTTCCTGCGCGGTCTCATCACCGCGGACTTTGAGATGGTGACCGACGATCGCCACGACTATCGCGTCGCCGTCGTCGAGGCCTTCAGCCGATGGGGGATCTTCCCCGGCGAGCACGACGAGGAGGCCAGGGAAGGGGTCCGGGTTCTCTCCGTCGACACTCTACGCTGGCCGGGATTCCAGAAAGTGACCATCAAGCCCAAGGAACGCGACCAGGTGATGGAGAAGTACGATCGGATCGTCGAACAGCTCAAGAAGTACGCCGACGCTTGTCTCTACCTGACCGATCGAGAGGAGCTGTTTCGCGAGACTCGAAGGCAGCGAATCATCCTCTTCAATCAGCTCAAGTCGTCTTTTGAAGTTCTGCCCGAGTTCGCCAAGTCTCTCGGCCTCGACCACGACTCCGACGGCAAGATCTCTTTCGAGGTCCACTCCCTCCGACGCGCCATGCGGGTTCGCCTCGATGGCCGCGCCGCGCCCCAGGTCTTCGTTTCCCTGACCCAATCGGAGAGGGTGCCTGCCGACAAGGAGAGCGGAACTTCTAGCTACACCCTCCGCGGCGGCGCCACCCTGGTTCTCGACCTGACCGAGCCGGATGTCCCCAAGTACCTGATCGTCAAGAACATCCGCAATGCCCACCGGCGAGCCGCCGCCGCCAGTTTCCAGCGTCATGTCGATGCGGATCCGTTGCGGAAGTTGTTTTTCTCCGTCGACCGAACAGAGCCTTTCGCGGCGCTGCACGAACTTGCCGATGAAGGGGTCTAGCTGGTCGGGATGGAGTGCTCAGCTAGCTGCTGTACTGAGACTGGAGTGGAGGCGGCAGTCAGGGTTGCGGACTAACTGCCCTGTCTACAGCCTTCGGGGAGAGCCCTGACGCTCTGGAGCGGAACGAGGGGCGGCGTCGTTCGGCCATAGCGACGAGCTGTGGGCCAGTTGTAGGTAGATAGGCAGTGTGACCTAGAGATCCTGTTGCTAATAGAATCGGAGAACGGTCGCTGAGGGGCTGCCGTAGCGTGGGCCCACTGCCAGAAGGTCCAGTGGACAGTCGAATGAAGAAGGAGCAAGAGATGGGTGCAACGCTAGGACAACGCTCGGGAATATCGATTGCGGTCCTCCTCGTCTGCTTGCTTTGGCCGCACGAGACAGTGGCCCAATGGCCGGCCGCCGGCACAAGGGGCGCGAGCGAATCGCTACCGCAGAAGGTCGGAGACTTTGGAGCCATGCTGCTGTTCACACGCCACCACGAGGCGCTCCTCGAGGCGTGGAATCATGAATCTTCGCCTGAGTATCAGCCGGAGATTCGTACGACGAGTTCGGTGGCGCGAAACGAGGCCCTGACCGCGGTTCTGCTCTTCATGGGGTGCCAGCCAGACGAGGAGGGTCACTGCAACGCCGATGTCAGCTTCGTGATTCTCGACCCGGCGGGTGATGAGTACGGTCGGCTCCCTCCGGCTGAACTCTGGGTCGACAAACCCGCGCCTCCCGAGCCTGCGGTTCAACTCGGGGTCAACTACCTCCAGATCGTCATCGAGGATGGCGAGCTGTTGGGTGGCTACGAGATTCAGGCAACACTTTGCGATCGCAATGCCGACGTCTGTTTGGACCTCAGCGATACCTTCGATGTGAAGGAACCGAGCGAGATCCTGGATATGGATGAACTGTGGAAGTCCTACTTCCTGGATCCGCGACCTGCCCTGGTTGGGGCTGCGGTGCTCGAACTCTGTAGTGCAGGGGACAGAGATCAAGGGGATGTGGGGTCTCCCACCATCGGCTTCCTGGCTGGGGTTCTGATGACAGAGGCCGAGCCCCTGCCCAACTGGCCCGAGCAACAACTCGCTGATCATCCTGTGTGCCGTGACAGGGTCGAGCGTGCCCGGGCGCTAGCCAGTGACTTTACTGCGACGTACAAGACTCTGGAGGTCAATCCCAGCTTGAATGATCTACTCTGGGGCCTGTACTTTGCTACGGGAGAAGAGCTCTATCTGCGGGAGATCTCACGACATCTCCGGTTCGTTACCGAGCGCGAGAACCTCCAGAAGTTCCTGACTGGAGGTTCGGCCAGCTGGTCGCTAGCTAGTAACGCACGTCAGCATGAGAGGGTTAGAGACCAACTACGTGAGATGGCTGCGGCGACCGAAGGGGAGGACGCTCAAGCCTTGCAAAATGTTCTGGATACGCATCCGGAGAGCATTGGAGTCTGGATGCAAGAGGTCCTTCAGGAGAATAGGGCAAACGGCGTCTGGTGACATCACACCGCTTGGCGGGCCATTTGGCGGCGCTCCGACCTCAGGCCGCATGGAGACTTCAGACATGCCTCCAGGTACCCTACTGACGGTGGGCCTACCGTGAGAGCCCGTGGCGAGCGAGAATCGCGGCCACCGTGCCGTCTTCCTGCATCGCGGTCAGTGCCTGGTCGAAGCGGAGTGCGAGATCCCGGGGCCCGAGTCCCAGGGCGATCGTGGCGTTGCCCGGGGACAACTTTGATTCGTTTGGGAAGACCAGGTAGGCCGGACGACTGGCCATAGCCGGTTCGAGGGCGACGAGTCCCTCGAGGTCCAATCGACGAAGGACGTGTTCTCCTACGCCACGGTGAGTGAGCACCGCGTCCACTCGATCCAGGGCCAGCATGCGAAGACTCTGTTCTTCCTCTCCCACCTCATGCAGGACGATCTCTCCCCTGGCGGCGGCAGACTCGATGACCTGCGGCAGATGGAATCCGCGGTTCACGGCGACGATCGCGCCGCTTGGGAGGGCGCCGCCGGCGAACCGGTCCACTGAGGATCTGTGGGCGAAAAGGACGTAGTCGGTAACGTGCAGCGGTACCTGCATGAAACTCATGTACGTCCGTCGCTCCTCGGTGTCGAAAAATGCGAAGGCGCATTGAAGATCAGGGGCTCCGTTTCGGAGACTCGCTTCGATTCGTCTCCACGGCCTCAGTTCGATCTTGATCGTGAGGTCCAGACGACGACCGATCTCCTCGATCAATTCGACATCGGCGCCGTGGATCCGGTCCTCGCCTTGGATGACGAAGGGCTCGAAGATGGTGCTGTAGCAGAGGAGCTCTTCTGGCCGGTTCTCGGAAGCGGGAGCCGCCAGCGTCGCCAGTAGTACCAGAGCAGCAAGAGACACGATGGTCGATCGTAGCAGAGGGAGGCAGTGCTTCCGATCCAGCCTGCTCGTCCCGAAGGGCGAGGGAGTGGAGTAGAGTCGGCTTCGCCCAACCACGACTAGGAGAAGCGATGAGTACGACTCAGACCCGAGAAGCCTTGGATACCAGCGCTACGAGGTGGTGGATCCTCTTCTTTCTCAGCGTGGTGATGTTCGGCAACTACTACGTTTACGACAGTATCGGACCGTTGGCCGACCACCTGCAGCGACTCCTTGGATACAGCGACACCCAGATCGGCACGCTGAACGCGATCTACAGCTTCCCAAACATCTTCCTGGTACTGGTCGGTGGACTCCTCGTCGACAAGTTTGGTGCGGCGCGGGTCACGTTGGGGACGACGATCATCTGCCTGGCCGGGGCACTGCTGACCGCGGTGAGCGGGTCCTTCGTGATGATGGCGGCGGGGCGACTGCTCTTTGGTATCGGCGCGGAGACGATGATCGTGGCGGCAACCGTCGCCCTGGGGCTATGGTTCCTCGGCCGATCGATGGCGTTGGCGATGGCGCTCAACCTGAGCCTGGCACGTGCGGGTTCCTACACGGCTGACGTCTCACCGGTGTGGGCGCGCGGGGCCTACGACGCTGGTTGGCAGGATCCGTTGTGGATCGCCGCCGCCTTCGCCGCTCTGAGCTTCGTCGGAGCGCTGGCCTATTGGATCATCGATCGCCGCGAGGCCGGGCGGAGAGCCTTGGCGACGACGTCTACGGAGGCAGCGGCCCCGGTGGAGAGGATCGTCTGGGGCGACGTCCTGCGCTTCGATCGTTCGTACTGGTATGTGGTCGGTCTCTGCGTCACCTTCTACTCGGTGATTCTGCCCTTCCGGAGCACCTTCGCCATCAAGTACTTTCAGCATGCTCACGGACTCAGCTTGGAGTCGGCCAGTGTGATGAATAGCTATGTCTTTCTCGCTGCGGTCTTTGTCAGTCCGCTGTTCGGAGGCCTCGCCGATCGATACGGGCGGCGCGCAAGTTTCATGATCTTCGGCTCGCTGCTGCTGCCGGCAACCTTCCTCCTCCTCGGACTCGGACAGGCCGATCTCTGGATTGTCACCGCGCTAGTTGGGGTTAGCTTCTCCCTGGTTCCCGCGATCCTCTGGCCGGCGGTGGCGCATGTGGTCACTCCGGCACGACTCGGGACCGCATTTGGGCTGATGACCATGCTTCAGAACATTGGGCTTACTGGCTCCAACGTCATCGTGGGTCGCTTGAACGATGCCAGCGGCGCGAGCGCGACCAACCCGGCTGGGTATCAGTCGATGCTGATCTATTTTGGGGTGCTGTCGCTGGTGGCGATGATCTTTGCTGTTCTGCTG
>JAIOJS010000367.1 GCA_019911795.1 Thermoanaerobaculia bacterium | reverse complement strand
GAGCCGATCGAGAATCAACCGAGCGTCAATGAGCCAGCTACGGCTTCCGCGCCTTCCACAGGCCTCCTCATCGCCCAGGCATCACCCAACATGCTCACTAATTCTGAAACCCAGGTGTCTCATTCCTATTGACACGTTCCGAGTTGTCCACGAAAAGCCGCCGTGGGTGAACCCGAACATTGCTGGTGCGGCCCGTAGCCTCTTGAACAGACCTGGCGAAAGTGGGCGGCCCTCGTCTTCAAGATCGGCCTCGTAGTCGTCAAGCAGCTCAGCCTTTTCAGCGGCATCAGAGATCGCGTAGAACTCGAAACCTGCGTAGAGCGGCTTGTCGCCATAGCGCTCACTGCCCACGAATGAACCAGGGCGGACTGAGACCCGACAAGGCAAGTAGCCACCAGGCCATGTGAGGATATTGGTGAAGTCTGGGTGAAAAGTAAGGTCGAGCCCGTGCTCCGCGATCGCCTTGGACCAACGGCTAATAAGATCATCTGGCAAATGACTCGGGTATACGTGCTTCTCGTAGCTCATAGTCGGTGCCCCTACGCCGCATAACGGGTTGGAGCTAACTGGCCACACCGGCAACGACGACAGCAGGAGCCAGAGACCGTGAGCCCAGTGGGAAAATGTGTAGTAGCGCCAAGCACGTGTGTGGTCCAGTTCAGCGAGTTGTTATGCGGCCGACCAAAAACCTACCGCACGGGTCCTTCGAAAGCGAACACTGGGACGACCAACCAAGCCAGCTGCCAGAAGCCAAACAACGGAAAGTGAGGGCAGTGGTACAAAGAGATCGGCGCTCCGGAGAACCGGATTCCGGCACGATGGCACGCCCTGACGCCCCGACACATGATCTCAAATCGGTACTTGGGCCCGTACTCACTGCCCTCATGAAGAGAATATCATCTCGACGAGACCTTGAATCGAAACTGGCGATAGTGACCGGGAACCGGCGCGAGTATGCGAGCGTGTATATCGATCAGAGTTGGGCCAATCATTGCGATCGCACGGCCGCATAACGGACGGAAGCTAACCGGCCCAACTGGCAACGCCGTTCGACGTTGCCAAAGACGTTGAGCCAAGTGGAAGAAGGTGAGTTTGCGGCGAGCACCTGTTGGGTCCGGTTCAGCGGTTGGTTGGGCGTCGTACTAGTTAGGCTCACGAGGCCAGTCCCAAGCATGGTGAGATACGGTCACGATAAGGGTAAAGGGTACCACCTCATCGCAGATCCTACCCGGCGTGAAGGACGTTCGTTTGGCAATGTCAACGTAGTACTCGTCAACGGACGGTGAAGCTGATCGAAGAACGCAAACGTCAAGAACCTTGCCGTCTTCGGAGATCAGATACTCAAGAAAGAGGCCCCCGGGAAGGATCTTCTCGTCGGCAGGAAGAACCGGGCGCCGAATCGAAGGAGGACCACTCAATTTGGAAGGGCGGACCACATGCGCTGAGATGCTCTCGGGGTCCGTCCAATCAATTGAGCATCCCTCAACCTCGGGCGGCAAGTTTGGCCAATCGCGGCTCTTGCGGCAGGCCTCTCTGGCTGACTCGATATCTGGTGCTTCTGCAGCCTCTGACGGCAGTGGAATGAGGACGGCTGCTACCAAGATAAGGAACGTTCGAAAGAGAGGTAACACCGAGAACCTTCGCTCAGACGCCCAACATCTAATTATGTTGCATAGTCCAAACCCAACCAACGCAGCATAGTCGCGTGGGACTCGAGTTGGTGCGAAGTCACGTAAGTCTCCACCTTCGTTGAACTTGTTGGATGACAACGGGGTTCCTCCCTCATGAGGCAATGCGTCTTCATTTGCAGCATATCGTACTGAGAGCCGGCGCTGAATTTTGCTTTGAACGGAATGCGTCTCGTGACGACGCGTAGTCGATCTGGGGCCGGAGTCGACGGAAGCGCTCAAACTACTGATTTCAAAGGGCCCATAACGGACGCCCTGAGGTGCGGCGCTGGTGGGAGTGGGTCGTAGAACGCGGCATAGTGCGCGATTCGCGGGGGTTCCTCTACCCGGCATCTCGCTGCTATTGAACCCTCGCCAAGAGGCTAGGAGAACGCCAGATCCCTCGCTATCTGGAGTTGAACCACTCCAAGGCCTGCTGCCACAGGACTTCCCGGCCCGACCGGAAGTAGCCCATGTGACCGAGCTTCTGGAAGCCTTGGTCGTGGGGGATCATGTGACGCCGCTCGACGTTGGGGTAGTTCGACATCAGGGCATCGACGGAACGGGCCGTGCCCCAGTCGTCATCGTCGATCGAATAGGCCAGGATCGGGGCCTGGAAGCCCTGGTAGTTCTCGAGGGGAAGGGTGGTGTCACCGAAGAGGTACTCTGGGTGGCGACACCATGAGGCCCACTGCAGGGCCGCCCCTTTGGGGAGATCACAGCCACGACCGATCTTGCTCCACGGGAGATAGCCGAAGAGGGCGCAGAGGAGGGGAAAGCTGACCGATACGTGGAAGAGCACCTTGAGCGGCTCGCTTCCTCCTTGGAGTCGCCAGTAGCCACTCTGGCTGCAGACCGTGACCATGGCGGCGATGGGAACGACCTCGACGTTGAGTCC
>JAIOJS010000366.1 GCA_019911795.1 Thermoanaerobaculia bacterium | reverse complement strand
TTCCAGTAGGGGGTCATCTCTTCCTTGAGCCGACGGCGAGCACGAAAGAGTCGCGACTTCACCGTTCCCTCTCGGCAACCCAGGACTCGGGCGATCTCGGCGTAGGTCCAATCCTCCATCTCGAACAGAACCAGTGGCAGCCGATAGGTCACGGGAAGGGTAGTGATGGCTTCCCGCAAGCGCCGCTGAAGTTCGGATCCGAGCAGTTCGCTCTGTGCTTCGGGGACAGAGCGCCTTCCCTCGGTACTTCGGAAAATCGGTTCCAGAACCCGCCAACGCATCCGCCGTCGCTCCTCGCTACGCACCAGGTTGGTCGCAATGCGAAATAGGTAGGCGGAGAGGTATCCCTGAGGTCGGTAGGAAGACACCGCCCGGTAGAGCCGTAGAAACGACTCCTGCGCTAGGTCCTCGGCGCGCTCGACATCCCCCGTCAAACGCACCAGATAGCCGATCAGCCGGTCCTGGTGACGATGAACCAGAGTTTCGAACGCCGAGTCATCGCCCGCCTTCACTGCCATCATCAACTGGTCGTCCGCCGACGCCGTCGGCTCCGCCTCTACGGCGGGCGTCGATTCGAGTGCGAGCACCATCACTTGTAGAACGCCGCAACCTCGAAGTTGTTCCCGCCGCGCCGACGGAACTCGAAAACGGCGGGTTCTCGACGGGACCGGCTCCGCCACCGACGGTAGGTCAAGGCCAGTTGGCCAGGAGCGCAATGCTCAACTCGACCACCAATTCGCCATCCGGATTCCGCCAGGCGTCGCCGCTCCGTCCCCTACGGCCCACTAGCCTAGTAGTGCAAATGAGACCGTCGCTTTGGCGACGAGCCGACCGTCCTGTCGCACATCACCTTCCGCCACCGCTAGACGACGTCCGCGGTGCAACAGCCTTCCCCGGCCAACCAGGCGTCCGGGGCGTGCGCGAGCCAAGAGCTGAATACTGACGCTGGCTGGAACCACCGCCGCGCCGACCGCTTGAGCCGCCGCCACCTCAGCGAGGGTCGTCAGCACCGCAAAATGGATGACATCAGGAGCCACCTGGTGCTCCGGCTGGGTGTCGAGAACGATCGACCCCTCGTCGTCGCCGGCTTCCAGACCGAGGAGCTGATTGAAGTAGGCCATACCTGGGTTCAAGCGGGCGAGGAGAACTCGTGGAACCGAAGGGGGCTGGCCGGGAGAAGCGCGCTCGTCTTCCACCCGACCAGACTCTTCGGAACGTCGGTTCTAGATGTCTGCGGCCTTGAGACTGGCCATGAGCTCCTGGATGATCGGCTTGAGGACCTTGTCGAACATCTTGTTGTCGTCGACCCCGCCTCCCACGCCATGGATCTTCAGCTTGAATGAGGAATCATCAGCTCGTCCCTCATCGGCCCACACGATCTCCCCGGTTTCGGTGTGGATGAGTCGCGCATTCATCGCGGCCTCGAAATTCTTCTTCTTGGCCTGGAAGCGGTAGCCACCACTGACCTCATTCTCGGAGGAACCGTATTCAGTCAACGCTCCGGTGAGAAGATAGTCCACCCCCAAGAGCTTCCCAGCGCGGACCGCCGTCGACGGATCGACGTCGCCGGACAGGGAGAGGTTCTTCTCCTGCATCAAGGCTGCGAGTTGCTCGCGCTCGATGACGCGGAACTTTCCGCTCTTGACCAACTCGGTCACAAAAACGTCTTGGGCGGCTGCAGCACCATTGTTGTACCACCAGGTGTTGTCGGCCTTGCTCTTGAACTCGAGGACGGCGATTCTCGGCTTCTCGGCCGACGCCATTGCGGGCATCAGGGCCACGAAACCGATGGTCAGGGAAAGGACTGCTACGAGGGTGCGCTTCATTGAGTTGTCTCCTACGTTGGTTTTTCTCGAGTGACTAGCTTGAAGTGACTAACTTTAGGTTAGATCGCTCTAGGTTGGCTCGCGATTCACGGAACCACGAGCGAGGACTGAAAGGATCTATGGTTGCTAGTAACTAGGCGACTATCCTACACGAGCTTGGGGACCTCGCGATGAATCGAAATTCTAGCGACTCCACCGGTGTTCCGAACTCTCTCGCGATACTGTCGATTCTGACCTCCACCGTCCACTAAGATCCCTGGAAGCGCTGGAACGACAACATCATCATGATTCTCTACTCCCATGACGACCAACTTCGAGTCGTCACCCAACCCGACCATGCACGCCTTGCTGCCGACATCTTGGGGCTGTGGCGGGATCCTCTTCTGCTGGAGAACCCGCGACGTTCAGTGATCCTCCGAGCCACGGCAGAACACGACAACGGTTGGCAGGAGACGGACTCGGCCCCTCGGGTCGACCCCGCAAACGGCCAACCGTTTGCCTTCGACCGGTTGCCCTGGGACGTCAAGAGCGAAACGTGGTTGCGGGGATGCAATCGTCATCGTCTCAGCGATCCCCACCTGGCCCTCCTGATCACTCGTCATTCATTGGCCCTTCTAGAGTTCCACTCTGGAGAGGGATCCTATCTCAGGGATCTCCTCGAAAATCGGATCGAAGAACTCTGTGAGGATAGTTCGTACCCACGCGACGATCTCGAACTGGACTACCGCTGGCTAGGTCTCGCCGATCGCATCTCTCTGCGGCTCTGCCAAGGGGCAGCGGGGGTGGATCGAGTCGGCGACTGGACACTGGCCGGCCACGGAACGGAAACCACCGTCGAACCCTTTCCCTTGGCTGGAGCGACTCGCTTTCGAGTCGCGAGTCGCTCCATTCCAAGGCGGCGCTACGACAGTGACACCGATCTCGCCATGAGCCTCGCCGAGGCGAGATGGTCGCGGACCGAGTTTCGTCTCTGCCCGCCCTAGCTCGGCTTCGCTCGGAATCCTCAGGCCTAGGACCCGCTCACCTAGAAAGTCTCGAGGGTTCGCTTAGTTCCCATCGATCTTTCGGAAGCAGGCAACCGTCGGATCAGTTCTCTTCGAGTACCAGTTCGATCCCGATATCGCCACCGGCTTCGACCGAGAACTCGCGCGTCTCATCGTCGTAACCAGGACGAACGATCTGCAGAACGTGCTCTCCGGGAGAAACGACCATACCGGCGGACAGTTGGGCGAGCTCTCGAGCTGTTCCGAAGAAGACGCCGTCGAGATAGACCGAGGCATCGCTAGGCTCCACCGAGAGATACAGGCGGCCTATATCCTCGGAGACAGCTGGAGCCGCTTGTCGCTCCCGCCACGCTTCGTCGACCGCTCGCCGGTCCTCGGCCTCGAGTTTGCGCTCGGCGTTTCGCACCTCCCTATCCTCCCGATAGGTCGCCGCGCCCGAGTAGGGCCTTGGCTGGCT
>JAIOJS010000365.1 GCA_019911795.1 Thermoanaerobaculia bacterium | reverse complement strand
ACTTCGGGTATGTCCGCGCGTTGCGCTTCGTCGTGGCGCAGGCTTCTCCAGATCTCATCGACGACCACTTGGGCCTCTCGTCGAGGGTCGCTGACGGCGACGAAGCGCAGCGTCTCGTCGGTTCCTACCCCCACTTCCGCTTCCTCACCAGTTGTAGCGGCGGTCGCACTCTGGGGTTGGCGGAAGAGGATGTCGCGTTGGAGACAGGGGAGGACGCCGGTCCCTTCGGGAACCTCGAAGCGAGGTTCGAAGTCGCAGTCCGACACTTCGTTGAGCAGCCGCATCGACTCGCGACCGGGGATTCCCCAACGACGCAGGGCGCGGTTGTCGTCGTCTTCCAGGAAACCGAAGGGATCCTCGGTGTGGGCCAGGATCTCCGCCCCCACCCGCAGGTCGCGATGGGAGGGTGCGAGACGCCGTCGGATCTCGCGGTCGGTTTCGATGTCCTCCCAGAACTCGCAGCAGGGGTTGAGGGTGAAGAGGTGGAGGGAACAGTGTTCGGCGAGATGCGCGAAGAGGCGTTGGTAGAGCGGGGCGACGTAGGACAAACCGAAGACGAATAAGGGGGCATGGCGGCGGAGGCGGCGCTGGTGAGATTCCTGCACGAGATCGTCGAGGCACAAGCGGAGGGGGTCTTCGTCCCGTTGGAGACCCTGAATGGCGTGGCGGAACAGGCTCGCCTGCCAACGGTAGGTTTCGTCGCTTTCGTCGCTAGCGTGGACGTCCCTACCGCTACCTTGTGGAATCGTCGATCCTCCTCCCGACTTGATTCCTCGACGCCACTCTCGGAGCATTTCGGGTCGGTGGAGGATGTACTCCTCGTAGAGATGGGTCACGCGCTGAGCGAGTTGAACCGAACGCAAGTCTCGCCCAGCCGGGTCGTCGACGCTGTCGAGGTACGAACGAACCGGCGCCAGGTCGGGGTCCTCGTCGGCCGTTTTGCCGATCAGGGTCCCCAGGACCGCTCCGAAGAGCTCCCAGTGATCCACCAAGGCGGCGCTTGGCCCCTTCTCCGGCGACACCAGAGAGTCTTCGATCGCTTCTTCGAGTCGGCAGAAGCGGACCCCGGTGGCGATGCCGACCCGCTTTGCTATTCCAATCCGTAGATAGGCTTCGAGGTGCTGATTGGGAACGACGACATCCAGGCTGTCGAGAGGGTTACTGCGATGTTCCCTAAGTGACTCTACGAGGGCGTCGAGCAGAGACTCTGTTTGGTTGGAATAGACGAGTCGAATCATGCGGGACGGTGATTGTACGCGAGCCCGGCGCGAAGGGAGCGAGGGGCCCAGCCGGGACAAAGCCATGGAGCCCGATAGCTGCTAAGATCCCTACGGTCGTGGACTTCTCCGCCCTAACCCAAACCGAGTTTCTCGATTTTCCTTCGGGAGACGAGATCCACTCCCTGTTGCGAGGGGTCGATGATGCCGCCGAGGATCTCGCGCCGCTACGGGACGCAATTGCCAGCCGGTTGGGAGGGCGTACCTACGAGCGTTCCGCCGCGGCGTTTCTCCTCATCGAGACGATTTACGATTTCGAGGACACCGCGCAGCGAGAGCTGAGCTATCTTCTTCCGCGATGCGTCTACGTGTTGACCGGTGATCGGGATCTGGCACTGTCTGCGCTCTCTGCCTACAACGAGATCAAGGACGCCTTTCGCCAGCAGGGACCGGTAGTCCTCGAGGATCCGGAGGCGGAGGTGCTCCTCGAGGAGGACGAGGATTGTGACGACACGGTCCCGATCCTGACGGTGGAACGCCCCGACATGGCCCGGCGAGCGGACGAGTTGCTCGCGGAGCTCCAAGGGGCACAGAAGTCCCTGGTCGACAGCGGCCTCTCCGCTCGGGTCTCCCTTGATCTCACGGCGCGTCGCCCGACCCCGGAGCGGCGGGTGAGAACGCAAGAGGATCTTGACCATCTGCGGCTGGCTCTACGCCATTTTCAGGAGCTGATCGAGGGGGCCGAGGCCGAGGTTCTGGGCTACGGGGAAGACGAATCCCCAGGCCTAGACTCCGAGGAGTCGTAGGGCCTTGGCCAAGGGTAGTTCGCGCGAAGTTGGCGTGGGGCCTCACCAGGAGCCGTGGCCAGAGGATCCACGACTGGATCCCGAACTCCTCGAACAGGGAGATCGACGGAACGTCGTGGACGCCTACCGCTACTGGCGCAAAGAGGCGATCGTCGAGGACCTCGATCGCCGGCGACATCCTTACCGGGTGGCGGTGGAGAACTGGCAGCACGACTTCAACATCGGCGCTTTGGTCCGCAATGCCAACGCTTTCCTGGCCAAGAGTGTCCACATCGTCGGTCGTCGCCGTTGGAATCGCCGCGGTGCGATGATGACCGAGACATACCAACACGTGGTTCACCATCCGACGGTGGAGGAGTTCGTGGGCTGGGCGGCGGAGGAGGATCTGCCGATCCTCGGCATCGACAACCTCCCCGGATCGGTCGAGATTCAGCGGGCAGAGATTCCCCGCGCGTCGGTTCTACTCTTCGGTCAGGAGGGGCCTGGCCTCTCCGAGGCGGGGCGTCGAGCCTGCTCCCAGGTACTCTCGATCCCTCAGTTCGGCTCTACACGATCGATCAACGCGGGAGCGGCCTCCGCGATCGCCATGTACGAATGGTGTCGGCGACACGGTTTCGAGGCATGATCGGTCCCTTCTGCTGTGAAGAGGGGAGAAGCGATGGTGACTTCCTGGGAGGAACGGCAGCCGAGGTCACGCGCTGGCTGTTGTTGGAATATGCGGGTCCTTGGGGCCGCGACGCGATCGCGGACAACGATCTACCGACCTCGGTTCGAGATTGGCTCGCGCGGGAGGTGGAACGAGTTCCAGGGAGCCGCCTTCTCTTCATTCGGAGATCCCCTGAGCGCGCATTCTCGTCGTCTTCGGAATCCAGTGAAGGACCCCATCAAGCATCAGCAGTCACTCCCCACCCTTCGGCGGGAACACCGGGCGTCCTTTTTATCGTCGAACCGGGCGACCAATCCAGGGTCCGGGAGATTCGAGTCGGGAGTCTCGAGCATTTGGTCGCCATCGATCTCGAGAAGTCTCCACCGGTTGCGTCGGAGCAGCGTTTTCTCCTGACCTGCACCAACGCGCGACGTGACCGCTGCTGCGCCAAGTATGGAGTCCCGGTGTACCAGAAACTTAGCAAGCTGGCGCCTGACTGGGCTTGGGAGTGCACCCACACTGGAGGGCATCGCTACGCCGCTTCCGTCATTGCTCTTCCCGAAGGGGCCTACTACGGGTTCTTGGACGAAGCGAGCGCTCCTCGCTTGCTCGAAGCTCACCGCAGGGGCCAGCTGTTGTTGAATCACTACCGCGGTCGGTCGTTTCATCCTCGGCCGGTGCAGGCGGCTGACGTCTGGCTCCGCCGGGAAGAGGACCTTCTGGGGTGGGATGATCTCCGTTGGGTGAGCAGCGAATCACTGAGCACCGCACCTGCGGTTTGGCGGGTTGCCTTCGAGGTGCTGGGCCGGTGTAGGGAGACCCTGGATGTCACGGAATCGGTGACTTCGAGACTCACGTCCTGTTCGCCTCAGAAATACAAGGACGGTGCGAGTTTCCACGTCACCCGCAGTCCGCGCGGTAGAGCGGATATACTTTAAAGGTATTCGTCGATGAGCAGGAGGCAAGCTACGATGTCGGAAAAACGGGAGAGGAAGAAGGTCCTAGCCATTCATCTCAAGGCGGATGTGTACGAGAAGGTCGCGCCCCTGCTCGACCGTCGTGACTTTCAGGTAGACCTCTTCCCCCGCGCGAGCCACGCGCTGGAGATCCTCTCTCTGGTCGCCTTCGATGCTCTCCTCGCCGGTTACCCCCTACCCAACGGCTCGGCGAAGCCATTGCTCGACGCCCTGCGCGCCGAGGGTTCGCTGAATCGATCCACTCCTCTGATCTTCCTTTGCGACGCTGGCTTCGAAGCCGAGGCAGAGTCCTGGGTAGGGCGAGGGGCAAGCCGCATCATCCCGATGGCCGACGCGCCGGATCGCGTGCAGTTGGAGGTCTCAAAGATTGTCGACATCGCCCCTCGCAGCGATCTGCGCTTCATGCTGAGGATGAAGGTGCAACTCGAGGATGGCAGTCAGCTCGCCCTCGGTCAGACCGACAATGTCTCGCGGACGGGCATGCTGGTGACGGGGGGAGAAGCCTACCCATTGGGGTCGAAGCTCAGCTTTGAGTTCTTCCTAGGCAACGAATCATCGCCTGTTTCCGGACAGGGTGTGGTGGTGCGACACACCACTCCGGGACGGGAGAGTATGGGCGGAATGGGCATCCGCTTCGATGACTTCGAGAAAGATGGGAAGCGGCGCCTCGAGCGCTACCTCGACCGTCTCGAGTCCGACGCTGCGGTAGGCTGAAATCTTGTCGCCGCCCCGGTTGCGTCGGGCATGGGCATCGGTCATCCTAGGACCGGTTAAGGTCGACGCGAACGGGTTTCGCTGGATCCATTGATCTGGTCTCAGGGCGTCTACGCGGGCCGGTGAAGTGAACAGGGAATGCATGCCCAGGGGCTGGCGATTCGACCGCCACGTCCCCAGCTGATACGGAGGTCGAGATGGCAAGAAAGCACTGGCTCATGAAGTCGGAACCGGACACTTACTCGTTCCAGGATCTGGTCCATGATGGACGCACTCATTGGGAGGGCGTTCGCAACTACCAGGCGCGAAACCTGATGCGTTCGATGGCGGTGGGGGACCTGGTTCTCTTCTACCACTCGCAGATGAAGCCACCGGGTGTCGTGGGGATTGCCGAGGTGGTGAAGGAGGCGTACGACGACTTCACGGCCCAGGATCCCAAGAGTCCTTACTTCGATGCCAAGGCGACGCCGGATAATCCACGGTGGTCGATGGTCGACCTGGCTCCCGTCCGGCCTCTCGAGTCGATGGTCAGCCTCGCGGACCTCAAGGACAACCCAAAGCTCGAGTCGATGGCGGTGGTGCGCAAGGGACAACGCCTGTCGGTGCAGCCGGTGACCGCCGAGGAGTACCAAGAGGTCCTGGTGATGGCAGCCTGCGGTGGCGAGCAGGATGCGGAGTGACGGAATCGAGCGTTGCCTCGCCAGGACAGGCGGAAGGTGTCGAATCCGAGGAGTCGGATTCTGAGGTAACCGACACGGAGGTAGTCGACTCTTCAGTAGCCAAGGTCGTTCCCCTGGGGGCGCGAGTCACGCCCGGAGGGTTGCTCGACCCCGACGCGATCCTCGACCACTTTCTCGACTGGGCGTTGGAACGCAACTTCGAGCTCTATCCAGCCCAGGAGGAGGCGATCCTCGAGTTGATGGGGGGCCGGCATGTGGTGCTCGGGACGCCGACCGGGTCCGGCAAGTCCTTGGTCGCTTTGGCCCTGCAGTTCAAGGGGTTGTGCGAGGGGAAGAAGTCGTACTACACCAGTCCAATCAAGGCTCTGGCGAGCGAGAAGTTCTTTGCCCTCTGCGCAGATCTAGGAGCGGAGAACGTCGGCATGATGACGGGGGACGCCAGTATCAACCCCGACGCTTCGGTCATCTGCTGTACCGCCGAAATTGTGTCTAACCTGGCCCTGCGGCTCGGAGAGTCCCTCGAGGCGGACTACGTGATCATGGATGAGTTTCACTACTACTCCGACCTGGATCGGGGAGTAGCTTGGCAGGTACCGCTGATCACCCTGCCGCAAACCCAGTTTCTGCTCATGTCGGCGACCCTGGGTAACACCGCTTTCATTCGCGAGGACCTGACTCGTCGCACCGGGGTAGAGGTCGCCAATGTCGTGTCCGCAGAGCGGCCGGTACCGCTCGAGTTCGAGTACCGCGAGACGACTCTTCACGAGACGATCGAGGGACTGGTCGACCACTCCCGGGTACCTGTCTATATCGTCAATTTTACCCAGCGCGAATGCGCGGAGCTGGCGCAGAGCGTGACCAGCATGAAGGTGGCGACGCGCGAGGAACGGGAACGAGTCTGGGAGGCGATCGGGGACTTCCGCTTCGACACTCCTTACGGGAAGGAGCTCAAGCGGTTCCTAGGTTTCGGAGTGGCTGTGCACCACGCTGGTCTACTGCCCAAATACCGACTCCTGGTCGAACAGCTCGCTCAACAGGGGTTGCTGCGGGTGATCTGCGGCACCGATACCCTGGGAGTTGGCGTCAACGTACCGATCCGTACGGTGCTGTTCAACAAGCTCGCCAAGTACGACGGTCAGAAGGTGGGGATCCTCAGCGTTCGTGACTTCTTGCAGATCGCGGGTCGGGCCGGGCGCAAGGGCTTCGACGATCGTGGCTACGTCCTCGCCCAGGCGCCCGAGCGGACGATCGAGCGTCGCAAGGCGGAACTGTCGGGCAAGAAGAAGAAGGTCTCGGCGCCCCAGAAGGGAGAGATCCAGTGGGAGGAGGAGACCTTCCTTCGCCTGCAGAGTGGTGATCCCGAGCCCCTCGAGTCGCGCTTCGACGTCACCCATGGAATGATCCTCGACCTGGTGCAGCGGGATTCGGCCGAGAACAACCCCAACCACCGCAACTTTCACTCTCTGCGGCAGCTGATCGAGCGCTGTCACGAGCGTCCGGCGGGCAAGATAGAACTGCTGAGTCGATCCGCCCAGTTGGTGCGGTCCCTCGGGAGGACGGGCATCCTCCGGTTGGAGAAGGACACCAAGACCGACTACCGGTGGATCGTCGTCGACCAGGACCTGCAACTCGAGTTCTCCCTCCACCAGGCACTCTCCCCGTGGCTCGTCGAAGGCTTGGAGGACTTGCCGATGGAGGATCCCGACCATGCCCTCGATCTCTTGAGCTACGTGGAAGCGATCCTCGAGGATCCAAGGGTGGTTCTGATGCGTCAAGCCGATCATCTCAAGACCGAGTTGATGGGCCAGATGAAGGCGGATGGAGTGCCCTACGAAGAACGGATAGCTCGCCTGGAGGAGGTCTCGCATCCGCAACCCTGTGCGGAGCAGATCTTTGCCTCCTTCGACGATTTCCGTGGACGCCACGACTGGGTGCGCGGTGAGAACCCGCGGCCCAAGTCGATCGGTCGCGAGCTGTTCGAGGGCTATCTGTCGTTCGCCGACTTCGTTCGCAAGTACGGTCTACAGCGCAGCGAAGGAGTGCTTCTGCGCTACATCAGTCAGCTCTACAAGACCCTGGGACAGAATGTTCCCGAGCGCTTCAAGACCGACGCCGTACACGACATCATCGGCTTCCTTCGTGCCCTTCTGGAGAGTACCGACACGAGCCTGCTCGAGGAATGGGAGAGTCTCCTGCACCCCGAACTGCGGCTCGAACACGAGGGGGAGCGTCAACGGGCTCACGATTCGCTCCGCGCCTACGAGTTGTTCCACGACCCCAGGGCCTTCGCCTCGCGGGTCCGAGCCGAACTCTACCAACTAGTGCGTGCGCTCTCCCGGTCCGATTGGGAGGAAGCGGTCGGCTTTCTGCGACCCGGAGAGAGAGAGTGGGACGCCGAGAAGCTGGAGGAGGCACTCTCGCCGCTGATCACGGAGCAGGGCTCCATTCAGTTCGACCACGCGGCTCGACAGGCTCACAACACCGCCATCGAGGAGCTGAGGCCGCGCGTGTGGAGGGTGAGTCAGACGCTGCGAGCTGGGGAAGGGGCTGAAGAAGGTGGAGAGGGAGAAGCCTGGGTTCTCGACGGCTTGGTCGACCTCTCCGAGGGACAGGCACTCGATGGTCCGCTTTTTGAACTCAGCGAGATCACGGAGGGGGCGGCGCCCTGAGGAGCGATCGTTGCCGTCTCCAGAGCGGGGCGGAGTGCCTTCGCGTTGCCGGATGGGGCTGCTTGTGCCAGGTAGGCACAAATTGGCACACCGCAAGCAACTAGGTGCCAATTCTGCTCCTTCCGCTGGGACCTGGAGTCCTTGAACCCTGCGCCCGGTTCGGGGACGCGGCAGCAGAATGCGGATCCAGGGGGTCCTGTGTCTGTCACCATTGTAAAAAACCTCGATGGGTCTTTGTTTGGAGAGACAGTGGGTCCTAGGGGCGCGTCCACTCTATGAGACGGCAACCTGTAGGACGGATTGGCCCAAAACGAACAACGCCCGCCTTGCGGCGGGCGTCCCGTTCGTCGACTGTTGTCTTCGAAGCGGATAATGGACTCGGGAGAATCCGTTCTGGGGTTGGCTAGTTGGCTTTACCCCCGTGGTTAGGGGGAACCGGTAAGCTTAAGAGAGGGTGGAGACCAGGAGGTCTCGCAATTGAGGTGGGATTTGTTGGTTAGCAGAATCTCCCGGTTATTTTGAAATCGTCCATGCTGTCAATAACACTAGCAACCCCCGTGCCAGGTTTTGTGCGAGAGTCAAGGATTCATCAGTAAAGCAAGACGATTCAATACTTTGGCTAGATCCGGGGTGACGCTCAGGATCTCGATCAACGGGTCGCTCCCGAGCTGGTCGAGTCGAATCGGCATCGATACCATGGAAAATGCGCCAAGTGCGAGGGTGGAATTGACCTCCTCCCATTTCAGAGGTGCGGACGCTGGAGCCCCCGGCAGAGGACGGAGCGAATAGGGTGCCACCAGTAGCTGGCCGCGGCGGTTCTGTAGGTAGTCGAGATAGACCCGACCCTCGCGAGCGGCCAGGGAGCGGGCGAGAGTGGAGATCTTGGGGTGGCGGCTGTTGATGACGCGAGAGATAAGCTCCGCGAGCAATCGGCTCTGGGTGTAGTCACACGTGCCGCCGAGTGGTATGAGCACGTGCAGTCCGCTCGAACCGCTCGTCTTGACATAGCAGGGGAGCCCAATCTCCTTGCACAAGTCGTGGGCCTCGCGGGCGAGGGTGACGACATGAGAGAAGGGGGCCCCCTTGGGATCGAGATCGACGATGCTCCAGTCCGGCCGGTCGAGCTGACCAACCCGGCTCGCCCACAGGTGGAAGGGGATGGCGCCAAGATTGGCGAGGTAGAGGAGAGTCTGTTCGTCGTTGCAGACGAAGTACTCGATCGCCTTGGGAGGATCGCCGCTCCAGACCTCCACCGTAGGTATCCAGTCGGGAGCATGATCCGGAGCGTTCTTCTGGTAGAACGACTTGCCGCCGATACCGTCAGGATAGCGGTCGAGGACCAAGGGGCGATCCTCCAAATAGGGGAGCATTGCAGTGGACACCGCACGGTAGTAGTCGATCAGGTCCCCTTTGGTGTAGCCGGCATCGGGCCAGAAGACCTTGTCCCGATTGCTGAACGTCAGGCTCTTGGGACGAGGGTTGGGGACTGAGGCCGTCCCTGAACTCAGTCCAGAACTCAGTCCAGAACTCAGTCCTGAAATCGATTCAGAGCGCTGCAACTCGACCTCGCCTTCGTCGGCAGGGGCATCAACGAGTCCTTGAAAGACAGGGTGCCTCAGGTTCTTGCCCTCGGTCCACTCCTTATAGCGGACCTCACAGTAGTGGCTCGGCTCGACCCAGTGGTTTCCACTTCCCGAGGGAGGGCTGCCGGCAATGGGGTAGTCGTCGACCTCCAGCGGAGTGAGGAGCTTCTCCAGCTCGCGGCGGGATGCTTCGGTGAAGCCCGAACCTACCCGCCCTGCGTAGACCCAGCCCGCTTCGCGCTGGGCGGCAAGATGAAGTGCTCCCACTCCCGTCTTTGCGCCCTTTGGGGGCCGGTAGCCGATGATGCGGAAGCGGTCCTCGCGATCAGAACGGATCTTCAACCAGTCGTCGCTTCGGGTCCCATCCTGGTACTCGGAGTCCAGCCGTTTGGCCATGACTCCCTCGATCCCCATCTGGCGGACCTGGGCGAAGAGCGCATCTCCCTGCTCATCGACGCCATCGGCGTAGCGAATGATCCCCAGCCGGGGAACGATCAGGGAGAGGAGTTCCTTGCGGGTCGCTAGGGGGAGGGACCGTAGGTCATAGCCTTCGAACGCCAATAGATCAAAGGCGTAGTACGTGGCGGGGTTCTCCAGCGTACCGCGCTGGACATCGAGCTGTCGACTGAGCTGACCGCGCCGCTGTAGCCTTTGGAAGTTCGGACGGCCGTCGGCATCGAGGACCACGACCTCGCCGTCGAGCACGATCGAGTCGGTGGCCAGCGAGAGGATCGCCCGGGCCACGTCCGGATAGAGTCGCGTGGCATCGAGTCCGCTGCGATAGCGCAGCATGGGATCCTCGCCTCGCCGCGCGGCCAGCAGCCTAAAACCGTCGTACTTGAGCTCGAAGGTCCAGCCCTTGCGGGTGAACGGCGCCTCCCGATGCTCGGCCAACATCGGACGGACGGTTGCGATATCGAGGGTTCCCTGCGGCGGGTCCAGAGCCTCGAGGCGGTTCCTTAGCTCGTCCAGCGACGACTCCCCATCGGCCAGCTGCTCGACGGTCAGTCCCGAAAAGATCGACTGCGGTGGGGGCTGGTAGTCCGCCTCGGCCCGCGACCAGGCATCCTTCTTCTTGATCAGGAGCCATTCACCCTTGTCTCCGCGAGTGGGGAAGAGGGTCCAGGTGCCACGGAGCTTGTGGCCGACCAACTCGAACAGGAGCTTCCCCTCGGCTTCCTCCTTCTCGGTCACCGGCAAAGGCACGAAGCGGCCCCGGTCCCATACGATCATGGCTCCTGCACCATAGTTGCCCTTGGGGATGACCCCTTCGAAGTCGGCGTACTCGAGGGGATGGTCCTCGGTTTGCACGGCGAATCTTTTGATCTCGGGATCGAGACTCGGGCCCTGCGGGACAGCCCAGGACCTCAGGACGCCGTCCATCTCCAGCCTCAGGTCGTAGTGGAGACGGCGGGCGGCATGCAACTGCACGACGAAAACTAGGGGCCCGCTCGATTCGCCGGGAGCAGCGTCGCCGAAGGGCTCGGGCGTCGCCCCTTCATCTCTCTTCGTGCGATAGGGGGCGAGGGGATCTTTCTCGGGACTCAGCGACTCATCTCCGTGGTGCAGGCAGAAACATGCTATAATAGCATCACTATGTCTGCCCGTTCGATTGCGACCGGTACCATCTCTTTCGGCCTCGTCGCCATCCCTGTCAAGATGTACTCGACGACCGAGAGTGCCAAGTCCATCTCGTTCAGTTGGCTGCACGACAAGTGCCAGGGACGTGTCAAGCAGCAATACTACTGCCCCAAGGACGATGAACCGGTCGATCGCAAGCACCTGGTCAAGGGCTACCAATTCGCCAAGGACCAGTACGTCGTCTTCTCGCAAGAGGAACTCAAGGCGTTCGATGCCAAGGCCACTCACTCGATCGATATCGTCGAGTTCGTGCCCGACGAGCAGGTCGACCCCCTCTACTTCGAGAAGGCCTACTACCTTGGACCCAATGTTGGCGGCGATCGTCCCTATAAGCTTCTGACCGCCGCCATGCGAGACACCGGGCGAGTGGCCATCGCGCGCTATGCGGCTCGAGGGAAGATGTACATCGTGCTGCTCAGGCCTTACAAAGATGGGGTCATCATGCAGCAACTGCGGTACGCGGACGAGGTCAAGTCCTTCAGCGAAGTCCCGATCGGTGACATCGAGGTCGACGACAAGGAGTTGGCCTTGGCTCGGATGCTCGTCGAACAGATCGCCAGCGACAAGTTCGATCCCGCCGCCTACGAGGATGAGACCCGCAAGGCGATCTGGCAGATGATCGAACAGAAGATCGAGGGCAAGGAGATCACCGCTGCTTCCTCCGAGGAGCCGCAGGGCCAGATCATCGATCTCATGGAGGCCCTGAAGGCCAGCCTGGCTCCTACCGACGGTGGGGACTCCGCTGAACGGAAGCCTCCAAAGAGGGCGCGATCGTCGAAGAAGGCCGAGTCGAAGGCTTCAGCTACCAAGACGCGAGGGCGCAAGCGTGCAGCGGCCGGATCTGACGACGGTTGAGCTCCCCTGGCAATTGGTGATCGGTGGCGTCGATCCGATGGCGGACTCTCCCGCCATCATCGGGTACACGACTCGCGAGGTCGCCAGTCTCTTGGGCGTCTCCGAGGCTCGAGTCCGCTACTTCGTGCGTTCGGAGCTGCTGAAGCCCGGTCGCGGTCGCAGAAACGAGTACCGATTCTCGTTCCATGATGTCGTCCTCCTGCGGACCGCCAAGGGATTACTCGATGCGGGAATACCGGCCCGTCGAGTCCGGCGCTCTCTTGAAAAGCTCCCCTCCCAGCTCCCGCGCGGGAGGTCGCTCACCGCGGTGAGAATCCAGGCAGAAGGCGGATCGGTGGTCGTCCGCGAGGGTGAGCGGCGTTGGATTCCCGAGTCGGGCCAGCTTCTGCTCGATCTCGATGTGGGAGAACTCGCGCAAGCGGCGGCTCCGCTGGCGCCACGGCTCTTGCGGGATGCCGAAGCTCAGGAGCCCCTGGAGGCGGAGGAGTGGTTCGAGGTCGGTTGCGAGCTCGAGGCCCTGTCGGCGGGGGAAGCGATCCGTGCCTACGAGCGCGTCCTGGCCAGTGCGCCGGACCATGCCGACGCTCACCTCAACCTCGGCCGGATGTTGCACGAAGTCGGATGCCTCGATGAGGCTAAGCAACACTATCTCACGGTGCTCAAACGGCATCCCGTCCACGCCATCGCTTCCTACAACCTGGGAGTGGCGTTCGAGGACGAGGAGCGCTACGAGGAAGCGGCGCAAGCCTACGAGCTGGCTGTGCACGCCGATCCGACCCACGCCGACGCCTACTTCAATCTAGCGGGCGTTTGTGAACGCTTGGGGCGGGGCAAGGACGCCTTCCGATTCCTCAAGGAGTATCGTTCGCTGACGCGAGTGGACTGATGCGACAGGAGTCCTCTGCGAAGCGGTGCGAGGCCGATTGATCCGGGCCTGAGCTCAACCTTTGGCCAGCCGACCGTCGAGTTCTAGCTCGGCAGCTCCGGCCTGCATCGCGGCGAGGACATTGCCGACGTGCTCCCAGAGTTCCAGCTGGCCGTCGAAGCACTCGCGACTGAAGTCTGCGGTGACTTCTTCGACGTGGTCGCGGTCGACACCGCCGGCGAAGGCGCGCTCCTTCCATCTCTTCTTGATCGACTTGAGTTTCATCTCGCGGATGTCCTTGCTGGGTCGAACGAGCGCGCCCGCGATGATCAAGCCGGTGACCTCGTCGCAGGCGAGGAGGGCATAGTCCATGGCATGTTGGCGCTCCACCCCGGTGCCTTCGGTGTTGTGAGCGAGGATCGCCTGCAACACTTCCGGAGCACATCCACGCTCCCTCAGGATGGGCACTCCTTTGGCGGGATGGTCTTCGAGGGTGGGATGGATCTCCCAGTCGAAGTCGTGGAGGAGTCCAGCCAGTCCCCAGCTGTCGGGATCTTGGCCTAGGAGTTCAGCGTAGCTGCGCATCGCCAATTCGACTGCCACCATGTGTCGTCGAAGTCCCGGGGCTTCGACGTGTTCCGTCAGGGTGTGCCAGGCTTGTTCTCTGTTCATGCTCAGAGATCCGTGGCGAAGAAGGTCTCGATCTGCTCAGGGGAGACGTCAGCGTGTGTTTCGAGAACGGGGAAGGAGATGGCGACGCCGCCCTCGCTGGGCGCGGACTTGACCGTGGAGAAGAGGAGTCCAGAATCGGTCTTCACCCAGTCCGTCCATAGAAAGACGCTGGGATCACCGTCGCTGGGCTTGCCGTCCGCGGTCTGGAGGGCGTACTCCCAGCGTTCCATACGGTGGCTCGTCCTGGACACCCAACCCCAGTAGTGATCTCCCGAAGTCAGTCCGGTACCGTCCGTGAAGGAGAGTTCGACGATATCGAAGGTCGTTCCGTCTGCTTCCCTTGGTTCATGAAGGGTCAATTGCACCCCGGGGTCCAGCCACTTCCAGGGCATCAGGAGCCAATACGTGTCGTTGATAAACCGCCCGTAGGCCATCTCGAGGAGCGCTTCGAGTGCTTCGCCCTCCTGAGCCGTTCCATCGAGCCAGGCCTCGCCCTTTCGATCGTTGACGTTGAAGACGACTCGATAGGCCTGGCCTTCGCGATTGTTCCCTTCGACCCGGTAGTCACCACTCCAGCGATCCCACCAGTGGCGGTGCCGGGCCAGTTCAGTGCCTGCGCGGCTGACCACGAAATCGAAACGTAGAAGGCGGGTCTGCGCGAAGGCTTCTTGTCCTCCCATCGCCTCCATCGAAGCTTCGGCGAGCGCTTTGGCCGTGGGTTCTCCAGCGGTCTCTCCGGACGGTGCCCCCTTGGCAGCGAAGGGAAAGAGGCCCAGAACGAGAAGGAGGATCGACGGAATCAGGGATCTTGGCGTGTTTCGATTCATGGTGACTTCCTTGGCCCGAAGTTCCAACCCGCTCGATCGGAATGCCACAGCGGATGGATGAAATAAAAAGGGCGCCCATGGAAGGACGCCCCGGGAGGGTGGTGAGCGGACCCGCCGCAAGGCGCGAGCCTAAGGGGCGGTCAGGTCGAAGTGCTCGTAGTTGACGGCGATGAACTTCTCCCACTCATCCGGCACTTCCTCTTCGGGGAAGATCGCCGTCACCGGACAGGCGTCGACACAGAGACCACAGTCGATGCACTCTTCTGGGTGGATATAAAGCATCTCGAGGTCGTCATCCTGGCCGTAGATACAGTCCACGGGACAGACGTCGACGCAGGAAGTGTCTTTTACTCCGATACAGGGTTCCGCAATGATGTGGGTCATGGACGGGTCGTGCTCCTTATTTTCCTGGCTGGACTCATTCTAGGCTCCTCCGGACTCGTACTTCTGGAGTCTTTCAGAGTCCTGGGATCTCAGATGTCTCCAACATTATAGACGGGGTCTTTAGGGTCGTCGAGACGTGGCGGCGAATCAGTTTCCAGGGCGAGCCGCAGAGAGTCGAGAGAACGCCGTGTCAAAAGCGGCGAGGGTGTAGACGATCGCTTCCTCGTCGTGCGCGAGCGAGACGAAGAGAGTCTCATAGGGCGAGGGAGGAAGGTGAACTCCAGTGGCGAGCAGCTGATGGAAAAGGGTCGAGAAGGAGGCGCGATCGGAACGGTCCACATCGGTCGAGGAGACTACCGGACCGTCAGTGAGGAACAGACCGAGCATCGAACCGCGACGATGAGTGGTCAGGTCGACTCCGTGACGGTCGGCGGCAGCACGGATTCCCGTTTCGAGGGCGGCGGCGGTGCGCTCTAGACGTTGGTAGGCGTCGCTCGGAGGAGCCAGTAGTCGTAGGGTGGCCAGTCCCGCGGCGGTGGCCAGAGGATTGCCGGACAGCGTTCCCGCTTGATAGACGGGACCTGAAGGTGCAATCTGTTCCATGAGGTCTCGACGCCCGCCGTAGGCACCGATGGGGAGTCCTCCGCCGATCACCTTGCCGAGGGTCGTCAGGTCGGGCACCACGCTGGTCAGCCCCTGGGCGCTGTCCCAGGCGACGCGGAATCCGGTCATGACTTCGTCGAAGACCAGGAGGGCGCCGAAATCATCACAGAGGCGTCTCAGCCCCTCGAGAAAGCCCGGCGCGGGAGGTACCAGGCTCATGTTGCCGGCGATCGGCTCAATGAAGATGGCAGCGATATCCTCACCCCGCTGTTCCATCAACTGCGCAACCGCCTCGAGGTCGTTGTAGGGGGCGGTGAGGGTGTCGGCGACCACCGCGGGAGGAACCCCAGGGGACGAAGGCACTCCGAGGGTTGCCGCTCCGGAGCCAGCCGCGACCAGGAAAGCGTCGGCATGACCGTGGTAGCAGCCGACGAACTTGATCAGCTTCGAGCGCCCCGTCGCGGCCCGGGCCAGTCGCAGGGCCGACATCGTCGCCTCGGTCCCCGAATTGACCAAACGAACCATGTCGATGCTGGGCAGGGCGGAAGCGATCAGTTCCGCGAGTTCTACCTCACGAGCGGTCGGTGCGCCGAAGAGTACCCCTTCCGTGAGGGCGGCGGACAAAGCGGCTTCGACGTCGGGGTGCCGGTGTCCGACGATCATCGGTCCGTAGCCACCAATGTAGTCGACATAGCGGCGCCCCTCCTCGTCGACGATCCAAGCGCCCTCGGCGTGGCGGATGAAGCGAGGCTCTCCGCCCACTCCGCGGAAAGCGCGGACCGGCGAGTTCACCCCACCGGGAATCACCCGCTGAGCGCGGTCAAAGAGGCTCATTCGCTCCACCCGGCGGCGAGGAGACGGGCCGCGTCCCGGGCGCCGTAGGTGAGGATCATGTCGGCTCCCGCCCGCTTGATCGAGAGGAGGGATTCCATCAGCACCCGGTCGTAGTCGATCCAGCCGTTGGCGGCGGCGGCCTTGATCATCGCGAACTCACCACTGACATGGTAGGCGGCGAGCGGGTGGTCGTAGCGGCCCCGGATCTGGGACAGGATGTCGAGGTAGGGGAGAGCGGGTTTGACCATCAAGATGTCGGCTCCCTCCACGACGTCCAGGTCGGCTTCACGCAAGGCCTCGCGTCGGTTGGCCGGATCCATCTGATAGCTCCTTCGGTCACCAAAACTGGGCGCCGAGTCCGCGGCGTCGCGGAAGGGGCCGTAGAAGGCGGAGGAGAACTTTGCCGCGTACGACAGGATCGGCGTCATCGAGAACTCGGCGTCATCGAGCGCCTGGCGGACCGCCCCGATCCGCCCGTCCATCATGTCGGATGGGGCGATGATGTCGGCCCCGGCGGTGGCGAGGGAGACCGCTTGCCGCATGAGGTTCTCTACCGTAGCGTCGTTGTCCACCGTCTCTCCGGCGAGGACACCACAGTGACCATGGTCGGTATATTCGCAAAAGCAGACATCGGCGATCGTCACCAACTCGGGAACCTCCCTGGTGAGAGCGCGCAGCGCCACTTGGACCACGCCGTCCTCGTCCCAGGACGAACTCCCGACCGAATCCTTGGTTGCTGGAATACCGAAGAGCAACACGGCGGGAATGCCCTCCCGATAGGCCTCTCGAGCGGTCTCCACGAGACGGTCGACCGACTGGCGCGCCACGCCGGGCATCGACGCGATCGGATGATCGATGCCTTCACCGGGGCAGACGAAAAGAGGGAGAATCAGGTCCGCCGACGAGAGCGCGGTCTCACGGACCATGCGGCGGAGGGTGGGAGTTCGGCGGAGTCGTCGCAGTCGAGTTTCCGGAAAGTGCATGGCAGGGTGTTGTATCACAGCCGTCGGCTGACGTCCTCTAGACCCCGGAGATCGACCGGCTCGTGGTCGAGCTGGGGGAGGGTGAGCAAAGGTGTTCCCGGGAGCAGTTCGCGGAGGGCGGCGACCCCTCGATGGTCGCGGTCGCCCTGCCAGGCGAGGATTGCTCGACCACTGCGCAGGGGATTGTCCAGATCGCCTGGATCGGAGGAGATCGTGGCTG
>JAIOJS010000364.1 GCA_019911795.1 Thermoanaerobaculia bacterium | reverse complement strand
CCACTTCGCCCTGGGCGAGGAGAGGAGGAAGTCGCCGATGCCCTTCGAGGGCAGTCCGACGGGCAAAGCGAAGATCGATCAGGATTCCCACCACGACCGCGAGGTCGAGACCGAGTCCGATCCACCCCAGGAATGGTTCGGTCACGGCAGCCGCGACGAGCAGAGTCGCCATGCCGAGCAGCAGCAAGGCTCGTCGCGACGGCATCAGCGCGGGACCGGAACTCGTGCGGCGGCGTCGGCGAGGATGCTAGCGCCAGTGTGTCCCTCCAACTCACTCTCGGCCGCCAGGACCAGACGGTGCCCCCAGACGGCATCGAGTAGGTCCTTGAAGTCATCGGGGCGGACATAGTCGCGCCCGGCGAGGACGGCAGCTGCGCGGGCCGCCTCGAGGAGGGAGAGCGCCCCGCGGGGGCTGGGCCCCAGTTCGACGTGGGGAGACTCCCGCACCGCTGCCGCCAGGTCCAGAAGATAGGAGAGCAATTCCTCGGCGACTCCGACCGAACCACTGGCCAAGCGCAACGCCCTCGCCTCCTCCACGCTCAGGCAGGAAGCAACGACCGGATCGTCGCGCCGCCACCCCGCCAGGGCTCCCGTCGCAGCGCGTCGATAGAGCTCCAGCTCCGCTTCGGCGTTGGGCAGCTGCATCACCAGGCGCATCAGGAAGCGGTCCACCTGGGCCTCCGGCAGGGGATAGGTGCCCTCGAACTCCAGGGGGTTCTGGGTGGCGACAACAAAGAATCCCTCGGGCAGACGATGGGTCTTCCCATCGATCGACACCTGCTTCTCCTGCATCCCCTCGAGGAGGGCGGATTGGGTCTTCGGCGGGGTCCGGTTGATCTCGTCGGCCATCAGGATGTCGGTGAAGATCGGTCCCTGGACCAGATGGAAGGCGCCGGCGGTCGGATCGAACACATTGGTCCCCGTCACATCGCTCGGCATCAGGTCAGGAGTGAACTGGACGCGCTGAAAGCGTTGGCCCAGGGCCTCCGAGAAGCCCCTGGCCAGGAGGGTCTTGCCGATCCCGGGCACGCCCTCGAGCAAGCAGTGCCCACCGGCCATGTAGACGATCAGGAGCTGATCGATGGCATGACCCAGTCCTGGAAGTTGTCTTCCCAAAGCGCCCGCCACTCGCTGCGACAGGTCGTGTAGCCGCTCGACCCGGCGGCTCCGGTCTTCCCCCGCTCCCTCAACTCCCGGCGATCCGTCCGCGGTCGTTCCTTCACTCATGGCCTACTCCCTTCCAATTCGTTGCACAGCTCGATCAACTCCGAAGCGTTCGCCCCTTCGGCCCGACGGTAGAGATCCTCTCCCACCTCGACGCGACGGTCCAGGCGCTGGGCTCGATCGAGGAGGAGCCGAGCCGCCGCCGGATAATGCTTCCTCCGATCGTGAAGCCGTCCGAGGCCAAGGAGGAGTGAATCCGCGCTGCCCGTCACCTCGATCTCGGGCCGCCAAGGAGGACCCATGCGACGGCTCCAGGCCCACACCGCAGCTAGGTAGACGAAGAGGATCTGCAGCAGGAGGTGGCCGAAGCTCACCCCTCCAGAAGAAGTCTCCACCTCCGCGGGATGGATCACTCCATGGTGGTACTCGTCGAATATCCACGGACCATCGCTCCAGGCGATCAAGCTCTCCAACCACCCCGCCGTGGTGATATCGAAGCGGCCGTTGGCCAGCACTTCCGCGGGCATGACGAGCATCCGACCCGGTCCCACCGCCCACTCCGAGATCACCGGATCGCCGTCAGTCGTGGCGTAGAGAACCCGCGCGTCGTCAGGGAGGCCAGGTCGCCAATGTAGGGACCGAATCCCCAGGCTCTCTCCGTCAAAGGGTTCCACCGCTTCCAGATACTGGAGCGATCGACGCTTCTTCCACCAAGCCCTAGGCGTCAACGGGCGGTCGATCGATTCGAAGCTGGTTTGCCCCACGAACTCGGCCAGGAGGGCCCTCTCGGCTTGCTGGGGAATCCGCGAACTGGAGTACCCAAAGAGGACTCGCCCGCCTCGCCGCAGATGGTCGCGGACCGCTTTGGCATCGAACTGGATCGTGCCGTACTGCCAAGGAAACGTCAGGACCCAGGTACCGGCACTACCGTCCTGTCCTTCTACGCCACCGGTGGTCACGACGCCATGATCCACCAGTCCACGGTTCACCAGACCATTCAGGGATCGGTCGAGAGTCACGACCGAGACGTCACGCGACTCGACATAGTGACGAGCCCGAATCCAGCCCAGGCTCCCTCGCGACAGGGAACTCGGACCGGCGTCCGCGGAGTGGGTGGCAAGGAGGGCTCCGAGCCAACCGGTGACGACGAGGAGGGCGGCGATCAAGGCGACCCGCTGCTTGGCGGAGAGCGGTCGCCTCATGGAGAACCCATACCCGCTCTCCACGGACCGTCGCTGGTGATCTTCTGAGCCAGCTGCAGGACCTCATCGGACTCGGGAAGCCGACCCCCGTAGAGAAACCGATCCAGGTTGCGCATCGACCACTCGAAGTCGAACGATGGCTGAGGGGTGGCGGCGAGGAGTTCGTCGGTGGTCCAGGCTTCGTCGAGTCCGGAGGGAGCGATACTGCGCGCGACCCACCACCAGAGAGCTTCCAAGGCCGCGGCCACATCGCCAGCCGCAAGGAGCGCCTCGAACTCCGCCCAGGATCCCGACGGACCGCGACTCGCCTCCTCCCTCAGGGGTACCGCCGAGAGCCCGGGATGACTTGGCACGTTGGGCCTCCGCCGTAAGCTCCAAAGGCGCATCGCGAGGAGCCCCACGACCCAGAGAAGGGTCAACCCAAGCGTCCACACCAGAATTCGGTAGAGCAGATCCAGAGTGCTCTCGGACACTCGGTCCCCCAGCCATCCGGTAGCCCTCAACCACAGGGCGCCGATGAGGTCCGTCGCGTAGTCGGCTAGGCCCGGTCCGGGCAAGTCCGTGGCGACGCCGTCGAGATCGAGAGCACGCCGCAACGCCTCGCCATCGGCTGCCCGCCACACCAGCTCAGGACTCGCGATCAACCCCAGCCGTCCTCCTCGGGGGCGGGGGCGGGCGGTAGCGAGGGCTCCATGAGTTGGTCGAGTCGCCCTCCGATATCGTCACCCTCGCGCCGGCGCCGCTGGTCCAAGAACAGACCGACGAGTATGAAGTCGCTGTAGAGATTCACCGCCAACTGTCCCAGTCCGGCGAGAATGCCGAACGGCAGAGTGATCCACAGCATGGTTTGAAGAGTGTCTTGGAGCTGCTCCATATTCCCGGACGAGGCGTCGCGAAACGTCACGTACTGAGTCCACAATCCCACCGGAAGCTGGATGAGGAGAGTCACCGAGTAGCTCAATACCATGGCGACGAGGAAGGCGACCACCGCTTTGAGCAACGGGTGCCTTGCCAGCTCCTTCGACGGGTTGAAGCTGAGGAGCTCCCAGGACCGGGTGAGTGCCGACCAACCGAAGCGCTCCTCCTGCACCATGATGGGTAGGCGGAGACTCCAGGCCGCCATGAGGAAGAGGCCGGGCAGGACACAGGCAAAGAATCCCACCGTCATCAGCATCAGCGCCAGAAGGTCCGTCGCCCAGAAGCGCGGACGCAGGTAGAGCAAGGCCGCCCGTGTCCAGCTGTAGGACTCCCCCCGTTCGGCCCACAAGCTACAGATCATCATGCCGCGATAGACCACGAGAGTGGCGAGCATGAGAGGAATAAGTGCGAGGAAGAAGAGCCCCATGTAGGAGAGAGCGACGAACGGGTCCTCGCTCTGATTGGTGAGCATCTGTTGGCTCATCATCGAGGATCCGATGTGAATCACGATGAGTACCGGTGTCAAGAGTAGGGCGAAGGGCAGGAAAATAGCCACAAAGTGCCGTCGCAGCGACTTCCAGGCGTGATCCAGCAGTTCCGTCAAACGCAGCGTTCTCAACTCTTCCATCTCATTCCCTCCAATCGGAAGGACCATCGAGAGCCTCTCGGCGACCGGCGGTCCAGAATACCCAGGCGAGAAAGAGCCCGAGCAGGGTGATGCCGAGAAGGACCTTGAAGGCCACCGGCAGGGTGGGGTCCGGAGAGACCAAGGCTTCGACAAGGCCCAAGACCAGGAACCAGGGCAGGCAGCCCAGGATGACGATCATCCCTCGATTCCCGGCCTCAGCCATCACCGTCGCCCGGGGCCGGTCCTCCGCTACGAACCAGGAACGACCGATCTCGAGGCCAACTCCCGCTGCCACCAGAATGAGGGTGATCTCGAGAGGACCATGAGCAGCGACAAACGACAGGAGTTCCCCTCCCATCGAAAAACGCAGAGTTCCGCCGATCACGGCACCGAGCAGGTAACCGTTGAGGAGACTCACCCACAGAGCGCCGACGCCGAACAGCGCTCCGAGCGCAAAGGCGGTGATGGCTACCGACATGTTGTTGGTGGCAATCGCCGAGGAGGAGTAGCCGGGCGGCACAGTCGTGGTGAGGGATTCGGTCCACAGTCGCCCCTGGGACAGTCCTTCGATCGACTCCGCCGGCAACAAGGCCGACAAAACGGCCGGATCGAGGACCGAGGCGCCGAGGCCAAACACTGCTGCCACCAGGAAGACGCCGAGACAGGCGAGGGTCGAAGGAAGGGAGCGGCGCGCGGCGCGCGGAAAGGTGGTGGTGAGGAACCGGCGCAGCGACCCGCGGACCGAGCCACTCCCTCCCTGCAGCGCATGGGTCCCACTGACCGTGAGTCGGGCCAGTCGCCGGTCGGCGCCGGTTCCGGGAAAGTTGGCCCGAGCCCAGGCATAGTCATAGGTGGTCTGGCGATACAGGAGAGCCAGGCTCTCGAGTTCCTCGTAGGTCATCGAGCGGCCACGTCCGAGATTTGACAGCTGGGTCTCGAAGGCATCCCAGGCCTCCCGGCGCAGAGCGACGAAACGTTGGTAGTTCAGAGAGTCCCCGAGGCTTCGAAACCTCGCCTCAGTCGGGTCAGGGAGTCGCGGGGTTGCTGGGGCAGGAAGCCAGGGGCCCTGTCGTCAACCCAGGCCGCGAGACGATCGGCCAGCTCACGGCGCTGCTCCTCGATCAAGGTCGGGGCGCGGGTCAAGAATGCCTCGACCAGCTGAACGTCCTCGCGACTCCAATCGTCCGGCAACCGGGTCAACATGAGTTCGGGAACGACCTCGGACACCCGGACGACCAGAGTGCCGGCAAGGCGATCCCCCACCCGACGGGCCAATGGGTCCACGGCGATGAGGAGCGGACCGACCATCACATCGACGAGGCGCAGGAGGTTGCGGACCACGAGCTGGGTCGTGCTCGCCTCCCCGCCGTCGCGATCGACGACCCGAGTCCCGATCCACCGCTTCCCGATCGTCTGACCTCGCCAGAGAATCTCCTGGAGGGCGAAGTACCCATACTCGATGAGGAACATCCCCAACAGCAGGATCCCAAAGGTCCAGCCGCCTCGAAGGTCGAGAAACATGGCGAGCCCGAGAAACCCCGCAGCCCAAGCCAGCATGACCACGGAGAGCAGCAGGTAGTCCACCAACGCTGCGAGGATGCGGCTGCCGATTCTCGCAATGGGCAACTCGATGGCGACGTTGTCGAGGCCGAGAATCAGCCCCGGGGCCAACTCCACGGGAGGGGACCGGTCCTGATCAGGCCGTTGGAATCTGCCGGTGGGCGCGGGCGACATCAAAGCCGTCCCATTCTAACGACCTGCCCAGAGCGACCCAAGTTGTCTCGGTTGAGCCTCGCACTCCAACGAGGAGTCAACCGGACCCTGGAAGGTCCTACTCGGTTCGAAGCAGGTCGCTAGCAAGCCTCTAGAAGGTCCCTAGCGAGTCCCAGCAAGACCCAGCAAGTGCTAGCAAGTTCCGAACATTCGATCGCCGGCGTCACCCAGACCAGGAACGATGTAGCCCTTGTCGTTGAGATGGTCGTCGATAGCCGCAGTCACGATATCGACCTGCGGAAACTGGGCGTGGAAGTTCTCGATCCCCTCGGGAGCGGCGAGCAGACAGATCAACCGGATCGACCGCGGAGCCTCGAGCAGAATCCGTCCCACCGCCGCCGCCGCCGTATTGCCAGTAGCCAACATCGGATCGACCACCATGACATCCCGCTCGGTCATCCCGCCCGGCATTTTGAAGTAGTACTCGACCGGTTCCAGGGTCTCCTCGTCACGGTACATCCCAACGTGACCCACCCGAGCGGCCGGAATCAGATCGAGGAATCCGTCCAACATGCCAAGGCCGGCCCGCAATACCGGTGCGATGACGACTTTCTTGCCCTCGATCTGCACCCCCTCCATCTCGGCCAGCGGGGTCTTCACCCTCTCGGCAATCACCGGAAGGTCGCGGGTCGCTTCGTAGGCGAGGAAGCTACTCACCTCCCGTAGCAGGGTCCGAAACAGCTGCGTCGTGGTGTTGTCACGCCGCATAAGGCTCAACTTGTGCTGAACCAGAGGATGGTCCACCACCAAGACGCGTCCCGTCATGGTCTAGCCTCGCTCCACGACCATGGCGAAACCGACGCCACCGGCCGCGCACACTGTCATCAGGCCCAGTTCCTGGCCCCGACGTCGCAACTCGTAGAGAAGCTGCATGGTCACCCGACCTCCGGTGGCCCCGAAGGGATGTCCGATCGAGATCGAACCACCGTTGACGTTGAGTTTGGCGAAGTCGACGACCCCCAGGGGGGCCGAGCGACCTAGTTCATCCCGGGCGAACTTCGGCGAGGCAAAGGCCTTGAGGTTGGAGACGATCTGCGCCGCGAAAGCCTCGTGCATCTCAATCAGGTCCATGTCGTCGAGTTTGAGACCGGCTCGATCGAGCGCCATAGGCGCGGCATAGGCGGGTCCCTGGAGTAGCTGGGTCGAAGGATCGAGCGCAGCGTAGGCCCACGACCGGATGTACCCCAGAGGCTCGAAACCGAGATCCTTCGCCTTCTTCTCGCTCATCAGCAGGAGGGCCGACGCTCCGTCCGTCAAGGGGCTGGAGTTTCCTGCGGTGAGCGTCCCGTAGCGCTTGTCGAAAACCGGCTTGAGCTTGCCGAGGGCCTCCATCGACGAATCGGAGCGCACCCCGTTGTCGACCAACGTCACGCGATCGTGCTTGGGCGCCGCGAAAACCGGCACCACCTGTTCGGCGAAGCGTCCCTCCCGAATCGCAGCCGCCGCCCGGTCGTGCGACATCAAGGCGATCTCGTCCTGGGCTTCGCGCGAAATATCGTTCTCCTTGGCCATCTTCTCGGCCGCCTGCCCCATCGTCATGCCGGTGGTGTACTCGGCGATCGCGGGAGGAACGGGCACCAGGTCCTTCGGCCGCACCTTGGCGAGGATCCCGAGCTTCTGGGCCGGGTTCTTGGCTTTGGACAGCTCCATCAAACGGTGGGCCGCTTCCTGCGAGTAGCGAATGGGTACGTTGGAGAGGGATTCCGCGCCGCCCACCAGCGCTACCTCGATCTGGCCGATGAGGATCGATTCGGCAGCCGACGTCACGGCGCGGTTGGACGAAGCGCAAGCGAGGTTGACCGAATAGCCGGGGATGCGATGGGGTAACGATGCGCGGAAGACCACTTCGCGACCGAGATTGGGGGCATTGAGCGCCGGGATCACACAACCGAAGATCGAAGTGTCGATCTCAGCCCCATCGATTCCACTGCGGGTGATCAGTTCCGCCGCGGCGATGCCGGCCAGGTCGACCACATCCATGGTGTTGTAGTCCGACCCCACCTTGCAAAAGGGGGTGCGACAGGCGTCGACGATGGCCACGCGCCCCCCGGGTCCCGACAGCTTCTTCTTGGAGTGCTTCTTGATGGCGGGCGCCTTCCCTCGGGTCCACACCGTGTCGGCGCGGACCGTCATCTCCTCAATCGCCGAGGCGTGGTTCGGTTTGGGGAGAGGATCCGGAGTGGGTGAGCTGGCGTTGGACTTGGTGGCCATGGAGGTCTCCTGGATTGAGAGGCGAACGAACCTAAAGTCTACTGGCGTTCTGGCCCTATCGGGGTCCGTGTCGTAGCAAGAACCCTCGCTGCGAAGTAGGGTCCTAGTGGACTTACTCTACCTGATGACCATCCCGTGCAACCTTTAGGTCCGAGTGGACTCAGGGGTCGAAATCGACGGCAACATAGGACGGTACGAGCACGAGATCAGGACCATGAGCCAGAACTCTGCAACCCCATCGCGTCGACGACCGACGGGTTAGGACACGAACTAGTCCTTGGGGAAAAAGGGCGTAAGGGTCACTTCCCGAGCGCCCCAACCCGCGACGAGGTCCGGAGGCAAGCTCGACGATCGAACCGCTCCCTCCTCCCCCCTCGAAAGCACCCATCGTTCCAGACGACGGAAGCGGCGCGCCCAGCGTCCCGATCCTTCGTGCTCGAGGGCGAAAGCTAGCGCCGCTCGGGCGGCAACCAGACCACCGAGAACATAATGCGGGCGAATCCAGGATGTTGCCCACGGCAGCGCATCCTCGGACTCGACCAGTACCAGCACGGCATCACGGTCTGCCGCCCATTCCACCCAGAGCCGCTCCTCGAGCCGCTCGAGCGTTCCGGCGGCCAGTGCCACGGGCCGCTCTTTCACACCTCGCTCTCGGCGTCCATCGCTAGTGCCGTCGCCTTCTGGAACCCTCGCGAGGACAGTGGCGAGTGCGGAAACACCCGACGCCAACCGTTCTGCCGTCCACACCTGAGGCCCCTCTGGCGACTTCACCTCGACGCTGCCCATGGGTCGTAGCTCTGCCATGGGATCGCATCCGCCCCTAGCAGCACCCTTATCGAGTTCGGGAGGACGAAAGAGAGACTCAACCTCCGTCGGGATAGCTCCCGCTCCGACGCTCCCCTCCGGCGCCGAGACCCGGCCCAAGGTCCGCACTGCGAGATCGATGGCGAGCGAATGTCGAGAACGTTCGACCTGGAAGCTCACTCGCTGCTCGTGACCAGGTCTCGCCTCAGGAGAGGGTTCCGCCTCAGGACCCGACAGGGCCGCCGCTACTCTGGCGCCCGCCGTCGCCAGTTCCCGATAGGACCACCACCGCCACTGCCCTCCGCGAAGGAAGAAGAGTACCGGCTGTTCGGGATGACCCTGCAACCCGCGGTTCCACCCCGTCCACGGGATTGCTCTGGAACCGTCGTCCACTCGGTGAGTTCTTCTCGGTGCGTCGGCGAGGTCAGGCCTAAGCCGACCTAGGCTATGGCCGCTTCGAGGGCCTGGGTGATCTTCTGCTCGATGAGACCGCGCATCATGCTGGCCGGTGGGGTGAGTTTGGCACGACCCACGACTCGCCCTTCGGCGAACTCGATCGTCCCCTTGGCGCCTGGGCCGGACAGATGGAGGATATCGCCCTCCCACTTTCGCTGCAGCATTCCGCCCGGGAACTGCTTGGCCAAAGCCTCGTCGAGGATGGGACGTAGTTCACCCATGGAACTACAGGAGGTCTCGCGTTCGATGCACAGCTCGCTCATCGGGGGAAAATATCATATCCAGGCCGGGGAGAACCAAGAAACGGCAGGTTGTATCGTCGGAAGACACGCGGGTTCGCACCGCGACCAGGCCCGCAGAACGTCGTCCCCTTCTCTATCTTTATGGGCTGTGTTAGACTGCGATCGCTTCGCAACCGGAAGTCGGTACGGCTCCGGGGTTCTTCGTCGAATGCTCCATGGAAATCTCCGAAGTTCATGGGACCTTTGCGCCGAGGACCGAAACTTCCGTTCGGCAACGAGGAGGTGGGCACGGGCCCACTCTTTTTTTTTGCTCCGAATTTCTTGCTCCAGAATTTTTTCGAGTATCTACCGAAAAGTAACGCTATCCCTGACCCCACTCCACTCTTTCGAGAACCGATCCGAGGCTTCGACCCTACGTGCACAAGTCCCTCCCCGCTTCGCTTCAGGACGAGATCGGCGGCATCGCCGGCAGCGTCGGCTGCGAACTATTCCAGATCGAGCTCAAGGGCAACACCCTGCGCGTGGTCCTGGACCGAGAGGATGGGCTGGTAACGTTGGACGATTGCTCTACAGTTTCGCGTCAGGTCTCGGCCCTACTGGATGTCATGGACTACTCCACCGCACACTACGTGCTCGAAGTCAGTTCCCCCGGACTCGACCGGCCCTTGCTGTCGGCCCGGGATTGGCAACGCTTTGTAGGCTCCTTGGCCAAGGTTACTTTTTCCCGCCCCAAGGAACAGGGCTCCACCGAGACGGTCAAGCGGACCGTCACGGCTCGCATCACGTCGTTCGATGCAGCGAACGCAATCGCTCATCTCGAAGTCAACGAACCCCGGGAGCACTTGGAACTGCCCCTGGCTACGATCTCTCGAGCAAAGCTCGAAGTCGAAATCTAAGGAACTGAATTCATGGCCCGTGCACAGACATCTGAAGTTCAGCTTGGAGAACTCCTCCGCCTGGTGGCGAGGGAGAAGGATATCGACGAAGCGAAGTGGGTTTCCGCCCTCGAGGACGCCATCGCTTCCGCCACCAAGAAGCAGCATCGAATCAAGGAGCCGATGCGTGCCGTCTTCGACATGGTCAACGGCACCTTCGAAGCCTTCATCGTGCGCCAGGTGGTCGAAGAGGTCGAGGATCCACTCGCCGAATGGACGCTCGAAGAGGCTCGCGAACACAAGGCCGACGCCGAGATCGGCGAGGAGATCCTGATCCAAGTATCGACCGAAGGGCTCGGACGGATCGCGGCTCAGTCCGCCAAGCAGGTTCTCTACCAGCGGATCCGCGAGGCCGAACGCGAGAAGGTTCACGACGAGTTCATCGGTCGCGTGGGTGAAGTGCTCAACGGCACCGTCCGACGCTTCGAGCGCGGCGACATCATTATCGACCTCGGTCGCACCGAGGCGATCGTTCCTCGCAGCGAGCAGGCGCGCCACGAGCGCTACAGCCAGGGCGATCGGATCCGGGCCGTCATCGTCGAGGTCCACAAGCAGCCTAAGGGTCCTCAGGTCATCCTGTCGCGGACCGATCCGCGCCTTCTGATGAAGCTGTTCGAGATGGAGGTACCGGAGATCTACGATGGCACCGTGATGATCAAGAACGCCGTCCGTGCTCCAGGTGAGCGCGCCAAGGTCGCCGTGGTCAGCCGCGAGCGTGACGTCGATCCGGTCGGTGCTTGCGTCGGCATGAAGGGCTCCCGTGTACAGGCGATCATTCGCGAGCTTCGCGGAGAGAAGATCGACATCATCGAATACAGCGATGACCTCGTCACCTTTGCGCAGAGTGCATTGGCTCCAGCCAAGATCACCCGCGTTTCGGTCAAGCACGAGGGCGACGTGGCCCATCTCGACGTGATCGTCGAGGACGCCCAGCTCTCGCTCGCCATCGGCAAGCGCGGACAGAACGTGCGCCTGGCTTCAGAGCTCATCGACTGTCGCATCGACATCAAGAGCGAAAGTGCGGTGAAGGACGAGGTGGCTGATGCCTTGGCCGCTCTCCTTCACGTCGGAGTCGAGGATTCCGCCGATCATGAGGTCGACCTCACCGAAGCGCCTGGGATTGGTCCCAAGATGGCAGAGAAGCTCACCGCAGCCGGTTACAACCAGCTCGGTGCCCTCCAGGCTGCGACGGTCGAGGACCTCGAAGCGATCGAAGGTCTCGGCAAGGCTACGGCCGAGTCTCTCCTCGCTTGGGCCGGTGAGCAGGAATCGGCTACCGCCCCCGAGATGGGCGAAACCGGCGGCGAAGGTGAAGACTCAGGGACCATGGACGATACGGACTTCATGGCCGCACTGAGTCGGGCTTTCCACGACCTCGACGGTCCGGAAGATGCCGCTTCGGAAGACGACAAGCCGGCCGGAGAGTCCGACGAGGACTCCGCCAACGCCTAAGACAGCAGCAAGCGATGGCTCATCGGAGCCACAGTAGATACGCGCGATAACAGGAGACCCTCATGGGTAAGATTCGGGTACAGGACCTGGCAAGAACCATCGGAATGGAGGACCAGGACCTCATCTTCAAGCTACGGTCGATCGGAGTTCGGGTCGAGGGGGCGGATGCTCTCGTCGAAACCGAGATCCTCAAGGCCGTTCTCGAAGGCAAGAAGCTGGCGGCACCTCGTGAGGTGATCGTCCGCGATGAAGAACCGCCGGCCAGTGCAGTCGCCCCACCGCGGCGAGCTCCGGCGGGGCGTCGTACCCCTGCCTATCCGCCGCGTCCGCCCGCACGGTCGCGTACGCAGATCGTCAGCAGCGAACCGAGAATTCAGACCATTCCCGCCCGCCAGCGGCCGGCAACTCCTCCGGCGGCCGCGACTCCGGTCGCCGCCGAGACCGCGGTCGCATCGACCGAGGTCGTCGAAAGCGTCGAAACGGCTCCCGCGGCACCCGAGACGATGGCCCGGGACACCAACAAGGAAGCGACCAAGTCCAAGGAGAAGAGCAAGGTCAAGGGACGACGTCCCAGCGACGATGACGAGCAGGACCTGCACGCCTATATCGGCAAGATCGAAGAGGACAAGATCGACGAAGTCGTCGAGGCGGTCGAGGCGGTCCACACCTCGCAGAGCCGTCGGTCCCGTCGCGCCGATCGCAAGGAGGCCGCTCGCAGCGGATCTCCTTCGACGCCGACCGCTACCGAGGGCACTGTCACCATCGTCGAGGGCATGACGGTCAGAGACTTCTCCGAGAAGCTCGGCCTCAAGTCGAAAGATCTCATCAAGAAGCTCTTCGAGCGCGGCATCATGGCCAACATCAACCACACCCTCAGCCCTGAATTGGCCGAGGAGTTAGGGATGGAGTTCGGCATCGAAACCAAGCTGGTGAGCTTCGAGGAAGAGGTCCAGATCCAGCAGGAGGAGAACCTCGGCGCCGACCGCAAGGAAGAGGGTACCGAGTCTCGACCTCCCGTCGTCACGATCATGGGTCACGTCGACCACGGTAAGACGACCCTTCTCGACACCATTCGCTCGTCGCGCCTGGTCGAGTCCGAGGCGGGCGGAATCACCCAGCACATCGCCGCTTACCAAGCCGAGTCTCAGGGGCGAAAGCTCGTGTTCCTCGACACTCCCGGTCACGAAGCCTTCACCCAACTGCGCGCACGCGGCGCCAGCGCCACCGACATCGTGGTTCTGGTCGTCGCCGCCGACGATGGTGTGATGCCCCAGACCCTGGAGGCGATCGATCACGCCAAGGCTGCCAACGTTCCTTTGATCGTAGCCATCAACAAGATCGACAAGAACAACGCCAACCCCGAACGGGTCAAAACTGAGCTCTCCGAGCGCGGGTTGACCGCCGAAGACTGGGGTGGCGACACCGTGATGGTTCCGATCTCGGCGTTGAAGAAGGAGGGGATCGACAATCTCCTCGAGATGATTCTGCTCACCGCTGACATTCAGGAACTCAAGTGCACTCCGGAACTACCCGGCCAGGGCGCAGTCCTCGAAGCTCGCAAAGAGGTCGGTCGCGGCATCATCGCTACTATCCTGGTCCAAGACGGTAGCGTCTCGATCGGAGATACCTTCGTCGCCGGCGCCACCTGGGGCCGGGTGCGCTCGATGGTCAATGACCTCGGGGAGCGGGTCAAGCACGCTGGCCCCGCCACGCCGGTGGAGATCACTGGCTTTCAGGAGGTTCCGGACGCGGGAGACCTCTTCCAGGTCGTCCAGGAGGAAGCCAAGGCACGCAGCATCGCCGAGTTCCGACAGCACGAACAACGCCGCCGCGAACTGGCACCGGCCCACGGCAAGCTCTCCCTGGAGCAGCTTTTCAGCCGCATCCAGGACGGCGACGTCAAGGAACTCCCGGTCGTCATCAAAGCCGATGTTCAGGGTTCGGTCGAAGTGCTGAAGGACACCCTTGTCAAACTCGGTACCGAGAAGGTACAAGTCAAGGTCATCCACGGCTCGGTTGGCGCTATCACCACCAACGACGTGCTCCTCGCCTCGGCCTCAGACGCCATCGTCATCGGCTTCAACGTCCGTCCGGAGCGCAATGCCGCCGACCTCGCCGACAAGGAAGGGGTCGACATTCGACTCCATACCATCATCTACGAGCTCACTGACGAGCTCACCAAGGCGATGGTCGGTCTCCTCGATCCCACCTACAAGGAGGTCACTCGAGGTCGGGCCGAGGTCCGCGAGCTGTTCAAGGTCCCCAGGGTCGGCCAGATCGCGGGTTGTCACGTTATCGAGGGATCGATTCCCCGCAGCGCATCGGCTCGTCTGCTGCGTGACAACGTGGTCGTCCACGATGGCAAAATCACCTCGCTGCGTCGTTTCAAGGACGACGCTAGTGAGGTCCGAACCGGATTCGATTGTGGTATCGGCCTCGATCGCTACCAGGACTTCAAGCCGGGCGACATCATCGAAGCCTACTCCCAGGAAGAGGTAGCCCAGACCCTCTGATGAGCCGAAGGGCTAACGAGGATTTCCTATGCTCCTCGGTCTGGTAACTTTCGAACTCCACATTCCGCACTCGCGGAGCCTCAAGGATAAGCGACGAGTCGTTCGAAGTCTCGTTGAACGCATCCACCACCGCTACAAGGTGTCGGTCATCGAAAGTGATTTCCATGACCTGCGCCAGCGCGCCGAGATCGCCGTCGCGCTCGTCGCTCTCACCGAACCCGAGATCCACCGAATGTTCACCAAACTGCGTACCCTCGCTGACCAGGCCCTGGAGGCCGACGTGACGCTCTGGAACGAGAGCGTCCTGGAGGCCCTATGAGCCGACGCACCGATCGGGTCGCCGATCTCATCCGTAAGGAACTGTCGATTCTCCTTCTGCGCGAAGTCTCGGACCCACGTATTCGACTCGCAACCCTGAGCGAAGTGACGGTGGCACCCAATCTCGAATGGGCCAAGGTGTCGGTTTCAGTTCTCGGTGACGACGAGCAGCGCGAGGAGTGCCTCAAAGCGCTTCGCAAAGCCTCGGGGTACCTGCGGACTCTCCTGGGAAAGAGACTCGAGATGCGGACCACACCGCAACTCCAGTTCAGCCTCGACCGCGGCGCCGAATACTCGATGCACATCTCGCAGCTCTTGGACGAGTTGGTCAGCCACGACGATCCCTCGACGGATCCCGGAGAATCCGATGACGACGCCTCCTAGGGAGTTGGTCGACGCCCTTCTCAGCGGGCGGAACTTCCTCGTTACGAGCCACCAGAACCCGGATGGCGACGCCATCGGCTCGGGTCTGGCGACCGCTCGAATCCTGCACAGCCTCGGTAAAAGCGTGACTCTCTGGTATCGGGACTCCCTGCCCTCCGTCTACCAGGCCCTGCCCGGTAGCGAGGTCATGCACACCGGCGACCAACCACCCCCCGGCTTCCCCGAAGCCTTCGATCGCACCATCACCCTCGAATGCCCGAGCCTCGATCGTAGCGGTCTCGAGGAACACCTCGCCGGCCGCGAGATTTTGAACATCGATCACCATCTCGGCAACGATGAGTACGGGATCGTCAACTGGATCGACACCGCAGCCCCTTCGCTGGGTGAACTGCTCTTCCACCTTACCCAGGCCATGGAACTCGAGATCGACGAGGACACCGCGACCTGCCTCTACCTGACCCTGGTCACCGATACGGGAGGATTCAGATTCTCTAACGCCACTGCTCGTGCCTTCACGGCGGCAGCGGCCCTGGTCCGACAGGGGGCTCGTCCCGAGCGAGTTTCTCAGTGGCTCTACGAGAGTCAGCCGATCAGTAGCCTGCGCCTCCTCGCCGAGATGCTGCCGACTATCGATCTCCACGGCGACGGTCGCGTCGCCACCGCTCTTCTTACCCAGGAGATGTTCGAACGGGCCGGCGCGGAGCGAGGAGACTCCGAAGGGCTAATCGACTATCCCCGCTCGATCGGCGGTGTCCAATGCGTCGCCCTCCTCCGGGAGATCGGTGACGGAGAGTACAAGGTTTCACTACGTAGCCGAGGCGAAGTCGATATCGAGACGATCGCCAGCCGCCACGGTGGGGGCGGTCATCGCAACGCCGCCGGCTGCACCCTCCGCGGACCGTTCGAGGCGGTCCGGAAACAGATTTCCCGAGAACTTCTCGACATCCTCTGAGGTCTTAGATTCATGCTCGATGGTCTTCTATTGATCGACAAAGATCCCGGAATGACGTCGCACGATGTCGTGCAACGCGTTCGCCGCATCATCCACCAGAAGAAGGTGGGCCACTGCGGCACTCTGGATCCCGACGCCACCGGACTGCTCATCCTCACCCTGGGACGAGCAACCCGCCTCACGCGATTCTTCATCCAGGCCCCCAAAGTCTATGAAGGCACCGTCCGTTTTGGCCTCGCCACCGACACCTACGACGCTGCCGGTGAGGTGACCGCCGAAGGCCCGACCGACGGTCTCACCATGGAGGAACTGACCTCGGTGATGGACGAACTGACCGGGACCTATCCGCAGACTCCCCCTCCGTTCTGCGCCAAGAAGATCAAAGGCGTGCGATTCTACGAGCTCGCTCGGCGTGGCGAAGAGGTTCCCGTCGTCGCCAAGGAGATCACCGTCTACCGCTTCGAGCCCCGTGGTGAACTCACCGACGATCGGTTGAAGTTCGAGTTGGCATGCGGCTCCGGTACCTATGCCCGGACCCTGGCCCATGAACTGGGCGCCAAGTGTGGATCCCATTCCCACCTCGAAGCGCTCCGTCGGCTCTCCATCGGACACTTCGACATCAGCCAAGCCGCGACCCTGGCCGAACTCGCCGAGGCGGTAGAAACCGACAAGCCACCCGTCGGGTGGATCCCGTTCGATGAGATCAAGCTCCCGTTTCAGGAGATCGTCACCGATGCGCAACAGGAGCGTCGGCTACTCCATGGCCAGACCATCATCCTCCGCGAACTCGCGGGAGAAGAGGGTGACTGGATCAAGCTGGTCAATCCGAGTCATCAGTTTATCGCCGTCGGAAGCGTGGTCGAACGTATCGGCCAAGCCGGCGTCGGCCTCGTCCAACCACGTATCGTCTTCAATTAGAACCGTATCTCTGGTATCATCCCCGCCGGAAGAAACTAGGAAAGAAGCGTTTAGGAGTATTACCTTGGCACAGACCACCGAAATGAAAGCACAGACCATCTCCGAGTTCCGGAGACACGAGGGCGACACCGGATCGCCCGAGGTTCAGATCGCCCTGCTCACCCGACGAATCGTCGAACTCACCGAGCACTTCAAGACCCACAAAAAGGACCATCACGGTCGTCGTGGACTCCTGAAGATGGTGGGGCGTCGTCGTCGCCTTCTCGATTACCTGCGGCATCAGAACCTGACGAGCTATCGCGACACCATCGAATCGCTTGGTATTCGTAAGTAGTCGCACTCTGATTTCCAAAGTACGGACGAGTCCAAGAGTAGGGGCGAGTTTCGAGGTGCTGCGGACTGAAGTTCCGCGGGCTGAAGGTCGGCGAGCCCAGTATGTGAAGGCTGCGCAGGCGCCGGGAGAGCTCCCGACCTTGCGAGTTTCGCTGTCCTGTCGCTCGACCGTGGAAACGACGATGCAATCCGTCGCGCCCAGCGTCTCGAGGGCAACGTTCACTAGGAGGTCCTGGTTAACTAGGAAGTCCTGCTCTTTCGAGAGAGTAGGGATCACTGCGTCCTGCAGTGGTTCCTATGGGGACCCTGAAAATGGCGGTAGCGGCCACCGAAGTTCTGCAGTCTCGTGGACGGGAGCACTCTACGCCCCGCTCTCCCGCGGCTGGCTCCGGCGTTGCGCCTCGTAGGTTTTTAGCCTTAGTTCCTCGACCGGATCCGTCCCATCACAGATTCAAGACGTCCACCGCAGTGTGTGGTGGACTTTCGCAGTCCCGTTGGCTGGCACCGAAGTGTGGACGCCGACGCATTATCAAAGGTCTCGACACGAGCGTGCTGAGACAGATCAAGGAAAACCGAATGATCCTATCGAAAGAGATCAAGATCGGCGAGGGGACGATGGTCCTCGAAACCGGTCGCATGGCCAAACAGGCCGACGGCTCAGTTACCCTACGTATGGGTGACACCGTAGTACTCGCCACCGCCTGTATGGCGAAGAGCGACGGTCGCAAGCGCGACTTCCTCCCCCTTACCGTCGACTACCGCGAGTACAGCTCCGCGGCAGGACGCATCCCCGGCGGCTTCTTCAAGCGCGAAGGGCGTCCAACCGAGAAGGAGACCATCACCTCCCGTCTCATCGACCGCCCCTTGCGGCCGCTGTTCCCCGAGGGTTACTTCAACGAGACCCAGATCATCTGCTTCGTCCTGTCGGCCGACGGTGAGCACGATCCGGACATCCTCGCCCTCAACGCCGCCTCGTCGGCGCTCGCCCTCTCGGACATCCCGTTCTTCCACCCCATCGGGGCGGTTCGCGTCGGCATGATCGACGGCGAGATGATCATGAACCCCACCAACAGTCAGCGGGACATCTCCGAACTCGACCTCATCGTCGCCGGAACCCGTGATGCGGTGGCCATGGTCGAAGCGGCGGCGTGCGAGTTGTCCGAGGACGCGATCCTCGACGCTATCTTCGCCGCCCACAAGGAGATCCAGAAGGTTCTCGACGTTCAGGTCGAAATGTTCCGTGAGCTTGGCCTCGCGAAGCCCACCTGGACGGCTGAGGCTCCGTACTCTGCTGAGTACTATCAGGAGCTCAAGACGTCGCTCTACGCGCCCCTCAAGGAGGCTCTCAACAAGGCGGGCGACAAGTTCCAGCGCAAGGCAAACCTCGGAGTCGTCATCGATGGCTTCCTCGGCACCCTCCCCGAGGGCGACGAGGAACTCCGCGGCAAGGCCAAGCGGGTAATCCACGACATGGAGGAGGAGATCCTCCGTGACTGCGTGCTCAACGACCGTCGGCGGTTTGATGGCCGAACCCTTGACGAGATCCGCGACATCTCGATCGAGGTCGGACTCCTTCCCCGGACCCACGGTTCGGCGCTCTTCACGCGCGGTGAGACCCAGGCTCTGGTCACCACCACCCTGGGAACCGGTCGCGACGCCCAGATCATCGAGGAGTACGAGGGCGAGAGCAAGCAGAAGTTCCTGCTGCACTACAACTTCCCTCCCTTCTCTGTCGGTGAGGTCCGCTTCCTGCGCGGTCCCGGACGCCGCGAGATCGGTCATGGAGTGCTCGCTCGCCGGGCCCTCACGCCGCTCCTCCCGGCCGACGATGAGTTCGCCTACACCGTGCGTGTGGTGTCCGACATCATGGAGTCCAACGGATCTTCGTCGATGGCGACGGTGTGCGGTGGTTCCTTGGCGCTGTTCGACGCTGGAGTCCCGATGGAGTCACCGGTCGCCGGTGTCGCCATGGGGCTGATCAAGAGCGACGACGATTTCGCCGTGCTCAGCGATATCGCCGGAGCCGAGGATCACTTCGGAGACATGGACTTCAAGGTGGCCGGTACCCGCAGCGGTATCACCGCCCTGCAGATGGACATCAAGATCAAGGGCGTGACCCGCGAGATCATGGCTCAGGCTCTCACCCAGGCCCAGGCCGGTCGCTTCCACAT
>JAIOJS010000363.1 GCA_019911795.1 Thermoanaerobaculia bacterium | reverse complement strand
GTCCGAGGACCCTTTCGTCCCCAACGATCTCGACCTCGACGGCGAGAACCAGCAGATCATCGTCCTCACCGGCCCGAACATGGGCGGAAAGTCGACCTACTTGAGGCAGGTCGCGCTCCTCGTCCTGATGGCCCAGGCGGGGAGCTTCGTGCCGGCCGAGGAGGCGGAGATCGGTCTCGTCGACCGCATCTTTACCCGGGTGGGGGCGAGCGACGACCTGGCGCGCGGGGAGTCGACCTTCATGGTCGAGATGATCGAGACGGCGCGAATCCTCCACCATGCGACGGAGCACTCCCTCGTCATCCTCGACGAGGTGGGTCGGGGCACCGCGACCTTCGACGGCCTTTCGTTGGCCTGGGCTATCGTCGAGCACCTACACCAGCATCGGCGACCCAAGACACTGTTTGCGACGCACTACCATGAGCTCACCGAGCTCGCCTCGATGTTGCCCGGAGTCGTCAACCGCACCCTGGCCGTCAAAGAGTGGGAGGACCAGATTGTCTTCCTGCGGCGGGTGATCGCCGGAAGCGCCGACAAGTCGTATGGCATTCATGTCGCGCGCCTGGCCGGATTGCCTGCCTCTCTGGTGTCACGGGCCACCGAGATTTTGGGCAACCTGGAGGCTCAGGAGTACGATCCCAAAGGACGTCCGCGATTGGCCCAGGGATCCGAGGCGCCCAAGGTCGAGGCACCGCAACTGCAACTCTTCGCGCCTCAAGACGAAGTGGTGGGTGACCTAATCCGCGATCTCGATATCGGCGAGTTGACTCCGCTCGCTGCCCTCAACCTCTTGCACAGCTTTCAATCGAGGTTGAAATGAAGCTCCCCGCCGCGACCGTCCAAGCGGGAGGGCTATTGATCGTTGGAACCTCCGGCCCGGTCCTGAAGTCGGAAGAGGCCGAGATCCTTCGTCGCCTGCAACCGGGAGGAGTGATCCTCTTCGGTCGTAACGTCGAGTCCGAGGGGCAACTCCTGCAGCTCACCGCGGCGATCCGAAGCGCAGCCCCCGTCACCTTGATCTGTGTCGACGCCGAAGGGGGGCGAGTGGATCGATTGAGAGCGGTTGTTGGGTCGGCGCCGGCGGCGGGTTGGCTATCCGCAGAGCCGACGAGGAAGTCTGAACAGGCGGGACGCTGGATAGGTCAGTCGCTGCGGGCGTTCGATGCCGATGTCGATTTTGCGCCGGTCGTCGACCTTGACCATGGAGCGAGTGACAATGCGCTGGATGGTCGGTACCTCGGACGGGAACCCCGATCGGTGGCGGCCCGTGGCCGCGCCTTCCTTCGCGGTCTCGAGAGCGCCGGCATCTCCGGCTGCCTAAAGCACTTCCCCGGACTCGGAGCGGCGCAGAGCGACACTCACCACTTGCCCGCGTCGGTAGGCCTGGACCGCGAAGCCCTCGATCGAGACCTCAGTCCCTTCATCGATCTCCTGGTAGACAGCGATGCGGTGATGATCGCCCATGCCGCTTATCCAGCTCTCGACCCGACCTCGACGCCCGCTACTCTTTCGCCGCGGATCGCCACGGGTCTGCTGCGGCGAGAGCTCTGCTTCGAGGGCATCGCGGTGAGCGACGATCTCGAGATGAAGGCTCTCGATCCCTGGGGCGACCTCGCCCAACGCACTCTGCACGCGCTGGAAGCGGGGTGCGACGCGCTGCCGATCTGCAGTCGCTTGGGCGACACCGAGGTGGTCGCGGACCACCTCGGACGCCACGCCGATCCGGCTCGCCTTCGGGGTGCAGCTCAGCGCTGGGAAACCTGGCGCTGCCGCCTACTCGCGTCGCGCGAATCGGCGCGGCGCTATCGACTGGACACCGTCCGGCGTCGCTTGGCGGCGCTGGGTTCCGCCTAAGGCTTTTCCGCCCGAGGCGGTGTTCCGCCTGAGGCAGTGTTCCGCCTGAATCCCTCGTGGCTGGTCCGTCGCGATGACCCGAGCCGCGCAGACAGGAGCACCAAGACCTCGATCGGCGATGCAGCGCGCCCGCTGTCGGCGGAACACGCTCGGTCGCCTTTCCTCGCTAGGAGCCTGCCTGGTACTGAGACTCCTCAGAAGGGGATGTCGTCGTCTTCCGGTTCGGGGCCGCTCGAGGAGTCAGGTGACGAGTAACCGCCTCCGCCACCACCGCCACTGCGGGAACCCAGCATCTGGAAGTTCTCGCAGATGACGTCGGTCTTGTACATCTTCTTACCTGTTTCTTTGTCCTCCCAGGTGCCGGTCTCGAGCCGACCCTCGACATAGATCTGTTTGCCCTTGGTGAGGTACTGGCCGGCGACCTCGGCCTGGCGACCGAAGCAGACGATGTTGTGCCACTCCGTTTGGTCCTGCTTCTGGCCATCACGATTGGTCCACTTGCGGCTCGTCGCCAGGCTGAACTTCGCCACGGCGGTGCCCCCGGCGGTGGACCGGACTTCGGGATCTCGGCCGAGGTTGCCGATGAGGATTACTTTGTTGATCATGGTGCACGGTCTCCTTCTGGTTGAGCGGGGCAAGTTATCATATCGACCCGCTCGATTCTGGGTTGGTGGCTACGGAGAGGAACGGATTTCGTGAGAACGGTCTTACAGCGCGTGTCGAGTGCCTCGGTGGTCGTGGACGGAGTCGAGATCGGGGCGATTGGACCGGGCCTGCTCGCCTTGGTGGCTATCGAACGCGGCGACGATCCTTCGGTCGTCGAGTTGGCGGCCAACAAGATCGCCACGCTGCGGATCTTCTCCGACGCTGCGGGCAAGATGAATCTCGACGTGGAACAGGCGAACGGTTCTCTTCTCGTCGTCTCCCAGTTCACCCTGGCCGCCAATCTGGAGAAGGGGCGTCGACCCTCGTTCGAGCGGGCGGCGCCGCCGGCTGAGGCGGAGATCCTGGTCGAAACGCTGGTGCGTCATCTTCGGTTGCGCGGGTTGACCGTCGAATGCGGACGCTTTGGCGCCGACATGAAGGTTTCCCTGGTCAACGACGGACCGGTGACCATCGTGCTCGAGCTGGGGACCGCCCCGCCGTAACCCAAGAGTGGTTTGCTCTAGGGCAGGGTGATCAGATCGAGGGGGATGGGCATGAAGCACACCACGAGCAGGATCGGTGCCACGAAAGCGAGGAATCGACGGCCTGGATCGAGAGGTTCACCTTCGTCGGCGAGGGGAGGATGGATCAGCCCGAGGACGAGGACGATCAGCGCCCATAGAAGCCAGCCGCTCCACCACCATCCGGCGGCGAGGAGCATCAGCCAGAGGGGAATGGCGAGGAATCGCTGGCGGCGTCCTACCAGGGCATAGAGGATGTGCCCTCCATCGAGTTGGGCGAGCGGCAGCAGGTTGAGGGAGGTGGCGAACAGGCCAACCCACGCGGCCAGGGCGATGGGGTGGAGATCGAGGACCCACCCCTCGGCGAGGGGGCCGTGAAAGATCCACGTAACTCCACGGAGGGCGAGGCTCTCGCCCGGCACGTAGAGAAGGCTCTCGGCGCCGCTCGGGCCAGAGACGGCCGATTCCAAGGCGGAGGGGGTCGAAAGGGCGACGCCGACGAAGAGGAAGGGTAGCAGCGCGACGAAGCCGGCGATCGGACCGGCCACCCCGATATCGAAGAGCTGGCGCTTGTTCCTGACTGGGGAGCGGATTCGAATGAAGGCGCCGAGTGTCCCCAGTGCGAGGGGAAAGGGCAGAAAATACGGCGGCGTCACCCGCAAACGATAGTAGCGACAGGCGACGTAGTGTCCGAGTTCGTGGCAGAGCAGGATGAGCAGGAGGGGAATGGAGTAGCTGAGTCCGCGGACGAGAAGCTCACCGTTAGACCACACTGAGCGCAGTACTTCCGGGCTTGTCCACACTAGGACATCGCTACTCCTTGAAAAGGACCACACGGCTCCAAGAGTGGTTGCAGTGCAGAAGGTGGCGACGAACAGAGTCGTAGCCAAGATTTTCTGGCGTCGTGTGGGAGCGCCGTGGGGCGGAAGACTCATGGCGGCGGTAGCGGCGAACGCGACCGCAGGCGATGGGGGAGAGGACGGCGGCTCAGAGATTCTCGAGGACTCAGAGATTCTTGAGCTCTTTGCCGGGCTTGAAGCGGACCGTCTTGCCGGGGGCGATCGCGACCTCGATACCGGTCTTGGGATTGCGGCCGATGCCCTGCTTCCGATCCCGGACCTGAAACACTCCGAAGCCGCGTAGCTCTATCCGCTTGCCGTCGGTGAGGGCCTTCTTCAGGGCGCCTAGAAGGGTGTCTACTGCTTCTGCCGCCTTTACCCGAGAGATGTCAGAGGTCTCGGCGACCCGATTCACAATATCGGCTTTAATCATTTTGTCGTTCCCAGAGCGCAGGAGTGTAGCAACGGTCCCCAGGGGTGTCAAACGATTTCGGTCGCTCTCCTTGCCGCGAGAACCGCCACACGTAAGCGATGAACAGGGGCTCGACTTCGAGGCCGCCAGATGTTGATCTCATGGATGCCGAGTCAGACCCTACAACACTCTGGACCACAGTTCGACCCGACCTTGGCGCGGTGTCGATCGTCGGCGTGACCGGTTGTACCAATCGGTTGTACCGGTTGGAGCCGACTGCTATTCTGGGGACATGAAGCACTGCCTCCCAACCCTTGTCCTCTCGTCGTTGGTCGCCGCCACCGGATTCGCTGCCGTGGGCGCCCGCCAGGACGTGACTCATGGCACCGTGCCCCTGGACTCGCCTGCAACCGAATCAGTGGCCTCAGGGTCGGCTCCGTACGACTTCGCCCTGGGCAAGCTTCAACTTGCCGAGGGCGACTACAGTGGCGCCATCGACGCCCTCCAGAGGGCGGCCAAGGCAGCGCCCAACGAGCCCTACGTGCACCTCGTGCTCGCCGAGACCTTATTGCGGATCGGGCGTATGGCGACAGCGGTGGAGCACGCGGATCGGGCGGTAGCCCTGGCTCCCAAGGATGTGGATATCCTCGGAGGGGCGGGGCGTGTTCTGGTCTCCTTCGGTGATCGCGATCCGCGGGTGGGAACGCGCGGAGAGAGTTACTTCGAGCGGCTCATCGAGCTAGCGCCTGACCACCTGGAGACCCTTCATATCCTCGGGAGCATTCACCAGCGGCGGGGGGATCTCGTCGGTGCCGAGAACTACTTTTCGCGTCTGGCTGCCCTTCAACCCGGACCTCGGAGTGCCGGGGTTCTCCTCCAGTTGTACCTGGACCAGGGCAAGCAGGACGAGGCGATCACCCTGCTGCAGGAGGTCCTCGATCACTCTCCAGGTGAGCTGGAGATGCGACTCACCCTCGCCGACCTTCTCGTCGAGAAGGGCGATCATGCGGGCGCGGCCGCCGCGTTGATGGCAGCTCCCGAAGGAGTGATGGACAACATCGAACTAGCGCGACGCACGGCGGTGGAGCTCTACCGTTCCGGTGATCTCGCCGGCGCCCTCGGCGCCCTCGATCTCGTTCTGGCCGAGAACCCCAGCCCCAGATTGAGGCTCTTTCAGGGGCTATTG
>JAIOJS010000362.1 GCA_019911795.1 Thermoanaerobaculia bacterium | reverse complement strand
CTCCATCAATCCGTTCTGAACGCTTCAACCGGACCGCTGTCCGCGCTCTGGCCAAAGGGGGACCTCCCAGAGGTCGGCCTAATCGATGTAGGAGATCATGTCCCGTGCGGTGGCCGCGTCCGGGTCCTCGGGCGCCATCGCAATAAACTTCTCGAGGGCCGCCTTGGCCGAGGCGTTGTCGCCCTTGGAGAGATGATTCAAGCCAATGAAGTAGTGAGCCTTGGCGAGGCTCGGATCCATGGTCAGGGCGAGCTGAGAGAGGCTGACCGCCCGCTCGGTTTGACCACTATTCCAGGCGCTGGCCGCCTGTTCCAAGAGCTTGCCTCCACCGTAGTCGGGATCCACCGCCGCGAGGCGGGGGGCGATCTCGGCCAACTCTTCGACTCGACCCTGGGCATCGTAGGCATCGTAGAGAACCCGCAGGGTGTTGATGTCCTCTGAACCGAGGGCGAGCGCTTTCTCGGCTGAGGTACTAGCCGCTTCGTAGTTCCCCTGAGCAAGCTCCAGCGTCGCCACCGCATGGTGGGCCTCGGTGAGGCTGGGATCGAGTTCGATCGCCTCGCGAAACTTGGTCAGGGCGGTACCATGGTCGCCGGCCTGGAAAGCGTCACCCCCCTCGTTGTACACGCGCCGAGCCGCCGCAACCGCCCCCTCGGCCTGCTCCAGACTGGCGCCGATCTCGTCGGCCTCGGCTTCGCGTCCGAGGGCTCGTAGGGCTTGATACTTGACTCGCAGTGCATCCACTGAGGCCTCACCACTCGACAGAGCACGGTCCGCGGTTTCGAGAGCCACCGCGTAGTCCTGCTGGTCGAGCTGTACCTGTCCGAGAGCGATCAGAGCCGGTCGGAGTTCGGGATCGGCGGCGACCGCCTCCCCGAAGCGCTGCCGGGCGGTGGCGAGGTCTCCACTCTTCTGGGCCGTCAGACCGAGGTTGAACGCCTCGATGGCAGCATTGCTCGATCCGGTGAGAACCGCCGACAGATCACCAAGGCTCTCGACCACCTCGTGACTAGACTCGTCCATCACGTACTGCTCGTTCATCTCCTGGGTCATGGTCGGCGACAGCGGCACGGTGAAACTCTGGAAACCAGGCTTTTCGAACAGCAGATCAAAGCGGTACTGGGCCTGGTTGCTCTGGAACCGCACCCGGAAGTTGCCCCGCTTATCAGTGCTCAGGGCGCGCCGAAAGGAGGTCAGATCCTCCGAGGTCACCGTGACCTGAACCCCCGGGATCGGCTCACCCGCGCTGTCGACCACCGTCGCTCGGAACATTCCGCTTTGGGCCATACCGGGCGCAACGAGGAAGGAGGAGAACAGGACGGCGAGAAGGACTGCTTGGAGGGCGGTGGATAGCACGGTCGGCTTGGCACGCATGATCGACGATCTCCTAGGACATGAACGAGCAGAGGGAGGCTGTACTATATTGGACTCAACTCTTTGGACCTACCTGGGATCCATCGAAGGTGGAGGTCACGGGGCGCTCCCGACGCGAACTGCCGCCGGACCCCGAAGCTGACCCAGGACTCTCGAAACAGGCTGACCCGTTCCCAATCTAACCGAGGATCTGCCCATGACCATGCAAGATTGCCCCCGAACCAACCGGCAGCGACCCTCCCTCCGAGATCTTCTCGGCCTACCGGTCGCCCTCCCTGTTCTCCTCCCTGTTCTCCTCCTCGTGAGCTCTTCCTGGGTCGCCGGCCAGACCGAGAGCGCGCAGCAAGAGACCTCCGGCGCGACCGACACCGCGTTCAGTGAATTGGTCAGGGTCGAAGTCGTCAACGTCGAAGTGGTAGTCACCGATCGGTCAGGCCAGCCCATCGTCGGCCTCACCCGCGACGACTTCGAGCTTCGGGTTGATGGCGAGCCGACCCCGATCACCAACTTCTACGCCGACGCCCGTTCCCTCTCCACCGCCATCGCGACCAGTTCGAGTTCGCGACCCGTTGCCTCACCGGACTCCGACACCACATTCCAAACGCTCGAGGAGGTCGAGGCCGGATCCGCTCGTCGCTCTCACGTGGTGCTGCTCATCGATCACACCCGACTGAGCGCCCCGAACCGCAAGAGGGCCTTCGAAGCGCTGCGGCAGGCGCTGGATCGCCTCGATCCCGATGCGCTGGTTTCGGTAGTGGGGATCGAGGGCGGGCTCGTCTTCTACTCTGACTTTCTCTTCGACCACCAGGCCGTGCATCACATCCTCGACGACATTTCCAAAGTTGCCCTGCAGACCGACGTGATGGAAGCGGAGCGGAGGATGATCTTCGGCGAGCTGGCGCGAGGTATCAGCGGTGGCATCCAGGCCCGCGCTTCGCTGGCCAACGACTCCCTGATGATCTCCAGAATTCAGGCCTACGCTTCCCAGGAGTACGCTCGGGGCATCCGCTCCCTTCAGATGATCGAATCGGTCGCCGGTACCCTCGGCGGACTGCCTGGGAGAAAGCTCCTGATCTATGTCGGCGAAGGAGTTCCCACCCGTCCCGGAGAGGGCCTCTACGTGGAGTACCGCAACCGCTTCGCCGGCGAGGAGCGCGGATTGCCCCACCAGGATTTCAACAACGACTACACCAAGTCGGTGGGACGTTTCGACCTGACCCAACCGATGCAGGAGCTCGCCCGTTCGGTCAACCGGGCCGGCGTCACCCTCTACGCGATCGATGCCGAAGGCAACCACGGCAACTCCATCCGCTCTGCCCTCACCGAACAAGGCGCCACATCGGAGGCCATCTCCGTCGTCACCGAGAACTATCGCGAGCCGCTGGAGTTCGCCTCCAAGGCTACGGGGGGGCGACTGCTCGAGTCCTCGGGCAAGCTCGCCGAGCAGCTCGTCGAGATGTTCGAGGGTCTCCAAACCTACTACTCCCTGGGGTTCTCGCCACCCGCCGACTGGCAGCGGGGATCCGCCCACGATCTGGACGTCAAGGTCAAGATGAAGGGCCTGCGAGTCAACTACCGCGAAGAGGTCACCCTTCCCGAATCGAACGAGCGCGAGGCAGGCGCCACCGTCGCGGCACTGATGTACCAGTCCGTCGACAACCGGCTCGGCATTCGGGCCCAGCCGGGTACGCCGGCCACGCGCGCTGATGGAGTTGTCGTTCTCCCCGTCAATAGCGAGATCCCGATCGAGAAGCTCGAACTGATCCCGCGCGATGGAAAGCACGCCGGTTCCTTGACCATCTACGTGAGCAGTAAGGACGCTAAGGGGAACCCTGGTCCCGTACAGAAGATCCCTTTCCACCTCGCCATTCCCGACGACATGGTCGAGAAGGCTCGGGGAGACTCGGCCCACTATCCGTTGCCGCTGATCCTTCGACCCGGCGATCGGCAGGTCGCGATCGGCATCCGCGACGATGTCAGCGGAATGTTCTCGGCGCTCCGTCTCGAGATCGGCGAGTTCTCTCCACGGCTCTAAGGTAGGCACCGGCCCCAGAAACAAAAGAGCCCTCCCGGGTGGGAGGGCTCTCGAGGGTCGTAATCGGTCACGACCCGGTTGTGGCTCTTAGGATTGCGTCGACGCTAGAAGCGTAGGCGCGCTCCCAGGTAGAAGCGTCTTGGCTGGACGTAGTCGATGCCTTCGAGGTAGGCAAAACCGTTGCCACCTCCCACCAGGTCCTGGACCCGGATCAGCTGCTGGTCATCGAAGACGTTGAAGACATCGAGGAAGAAGTCGACGTCGACACGATCACCGAGCGACAGCAGGTAGGAGGCCCTCAGGTCGAGAACACCGTACTCGCTGCCATCGAGGAAGCCGAGGGCGTCTTCTGCAACCCAGGTGTCGTCGAAGCCACCGCCAGCCCAGCCACCGTAGGCAAAGTCCGTGGTGACCCGATCCGGCAAGCTACGACCGAAAGCCTGGCCCTCGTTGCGATTGAGGACGATGCCGCTGTTCCAGCGGTAGCTACCGCCGACCTGGATTCCGTTGTCCCAGCTATAGGAGCCGTGCATCTTGAACAGGTTCTCGACCAGTCCCGGCTGAATCCCGGTGCGGTTTGGCGCCCGAGGATCGAGGAAGATGACATCGCCAGCACCATCGAAGTTGGCGTCGGAGTTGGTGTTACCGTCTCCATCCGCCCAGTTGTACGAGGCCAGGAACTGCCAGTTGTTACTGAAGCGCTTGCGGAAGACGAACTCCGCCCCCTGCCAGTCTCGATAGTTTCCGTCCGGCAGGGTCCCGATCAGGAAGTTGAGATTAGTGGGGATGTCCGAGAAGCTCGAGAAGCCGAAGAACTCAGGCCCCAGGAAGAACGAATTGGGATCGTTGAGATCGCCACCGTACTGAGCCGCGTTGTAGTAGAACGAGCCATAGTCCTCGCCGATACCCGTCGTATGCCGGTCGACCAGGTTGATCTCGAACATCATGTTGCGGCCGAGGTCCTGCTTGTACTGCAGCTGAATCTCCTCGGTGACCGGAGTCTCGATCCGGGGCGCAAAGAACGCATCCTGAACCGCCGAACCGCCGCGGAAGCGGAAGTTCACCCACTCGCCGAGTGCATCGACGAACACCTGCTCCTCGATGACGCGGCCATTCAGCGACCCGGCGAAATCGATCGCGCTGTCGCGGAAGGCGTCGTAGTACTCACCGTAGAACAGCCCGATGCTGCTACGACCGTTGCCCCGTACGTCGTAGGAGACGCTCAAGCGGGGGGCGATCTCGGTGTCCCAGGTTCCCACGTCCTCGCCGTTGTCGGCGATGAAGGTGGTGTCCTCAGCCCGGAAACCGGCGTTGACGCTCCAGCGATTCCACTGCCAGGAGTCCTGGATGTAGTAGTGGAGCGACTCCGACTCCTTGTTGGAGGGGCCAGCTTGGGTCTGCAGGTCACGAGTGTAGTTCACCATTCCGTGGGGATTGCCCGAGGTGCTGGAGAACGTCATGTTATTGAGGATCTCCGTCTGGTCGAGGGTCCCATTCTGGTTGGTATCCCAGATTCCGAGCAAGAAATCACGCTGACTTCCGGTCAGATTCTCGTTGAACCCGTTGACCTCATCCGTCGAAACGCCGAAATCGACCGTGGACCAAGGAGCGTTGCTACAAGAACCGACGATCGTGCAGAGAACGATCGGGCCGGAGGTACCAGCTGGGTTCAAAGAGATGAACGTCGCGGCTGGATCGCCCGACGTCTGTGGGTTCTCGAACAGCGTACTCTTGTTGTTGACCACGCCGACTTTCACGGCATGGCTACCCCAGTTGGTATCGAAGAGATACTCGAGGGAAGCCCGCTGAGCCTCCGTGTCGCGGTTCTCGATAAAGTCCGTTCCCAGACCGCCGAGTCGCTCGTCGGCCGACGAAAAGTCGACTCCGGGGGCGAAGGAGACGGCGTTCGCCTGGGTACGATCCTTACCGAATTGGTTGAGCTCGGCCTCGTGGCTGGTCACACTCAGCTCGAGGGCTACCGAACTCCACACGCGGTTGTAGTCCAGGCTGTAGCGTTCGCCGCCGAGTTCCTGCGTCGAGTCAGCTGTATTGGGCGTCGAGCGATTGAAACTTCCGGTGAAGTCCCGTGGATCGGTGAGATAGGTCCCCGAAACGACGTCGCGGCTGGTGATCGCCCAGGTCAGCTTGGCGAAGCCCTGATCCGACGAATCTTTGGGAGTTCTAAGGTACTGCCCATCCTCATTGACGATATCCCGCTCCGTTTCGAGGGTGCGGTAGCTGGCGAAGAACCAGGCCTTGTCACGCACGATCGGTCCGCCGAGAGTGGCCGCGGCGTCGAAAGCGGAGAAGGTCTCGTTTTCGAAGTGCTTGTTGTCGGCCACCAGGGAGTCGTCCTGGAAGTAGTAGTTCACCGAGCCGGAGAACTGATTACCACCGCTCTTGGTGACGACGTTGGAGATGAGACCGGGAGCACCGACGAACTCGGCCGGAATCGCTCCGGTCAAAACGCTCTGCTCCTGGATGATCTCGGTGTTGAGGTTGGCGCCGTTGGTTCCGGCCGTACGGTCGGTAACGTTGATGCCATCGAAGTAGTACAGGTTGTCCGTCGACCGTCCAACATCACCCTCGGCCCCGTCGGCGTCACGGTAGTTGATTCCCGACCGCGAGGCGGGGTTCTCGGTCGAGCCCAGTGCGTCCTGGACGCCCGGAACGAGCTGCAGGTAGTCCTGATAGGACCGAGCCGTCGGCAGGGACTCGGTGAGCGCCAGTGTAATGTTCTGACCCGCCTGGGTCTTGGTAACATCGACCAGAGGCGCCTCGGAGGTGACGACCAGCTCCTCGGAGATCTCGGCCAGGTCCAGTGTGATGGCCAGAGCGCGAGTCTGACCGGTTTGGACGGAGACACCGTTGATGACCTGGGTACCGAAGCCCTGGAGGGTCACGGTGACGACGTAGTTGTCCGCCGGATCGAGGGAGACGATTGTCGCCACGCCGCGAGCGTCGGAGAGAACGGCACGCCGGGTCAGCGTTTCGTCCGATGTGACGGCAACCGTGGCCCCCGGAAGGAGTCCTCCGTTGACGTCCGTGATACTGACTTGGATCGTACCGCGCTGGGCTTGGCCGAAGGCGATGGACGCCGTAGCCAAGAGACCCAGAACAGCCAGCGAAAACGCTCTTCTCATGCTGTCTCCCATTCTGTTCGTATACCGAATAGCGAAGACCGAGCCAAGGCTCAGGCCACCGCTGTGCCGGCCACGCTCGTTGCGTGTGATCCGGCGTAAACACTACTAACTCGTGGGGTAATTGTAGACCTAAGTGCGATCGCAGAGCAAACCAGCGGTACCCGATCTGTTGCCGCGTCAACTCCAGCGAAGACGGCGAGGGTTCAGATCACGCAGCCGGAGCTCTCATCCACCCAGGCGAGCGAAACCGGAAGCCCGAGGGTCCGACTAACCGTCCCAAACGAGTCCCATCGCTGCGCTCCACTAGCCACAACGACGCCCTAGCGCTTGCAACCGCGCCGCCGCGGGAGGGCTCGGCTCGCTCCGCATCGACCGACAGTAGGCGCTCACCGCCGCCTCTCGGTCGCCCTGCCCTTCGAGGAGTAAGCCGCGGTAGAAGTGCGCCTGGGCATTCTCCGGATCGGTCGCGAGCACGGTGTCGAACTGCACGGCGGCCTCCTCCAACCTCCCTTGCTGCGCGAGGGCGCTTCCCCAATCGTTGCGAACCCAGTCGGGGACATCCCCGGTACTGGCCTCCGTCGCTTCAAATCGAGCGAGCCCAGCGTCGATCTCGCCGCCGAGGACGAGGGCGCGCCCCAGCATCCAGGCCGCCTCGGGGTCTTCGGGGGCTCGCTCCAAGATCCGCCGCAGATGGGGTAACGCGAGATGGGGCTTCTGCTGTCCGATGAGGAGGGAAGCCAATTGCAAGCGTGATTCGATCTCCTCGGGTGCTAGCTCGACAACCTCCTGGAGTTGAAGAAGCGCTAGATCCGCCTTGCCGAGGTTTCTGTAGGCAAGCGCCAACTGTCGACGCGCGTCTGGGTTATCCGGCTGCAACTTGACCACCTGTTGCAATCCCAAGGCCGCTTGTTCCGAGTTGCCATTGTCGAGAAAGGCCTTGGCTCGATCCCAGATCAGCACGGAACTCACCCCTTCGGTGACCACCTCGGACATCAACGGATCGGAGTAGAGGTTGAAGGCCGCCGCCGACCGAGCCCGTTCGGCGATTCGCCGCGCCTCGTCGCGGCGCCCCAGTCGCATGTAGGCCTGGCCGAGTGCAGCCAGGGCCTGACCATGGCGAGGACTGGTCGCCAGTACCCCCTCGAGGAGCGGAACGGCCGCTTCGGCCTGGTCCGCCGCGAGCAACAGCTGGGCCAAGGCGACGCTTGCCGGCTGGAGGTCGGGGGCCAACTCGAGGGCCAACTCGAACTCCGTCTGGGCTTCGGCGACCAAGCCCGCGGTCAGCAAGGCGTTGCCCAGCCGCAGGTGAGCCGGCGGATAGTCGGGGCGGAGCGCCACCGCCCGTCGAAAGGCCGCGAGGGTTGCTTCGGGGTCGGTCCCGAGGACACTCAATACATCACCGGCGAAGTAGGGCCACCGAACCTCCTCTCCGTCGAGCTTCTCCGCTTGACGATAGGCGAGCCGAGCGAGCTCCCAGAGTTCGTGAGCGTGAGCCACCTTGCCGAAATCACCCCAAGCCGCCGCCGACTTCGGCTCTTTCGAGACTGCGGCCCGGACCTGGCGCAGCCGCGCTGCGACCTGCGGTTCCATGGCCGTGAGGTCTTGACCGGCGAGGAGCTTCGACGGGTCCACTTCCGCCACCGACTCCGAGGCGGTTGCCAGCTCCGGCGAGTCCGAGGAACGCGAGTCCTTCTCGCCGCAGGCTACGAACAGGAGAGTCAATGCCAGGAGGATCTCGGTGCGGAGCGGTCTCACGGTTCTCCCTGCCCCCTCTCCAAGACGATGGCTTGGTCCACGGCCACCTCGGTGAAGGTCTCCTCCAGACCATCCGGCCAACGGACCTCGAGGGTGACCGGCTGACCGAAGTCACCAAGGCCGAAGTGAGCCCGCGGATCGCTGGACGACAGGTAACTCATGGCTCCTTGAACGGTCCGCAGCTGGCGCCTACCGTCGCCGGAGAGGGTGACCTGAGCGCCCAGGGCCCGCCGGTTGAGACGGGGATCTACGACATCGACCAGGAGCCAGTGCCCCGACGAGGAACCGTGATAGATCCGGGCCTTGGACTCGAGGTTGTTGAGGATGAGATCGACCGTCCCATCGCCGTCGAGATCCCCCGTCGCCAAGCCTCGTCCGATCTCGACCGGTTCGGTGAAGGACAGGACCTCATTCCCGAGCAATCCAAAAACACCCTTCTGATTACCGTAGACGAGGTTTGGTTCTGCGTACTGATTCCAGGGAGCGGGCAGCTCCTCGGTCAGGGCCTGAGCCCGAAGAACACGGCCGTTCGCGACGACGAGATCCAGGTCGCCATCGAGATCGAGGTCGAGGGCGGCGGTGCCGAAGCCGGTATAGGGCGCACTCGAAGCCGCCAGGCCGGCGCCGGTCGAGTCGTCCTGGAAACCCCGACTGGGGCCGAGATTGCGATAGAAGGTATTGGTCTCGTCCCGCAGGTGGGTAAGGAACAGGTCGAGATCAGCGTCGCTGTCGAAATCGGCAGCGAGCACACCCATACCGGCCTCCTCGAGACCCGATGCGTTGACGCTAGTCCCGAGAATCAGAGCTTCGTCGACGAAAGCAACCGAACCGTCGGGTTGAGCCCCCTGGTTCATCCACAGTTGGTTGGGATCGCCGTCGTTGGCCACGTAAATGTCGACCCATCCATTGTCGTCGAGGTCGGCGCACACTACCCCGAGGCCAGCCCCGGTCACCTCGTCGATGCCGGCCGCAGTGGTGGCGTCGAGGAAGGTCCCATCCCCGCGGTTGAGGAGCAGAACGTCGACTCGGTCGGTAAAGCTATCCGGACCACAGTACTCCTTGCGGCCCGTCTTGTCGGTGCAGTGCACCGCGGGATCGAAAACCACATAGCGCACCACGTAGAGGTCGAGGTAGCCGTCTCGGTTGACGTCGCAGAAGGCCGCCGAGGTTGACCAGTCGTCTTCGGCCACTCCGGTCGCGGCGATTCCTGATGCCTCACTGACCTCTTCGAAACGCCCCTCGCCTCGGCCGAGGTAGAGACGATCCGGACCGAAGTTCGCTACGAAGACGTCCTCCAGACCGTCGTTGTTGACGTCGCCCACCGCCAACCCTGTCCCGTAGCCGGCATCGTCCAGACCAGAACCCTCCGTACCGTCGGCGAAACGGCCGTCGTCCTGCTGAATGTAGAGCCGGTTGACCACGCGACCGGTCCCGCTCGAACGTCGGCTCCGTCCCAGATCCGGTGCGCCCGACGCAAAGTAGAGGTCCAACCGCCCGTCCTGATTGGCATCGAAGACCGCGACTCCACCACCCATCATCTCGGGAAAGAGCTGCTCTCCCGCCGCTCCCGCGTGGTGCCGAAAATCGACTCCGCTCCGATCGGTGACTTCGACGAGGAGCGGCACGGTGGTCTTAGGAGCCGGCGTGGTGAACGTTGCCGGCCCCTCGCCTGCTCCCGGCGGCGATGACGCGACCGGAGGCAGGGAGGCCTCCCGGCCACATGCCGAGGCGAGAATCGAGGCGACCAACAAGACGGCGGCTGAGAATCGGTAGGATCGTGGCATGGCGGTTGATCTTCGCACGGAGCGGTCTCCAGTCGAAATCTCGTAATGCCCGGTCAAGTCGATCCTCCGGTAAGCTCTCTCCCCCCGGACCCACGGGTCCGAGGCCTCGACAACTTCCAGGAGATTTCATGGCTTCACGTCCTATTACCCGTCCTAGCTTTCGCCCCGTCCTAGCGTGCCTTGCCCTCGGTACGGCCATGTTGTGGTCGCCCATCGGCGCCCAGGTCGGCGCCAACTCTGGGGTTCTCAATCCCAACCTCGCGAGCCAGGAGGAGATGTCGACCGTCTCCGGCCTCGACGCGTCGAGTGTCGAACGCGTCCTCGCCTCACGTCCGTTCCGCGACATGGCGAGCTTCGACGCCGCCCTGGCCGGATCCCTCGACCTCGAGCAACGCAAGGCTGTCTACGTGGGCCTGTTTCTTCCCATCGACCTCAACTCCGCGACGACTGACGAGATCGGGCTCGTTCCGGGCGTCGGCCGTCGCATGACCCATGAGTTCGAAGAGTACCGCCCCTATCGCGGGTTGGCTGAGTTCCATCGTGAGATGGGCAAGTACGTGGATGACGAGGAGGTCGCGCGACTCGCCCAGTACGTCTTCGTTCCGATGGACCTCAACAAGGCCGCCCAGGAGTCGATCCTGTCTATTCCCGGTTCCAACCCCGAGCTATGGACCCTGATCGAGGCCGGACGCCCCTTCGCGTCGCTCGACGACTTCGAGGCCGCACTTACCAGCCAGAGCTCTGCAGGCGAGGCTCTCAGGATTCTTCGCTACTTGACGTTGTAATCGACCGAACCCCAGTAGCTGCTAGGAATTTTCCGTCTCTTCGAGCCACTTCCGAGCGAGGTCAGCTCCGCCCTCGCCGAGGAGGGGCGGCGCCGTGAAGGACATCCGTACGCCGTCGCCCTCGACCGGGGGAGCGACTCCGCGGACCTTGCCGACGGTGGGATGCTCCATGGCGATCAAGGCGGAGGGATCCCACTGGGCCGCACGGGCCAAGGCTTCGTCGGGGCGCAAAACGAGGCCACTCGGAATCCCCTCACGTCGCAAACTGGTGAGAATCTCCTCACTGTCGCGGACCGCGAACGCTCGCTGGAGAGCCTGGACAACATCACTACGCCGTCCTACCCGGCCGGGGTTGTCGAGAGCGGCGAGATCGGGAGCGTCGATGCCGAGCACCTTCAGTAGCCGACGATACTGACGATCATTCCCCACCCCCAAAGCGATGGACCGGTCGCGCAGCTCGAAGATCCCGTAGGGTACGAGGTTCGGATGGTCATTGCCCCATCGCCGGCTCGGTTCGCCGCTGACCAAGTGATTACTCACCACGTTGATGAGGCTGAAGATCGCAGTCTGAAAGAGCGAGATAGAGAGACTCGCCCCTTCTCCGGTGCGGGCCCGACGGTAGAGCGCCGCGAGGACTCCGTTCGCCGCCATCATCCCGGTGACCGTATCTACCACCGGGACTCCTACTTTGGTGGGCGCTCCCTCTTGGGCACCCGTAACGCCAAGAAAGCCCGATTCCGCCTGGATGATGAGGTCGTATCCCGGATCGTCAGTCCGAAGCCCACGGTACCCGACAATGCTGAGGGTGATCAGGTCGGGACGCCCTCGACGCAGGGCCTTGGACGCCAGGCCGAGGGTGCGACGCGTTTTGGGGAGAAAGTTGTCGATGACCACATCCGCCACCGCGATGAGCTCGCCGGCCCGCGCCGAACCCTGATCCGACGCGAGATCCAGCACCAGCGACCTCTTGTCACGATTGGCGCTCTGGAAGTACGCCGACATCTCGCCCTGAAACGGTGGTCCCCAGCGGCGCGTGTCGTCACCCCAGGGGGCCTCGATTTTCAAGACCTCCGCCCCCAGGTCGGACAGGATCTGGGTCGCGAGAGGCCCGGCCAAGACCCGGCTGAAGTCGAGAATCCGTACGCCGTCTAGAAAGTTCATAAGACAATGAGATCCTGCCTCGGACGGCGAGTCAACCCGTTCGGATTCACCGTCGAGGAGATCTCGCTTCGTTGCGCGTGACCCTAGATTCGGAACGATCTCGCGTAACGAACGTATGAACCAAGAGGAGTTCCCATGATCAATCCGACCCCATTGAAGCCGCTACTACTGAGCCCGACCCACCGGTTCGTCGCCTTCGTTGTCGCCCTCTGTTGCTGCGCCATCGCCGTGACCGCCCACCTCGGCCAGGCCGGTACCCTGATCCTCACACCCCAAACTCCCTCCTCACGCACCGAGGCCCGCCTGTTCTTCCAAGAGACCGACTGGGGTAACGAGTGTCCTCCGGAGGTCGCCACCGTCGTGGTGTCCAAGAACCGGGTCGACGTGCGTCTCGTCCTCCCTGCCGGTTGCGTCCCGACGCTCGGGGACAACCCCTACAGCGTCGCTACTTACCTTCCGAAACTCGACCCCGGTAGCTACCTCGCCGTCGTCGAGGCACCTGATTTCACCACCGGCCAACCCGAGTTCAGCCAATTGGCCTTCGAAGTGACGGACGCCGTCAGTTGCCAGCCGGGGCACCGCCCCTCGGCCAGTCTTCTCCTTCCGTACTTTGAATCTGACCTCGACGACTCCGAGGGGCAGAAGACTCTCTTTGCCCTCGGCACGGTGGCCAACCGCCCTACCCTGGTGCACGTCGTTTTGTGGACCAACTTTGGCTGGCCCCGTCTCTCCTTCGATACGGTCCTGCCTCCCAACGGGATGAAGACCTTCGACACCGCCTCGATCCTCGCCGGCAATTGGCCCGACAGCTCGCCACCCGGCGATGGCACCTACCCCAACTGCACCTCGCCATTGGAGCGTCCCACGGTGGATCCGGCTGCGCTACGCGCCCTGTTTACCGGACAGCCCAGTCTCGACGATGGGCTCTGCTATTCAGCCCCCTCCGACAACCCGAACGTGGCCACCGGCTACGTCACCGTAGATGTGGTGCGAGATTGTTCAGGGACCGAGACGGTCGTACCCTGGGACGTAGGCTATTTTGAAGAGGATACGAGCGCGAGTCTCGCCACTCAGGACAACGTCCTCTGGGGTGATTTCTACCTGGTCGATAGCGCCCAGGACCTGGCCGAAGGGGAGACCCTGGTGTCCCTCTACGCCGACGACACGCTCTACGGCGTCTCCGGCGACACGCGCGGGGGGAGTTTCCTCTCCTTCTATCGCGACCACGACCACCGCATGCCGCTGGCCCATGCCAGCCGCGCCCGCTTCCTCGATGGGGGCGCGTTCTCCGCCGACACCGAGGTCCTCGTGTGGTTCGAGGGCACCTCCGGACCCAATGAGTGTGACGCCCCGCCGGATGACTTCTCCTTCTACTTCGTGGGCTTCGAGCTCTTCGACGAGCAGGGAGGTCCGATTGCCGACGAGGTCATCAACACCCAGCAGCATGTCCGTCGCTACCTCCTAGGGGAGAACGCTCCCCTCACGCGACCCTTCGGAATCCTCGATGTCGACACGACCTATGTCAACGGCGTCATCGGGGTTCCGTTGATCGAGAAGCTTCAATCCTGGATGCTACCGATCGTCCGGGCTCAGAATCGCTTTGGCATCGCTTCCGGTTCGATGCCGCTGGAAGACTTCTGTCGTCCGTGACCCCGAACGCGTCGTGAGGATCGTTGTCGCCGCCGCTTCCTCGCCCTGCTCGAGGCGCGAAGCCCGTGGACGGAAGCGCTCGGCGCGGGCGTACCGACCTCTGGCTCTGGCAAGGGGTCCTAGGCCTTCAGCAGCGGCTTGAAGGTCTCACGGTGTTGATAGGCCACGAGCAGGTTGGCGATCACCAAGAAGGCAGCAATCGGCAAACCCTCTGGTGCCAAGAAGGCCTGAACGAGCACGATGTTAACGATGATCGGAGAGATCAGCACGGAAGCCAACGGAACGAATCGACCGACCACGAAGGCAAGTCCGCAGAGCAGCTCGAGGGCCTTGACCGTCGGCATGATGTAGATCGACGCCTCCATTCCGTCATTGAAAATCTTCATGGCGCCTTCTATCGGAGGCGGCTCGATCAGATCAAGCCAATAGGTGATCGAAGCAAAAAGAAACAGGAGCCCCATCAGGACTCGAAAGATGTGGGTCAAGATTCGCATGGTGTTGCCCTTTCTGCGGGTTTGCGAGACGTGCCAAGCCCCCTTTAGTGCCATTTCATGGCGGATTGCGGCGGGTCGTCAACCCGACAGCGATCGCTCTAGTCGCCAGATCTGGGACCAAATCCCCGGAAGCGCGCGCAGTCACTCGCTACGACGGCAGAGACTCCGAGTCTACCGACGCTCCAAGGAGTGCCATAAGTTCTCTGCAGAGCCCCAATCGTATCGGTTTTCAGCGATCGCGTTACGGGTGATCTGCCGAGGGCTGCGCCCACAGCACCATGAGAGCGACGATACCGCCGACGGGAGCCAGGCCGATCAGCAGCCACCATCTGCTCTTACCGATGTCATGGAGTCTGCGCGCACCCACGGCCAGTAGGGGCAGGAGAGCGGCGATCGAGAACACCGCGGTCAGTGGTTCGCTCAGATACCCCAGGGCCGCCGCTACCAAACTGATGAATAGAGCGAACCACCAGAACTCCGGCCGTCCGGCACGTCCGTTGAAGTCGGCATAGTAGGCGAGACACGTTCGAACTGCCTGTTGAAAGGTCATTGTATTTCCTCCACCGACCCGACATTGGGTTTCGGTTGCTTGTTGATTCACGAGGCCGCATCACATTCGAGAGTGGGACCGATGCGTGGTTGTTGTTGACTGGCCATCGGCGGCCATTCGTCGCTCTCCCGGCATCCGGCCCGGGTCGGGAGAGGAACTTCAGCTCGGGGCTGGCCTGACCCGGCGAAGCCATCGGACCCCTAGATCGACCAAAGCGAAGACGATGATCAAAACGAAGAGGAGCTTCGTCACACGATCGCTACCAGGGGTCATGAAGATCGGTCCCCCCGCTACGGTCCAAAACATGGCCCCGCAAGGTAGGAGACCGAGGGCGATCTCGAGGCGCCGCAGCACGGGCGACCAACGGCCCTTCCAGCACCATGGCGGAGCGACCTCCTCCAATACGGTCTCCCATCCGCGGCTTCCAGACTGAGGTTTGCGGCCATCGTCGACGAACCCATGCGGTCGCTCCGAAACCGACCACCAGCACACCCGGCCACCACAGAGAAGGGATGACGGTCGTCCCCCACCACTGACCCAAGGGGGTCAGGAGATCCCAACCCGAAACGGATCCTCCAGCGCTGAACGCTTTCCCTAGGTGCTCCAGCCGCGGGAGTCGCTCCTACTACTGACCGACCTCGAGCCGACTTCGGTCTTGCCTAAACGAAGCCTGTCAAGGGCTCTGAGATCCCGAGAGATCCATCTCGAAGACCTCCACCCAGTCCCCTGACGCCACTTCGAGCTGGCCGCGACGTGCCAACCCAAGCTGGGCTAACAGTCGTCTCGAGGCCACGTTGGTTGCGTCGGTAATGGCGAGGAGTCGCGACAAACCGAGACGTCGTGCCTCATCAACGGTGGCTCGCGCGGCCTCCAGCGCGTAGCCATACCCCCAGTGAGCTTGGCAGAGGGCGTAGCCGATGTCCGGTCCCTCCAAAATCGCCCGGCGGACCAGGCCGCACATACCGATCGAAGTACCGTCGCTCTTCAATTCGATGCAGTAGAGTCCAAAGCCGTTCTCTTCGTAACACGCCATCGGGCCGCGCAGGAGATACTGCTCGGCGTCGGTCAGAGATCGCACGCCTTTGTCGCCAATAAAGCGCACGAAAGCCGGCTCGTTGACCAGCCCCCTGATGAACTCGGCGTCGGCGAGGGTGAAGCGTCGGAGCCTCAACCGTGCCGTTTCGATTGGCAGTATTCCGGCCACCTTGACTTCGTCTTGGACTTCCAAGGTCTACCCCTACCACTCGGTGACATAGCCGTCGGCGGCCAGATCCCATCGACGACCGTAGACGTGCAATCGACGAGTCGGCCTCCCCTCGGGATCGACGAGCTCTCCCCCAATATGGGTCCAGGAGAGAAGACTGCCACTGAAGTTGAGGACTTCGAAACCCTCCTCGGAGAGGTCTTTCGCAGCGTACGCACTGCGATAGCCCACCGTGCAGAAGGTGACGATCGTCCGATCCTTCAGCTCCTCACGACGGCCCTCGAACTCCACTTTCGTGATGGCATTCGGAAGCGTCGACACCGCGATTTCTTCCGGTTTCCGCACATCCACGAGGACGATATCCTCGCCCGCGGCTAGGCGGTGACGTAAGTCCTCGGCCGTGATCTCGGCGACTTCAGGGAGCTTCGTGCGGGTGTCCTGGATCATCTTCTCGAGCACCTTCGCCTTCTCCGCCTCGGTTCGCGGAGGGGAGGGGAGGCACGACGCGGCCACCGCGCCGATAGTGAGGGAGAGTCCTACCACCCCCAGTGTCCGGACACCCAGGCGACCGACAAACCACGACGGAGGTCGAGCGAATCGAGTGCGTCGGTTGGGATGAAGGAGAAGTTGCGCCATAGCGTCTAGCCTTGGTGAAAGCGGCGACTAGGTGTCCGGTCGGTCACACGAGGACTCGAGGACTCTCGCCGCATCCGCTCACAACGCTACAATATCGCAGAAGATCTCGAGGCCATTCATCTCCGGACGCGTGGGCGGTCGGCAACCACTCCGTCGAGTGCCCCGACGATCCGCAGGAACCGCAACCAACGAGCACCATCATCTCGCAACCTCCACAACATCTCATCCTCGTGGGGGGAGGGCACTCGCATCTCCAGGTCCTCGAGTCGCTGGCGAACCGGCCACTCGCCGACGCTTCAGTGACACTGGTGGTCGACGACCATCGCGCGGTCTATTCCGGCATGGTGCCTGGACTCGTGGCGCGCCAGTACCAGATCCCGGACCTCACCGTTGACCTTCGCCCGCTTGCTGCTACCGCGGGAGTTCGGGTAGTGGAGAAGCCGGCGATCCGAATCGACCCCAACCAACGTCGGCTGGTGCTCGCCGACGACACCGCGCTCGACTACACCGTCGCCTCGATCAACATCGGAGCGCGGGTGGCCGGACTCGACGTCCCCGGGGTTCTCGAGCACGCCCTCCCCACTCGGCCGATCGGGGAGTTCGTCTACCGAATCGAGCAGCTCGACGACTCGTCACGACGACAGATTCTGGTGGTGGGCGGCGGGGCTGCCGGCATCGAACTCGCCTTCTGCCTACAATCTCGATGGCGAGGTGAACGCACAGAAGTGACCCTCGTCGACGGCGCGAGGGCGTTGCTACCCAAACGCCGGCGATTGGCTCGCCGGGTACTGGCCGCGGCTAAGGCCCGAGGTCTCGAGATGAAGTCCTCGACGGTGGTCCAAGAGGTGAAGCCCGGAAGGGTCACGCTCGTCGGTGGCGGCTCGATCCCCTACGGTCTCCTGGTGTGGGCCGCCGGGGCCGCCAGTCACCCTCTGTTCACGGAGTCGGGCATCGAGACCATCCGAGGCTTCGCAACCACCCGCAGAACCCTCCAACTGCTCCATCACGACCACGTCTTCGCGGCGGGAGACTGCGCCACCCTGGCCGACTACCCCGAGACCCCGAAGGCTGGCGTCTACGCCGTGCGCCAAGGCCCAATTCTGTCCCACAATTTGCGGGCCGCACTGCGGGGCGAGCCCCTGCGAAGCTACCGACCGCAGGATGACTTCCTGACCCTCCTCAACCTGGGCGATGGTACGGCCCTAGGGTGGTGGAAAGGACTGGTCGCCGGAGGCCGGCTCGCGATGCGCCTCAAGGACCGAATCGACCGGCGCTTTGTCGAGCGCTTCCGTCAGCTCTGAACTGATCGACCGGCCGCCTCCCCGACCCTCGAGCGTCGCCGCCTCTTCAGTCGAGCGTCGCCGCTTGCAACTCGATATCGACCCGCCCAACGTAGCGGACCCGACCCGAGACCCGCAGCGGCAGGCGCAGTTGTGGGTCCAAGAAGATCTTCACGTCCCCCTGCAGGCCGAGCAACTCGAGTTGGGCCTCGGAGGCACCCGACGTCGGCTTGGCGCGCAGGGCGATCTCCAGAGCCTGCACGTTCGAGCTCGCAACGCGGTGGGTCTTCCCCGCTTGCGTCAACTGGTAGTCGACTCGTAGGGTCGTGAAACCCATGCCCTCGGCCTCGATGGCCAGGACCGACTCGTCGGAAAAAGCGTAGAGGGTCTCGGTTTCACCTGGCTTCCGAATCCGCCCCGTCGCAATCTGATAGACGAGGACCCCGGGCTCGATCACCGGAGCCCCAGAAGCGGGTGGCGTCAGGGGATAGAACGTCTCGCGACGGTTCGTCCAGCGCTTCATCGGCTGCCCACGCTCCCCGTCGGTGGGATTGACGCGCACCGTGAACACCCCTTGCCGAGTGAAACGGCTAGCCTTGTAGCGCTCCCGCTTACCGGTCTCGATAACTTCTCTCTGCCAAGTTTCGCCACTCTTGCCGTCGAACCAGATGGTCGACTGGGATAGCCGCCCGAGAAAAGAGGTCGACTCCAACAAGCGAAGCCCATCGACCCTCGATGGCAGAGCGTCATAACCCGGGGCAGCGATCAGGTCGCCGGCCGCGTCCTCGCCCAATCCCTTGACTTCGACGGTCGAGCGGGCCGTGAGACCCAGCTTGGAGGCCTCCAGAGTCAGCGAGGTCCACGGGACTGCCGACGTCTCGCCACTCGGCGACGGCGAAGCGCCGATGAGGAGCACCGCCGCAAGCGGAGCAAAACCTCTTCCCAGGCGGCCGATTCCGAGACCTCTCATATCCCCTACGGAGCCAGCCCCGCGAAGCAGTTTCGTCTCTCGAGAGAAAGGAAGGTGGTCGCTCGTCGAAGGACTCATCAGTGGTAGTCTAGCCCGGAGAAGAACGATCGACGCCAGTCCCTTCCGTTCTCGCCGAACACTCCCCAAGTCAACGACTCTTGCACCCCACCTCTCCGACCGAGGAATATCAGCTATGTCCGCCGCTGTTCTAACGAGCAGCGGAAGTCAGGGCCTGCGGCTCTGGAATCGCCAAGCCGCTGAATCCCTGCCTCCGGAAACGACTTGCCAGAAACCCGCCCCCAAGGAGCACCGTACTCTCGATGAGGGCGTGTAGAAGACCATGGAAACCAACAACAGAGTAGATCTCGGACCCAAGAAGTCGAGCTTCGGTGGTTTCAATCCACTCGACCCCGCCTACCAAGAACTCGAGCGCAGCCACGCGGGAGAGGGGAAGACTTTCAAGCGGGCGGTCCTCGTCGCCGTCGTCGCTCACATCATCCTCTTCATAACGACCTTCCCCAGTAGCCGAAAGCCGCAGAACGTGGCCGCCGGCAGCCAGAAGGTCTACGTCGTCCAACAGGTTCGATTCAAGCCGCCGCCTCCAAAGCAGCAGACGCAACAGATACCCGATCGCAAAAAGAAGCGGATTCCGGTTCCTGATCCGACTCCAGAAGAGCCGGAACCCATCGAACGGGAAGAGTTTGCGGAGACCCCCGACCTCGACCTGCCGGTATCGGACGCCGTGTTCACCATCCCCGAGGCGCCGGCCGGCATGGGACACGGTGACCCCCTCCAAGTCGGCGGCGACGTCAGTGCGCCGGTCAAGATCCACTCCCCTCAACCGCTCTACTCGGAAGATGCACGTGTCGCCCGCGTCGAGGGCGTCGTGATCCTCCAAACTATCGTCAACGAATCGGGAGACGTCGCCGACGTCAAGGTCCTCAAGGGACTACCCCACGGGCTGACCGAATCGGCCGTCACCACCGTTGCCGAATGGAAGTTCGAGCCCGCGCGCCAAGCGGGGGAGCCGGTAGCGGTCTACTACATGCTGACGGTTTCGTTCAGCATTCAGTAGATTCGCCCTGGCGAGCGCAGCGATCGGAACCGCTACCGCTACCGGAGTCAGCCGCTTGACTAGGCCCTGCTCCGCCGTTACCTTCGCCGCATGAAGATCGATCGCGGAACTCCCTGTCTCGTTACCGGTGCGTCCTCCGGGATCGGGCGTGCGGTCGCTCTGCAGCTGGCTCGGCGCGGCGCCCGTGTGGCTCTCCTCGCTCGTACCGAGACCGCCCTCGAGGAGGTGGCGGCCGAAGTTCGGCAAGCGGGGGGTGAGGCCCTGGTGGTCGCCGCCGACGTCCAGGACGCGAACGCGGTCGCTTCCGCCGTCGAGCGTACGGTAGAGACCTTCGGCGGTCTGAGGCTGCTGGTGGCGAACGCCGGTCTGGGTCGCTATGCCCTCGTCGAGGAGCAGCCGGCGGAGCATGTCGAAACCACCATCTCGGTCAACTATGTCGGCATGACCCGCGTCGTCCGGGCGGCACTCCCACATCTGCTCACCGCGGCCCCATCCCACGTTGTCGGCATCACCTCCTCAGCCGCTTTGATTCCGCACCGCCTCGCCTCGGCCTACTGCGCCTCCAAGGCGGCCTCCAATGCCTACCTCGCCGCCCTCCGACTCGAGGTCATCGACCGCGGCGTCGGGGTTAGCTGGGTTTGCCCCGGTGTCGTCGATACACCATTCGTGGCCAAATCCGAACTCGACCCGGAAGCCGACTTGCCCCGTCTCGCCCGGCTCATGGTCCGCACCCTCAAACCCGACGAGGTCGCCACTGCGGCCCTGAGTGCGGTCGAGAACAATCGTGCCGAGGTCGTTCTCCCGTGGACCATGAGGATGTTCGCCATGAGCCGTCGTCTCGCCCCGCGCTTCGCTGACTGGCTTCACCGCATGACGGGCTAGTGAACACGGCTACCTGCCGCTCTCCTCCCGTGGACCTGGCCGAACCGCTAGGCAACGGGGCTCTTCTTTGTCGTCTCCCCTATAATCGATGCTCGACGTGGGACGTTGTCCACCCCCGGACGATTCGATACCGGCCCCCGTTCTCTCACTACCCCCCACACTCCCATATCCGAAGGAGCCTTCCCATGCGTCGCCTTCTCCTCCTAACCCTCGCCCTCCTCACCCTCCTCAGTCCGGCGCTGTCTGCGAGCGACGTGCGAGTGATCGAACCCCAGGAAGGCGATGTCCTACCACTCACCGCCTACGTCAGCACTCTCGACAATGGCCTCGAGGTCATCGTCGTGCCGACCGGTTTCCCCAATCTGGTTTCGGTCCAGATCCCGGTGCAGACGGGGTCGCGCAACGAAGTGGAGCCCGGCAAGAGCGGCTTCGCGCACTTCTTCGAGCACATGATGTTCCGAGGTACTCCGAACTTCTCGACCGAGGATTACGACGCGCTGATGACGCGGGCCGGAGCCCGACGCAACGCCTACACCTCCGACGACCTCACCAACTACTACGCGACCTTTGCCAAGGAGGACCTCGAGGCGGTGCTGGAGGTCGAGGCGGATCGCTTCCAGAACCTCGCGTACTCGCTAGAGGGCTTCAAGACGGAGGCTCGCGCCATCCTCGGTGAGTACAACAAGAACAGTGCAAACCCGATCCAGAAGCTGATCGAAGTGCAGCGCAACAGCGCCTTCGAGGTCCATCCGTACAAGCACACCACCATGGGCTTCATCGAAGACATCGAAGACATGCCCAATGAGTTCGACTACTCGCGCGTCTTCTTCGAGCGTTGGTATCGCCCACGCAACGCCGCGGTGGTGATCGTCGGCGACGTCGTTCCCGACGAGGTTTTTCCCCTAGTGGAAAAATATTGGGGAGCGTGGAAGGCGGGCGAGGACACCACCATTCCCATCCCCTCCGAGCCACCAAGCGAAAACTCGGTGTACCAGCACGTCGACTGGCCAACCGCAGGACAACCCTGGGTCGCGGTCGGGTTCCACGGTCCCGCCGCCTCCACCGTCGAGACGGACTCGGCCGCCCTCGACATGCTGTTCGACCTCGAGTTCGGTGAGACTTCAGAGCTCTACAAGCGCCTGGTCGAGAACGAGCAGATCGTGGACCAGTTCTTCCCCTATGTCCCCAGCAGCAAAGATCCGACGCTGGTCACCGTGTTCGCCCGGGTCAAGGAGGACGGCGATGCGCTCGCCGTCCGTGACGCCATCCTCACCACCCTGGCAACGGCTCGCACTGAACCGGTCGAAGCCCAGCGCCTCGCCGATGCCAAGGCCAACGCCCGCAACGGTTTCGTCCGTACCCTGGACAACACCGGCCGCATCGCCGGCACCCTCGCTCGCTTCGTCAGCTACGAGCGTTCCTTCGATACCCTCAACGACACCTACCGCATCTACGACAGCTTGACCCCCGAACTGTTGCAGTCCGCCGCCCAGCGCTACTTCGTCGACTCGAGCCTCGTCGTCACCACGCTCTCCCACGAACCTCTCGAGGAGGGGATCTCGCAGCTTCCACCGCTGGACTCCATGGTCACGGTTCCCACCCTGCCCGAAGGGCTGCGCTGGGTCGAACAGCCCGCCGAGCTCCCGCTGATCGACATTAAGCTGCTCTTCACCGTCGGCTCTGCCTACGATCCTGCCGGCAAGGAGGGTTTGTCGTCGCTGGCGGCCGCCATGATCTCCGAAGCCGGTTCCTCGAGCCGTACCATCGCCGAGATCAACAAGGCTCTGTTCCCCCTCGCCGCCTCGTTCAACGCCCAAGTGGACAAGGAAATGACGACCTTCACCGGCATCGTTCCCCAAAGCCAGTGGCGTCAGTTCCTCGACATCGCCCTGCCGATGCTGACCGATCCAGGATTCCGCAGCGAGGACTTCGAACGACTCAAGGCCCAGCAGCTCACCGCCCTGACCCAGGATCTCCGCTCGGAGAACGAAGAGGAACTGGGCAAGGAGGCGCTGCAAGCGAACCTGTTTGCTGGAACTCCGTACGCCCATCCCGTCCTGGGAACGGTCGCCGGTATCGAGTCGGTCACCCTGGAGGACGTCCGCGCCTTCGTGGCAACCGCCTATACCCGGAATCGCCTCTCCATCGGTATCTCCGGTGGGTACGACGAAACGTTCAAGCTCGAATTGGGCAGTCGCCTCGGCGCGCTCCCCGTCGAGTCCACCCTGGCTGATGTCGCCAAGCCCGTGGGAAGGACGCCGGACGGACTCGAGGTTCAGATCCTCGCCAAGGAGACTCGAGCCACTGCCATCTCCTTCGGGCACCCCCTGACCATCACTCGCGCCGACGATGACTTCGCCGCCCTGTGGTTGGCCCGCGCCTGGCTCGGTGAGCATCGATCCTCCATGTCCCACCTCTATCAGCGCATCCGACACGTCCGCGGCATGAACTACGGCGACTACGCCTACATCGAGGCCTTTCCTCGCGGCATGTACCAGTTCTTCCCCGACGCCAACATCGCCCGGCAGGCACAGATTTTCGAGGTATGGATCCGTCCCGTCGTTCCCGAGAACGCCCACATGGCGTTGCGCATCGCTCTCCACGAGCTCGAGCAGTTCATCGCCAATGGCCTGACGGAAGAGGACTTCGAGGCGACCCGGGACTACCTGATGAAGAACGTCTACGTCATGACCTCGACTCAGGACGAGAACCTCGGCTACGCCCTCGACTCCCAGTGGTACGGCATCGGAGAGTTCACCTCGACGATGCGAGAGCGTCTGTCCAAGCTCACCGTCGACGACGTCAACCGCGCCATTCGGCAACATCTGTCGGCCGAGAACCTCGCCATCGTCCTGATCGCCAAGGATGCCACCGGGCTGCGCGACGCGCTCCTCGCCGACGAGTTCTCACCGATCACCTACGATGCGGAGAAACCCGCCGACGTGCTGGCCGAGGACGAGATCATCGGCGCTCGTAAGCTGAACCTCGCGCCCGACGACGTCGTCATCACTCCCATCGACGAGGTGTTTGCCGACTAGAGTGTCGGCGTTCTAGGCGTGTTTGCATACTAGAGCCGTCATTCGAGAACTCCCCGTCCTGGATCTCGTACCTAGGACGGGGAGGCATTCGCTTCCTCGAAACAGCCACTCGGATTCCGAGTCGAGAGGGGTTCCATGCCACGTCGTTTTGCTGCCTTCGTCGGCTTTCATCGACTGCGAATCTTCTTCCTTTCGGCGCTCCTCGCGCCGAGCGTGTTCTTGGGGGCCGCGACAGCCTTGGTGGAGCCTCCCCCGGATCCGTCGAGCCCGAGCCCGGAGTTCCAGCTGGTCGAGGTCGCGGCCGGGGTCTGGGTTGCGCTGCAGCCTCACGACGAGAGGTTCAACGACGCCAACGCGGTGTTCGTGGTCGGCGAGCAGGGCCTACTTGCCATCGACTCTCCCACCAACGAGGAGTTTCTGGAGAGGGCGATCGAGGCCCTGAAGAGCAAGTCGACACGGCCTCTTCGCTACCTGATCAATACTCACTGGCACGGTGACCACACCCAGGGCAACGCTCTCTACCGACGGCACTTCGGCGACGACTTCGAGATCGTCGGACACCGCTCGCTCACCGAGGATGTGCCGGGCCGGGCTCAAACCGACTTTGCAGAACGCACCGGACGCTGGGAAGCTGCGATCCAGGCAGCCGAAGAGCGCCTGGCAAAAGGAGTCGACCGCGAAGGCAAACCGCTGGACGCAGCGGGGAAGACCCAACTCGCGACCGACATCGTGGAAACCCGAGAGATGGTGGCGACGCGGGCCACCGTTCGCTTCCTACCCCCGACCCTCACCTACGCAGATCGCCTGTCCCTGCAACGGGTCGAAGGACCCGTGGAGTTGATCCACTTTCGGGGCCACACTCGGGGCGACACCGTCGTCTTTCTTCCCGCTCAACGAGTCCTCGTCACCGGCGATCTGCTCGACGCTCTGCCCTACGGGGGACACGGCTACCCCAGTGACTGGCTCATCGCGCTGGACTCCTTGAGCGAACTGGACTTCGATCACATCGTCCCCGGTCATGGGCCCATCTTCGAAGGCAAGAAACAGCTCGACACCGTGCGTCAGCTGATCGGCAGCATCATTAGACATGCCGAGGCGGCGGTTGCCGCCGGACAGACCCTGGAGCAGGCAAAGGCCACTCTCGATCTCACCGAGCTGCAGAACGTCCTGGTCGACGACGACACCGCCCAACGCAACTGGAATGCGTTCATCCCGGCGACCCTGGAACGAGCCTTCGCCGAGAGCGCGGGGACTCTCGACGCGACCGAGTAGAACGGGATCCCGGTCACTCGGTCCATCCCTTCACTCCTTACCAACCTGAGCAGACCTCGCGACAGTGACCTCGACGTAGGGGACGCCCGACAACTCACCGTCCCGCCCCGGGGCGATCTGCTGGCCGGGCGTGTGCGTGGGGTAGGCAACGATCACGACA
>JAIOJS010000361.1 GCA_019911795.1 Thermoanaerobaculia bacterium | reverse complement strand
AACGCCGAGCGGCACCACGCAGAGCAAGTGAAGGGGCCGCGTGAGCAAGGCGAACCCGCTGGCCAAGCCTCCAACCAGTGGCCCGGCCCATGGCGCCGCCGTGGCGCCGCCTGTCGCGCGCCCAAGGCCCCCGAGTTCGCTACTGGTAGGTCTCTCGTGGGCCCCGTCACTCATCGCCAACCCAAGGACTCCAAGCGCCAGGCAGAGTGCAGACAGGGGCTCGGAAAGAAATCCCGCTGCATAGTGTGGGAAGGGAGTGGCAAGGCCCGCGACGAGCGACACCGCGAGAGCCGCGCGGACTCCGTAACCTAGCTCGAGGCAGAGCAGGAAGAGAACTAGTGCGAGTACGCCAGCGACAGCGACGTTGGCCAATCCTGCAGCAAAAACACTCGCTCCTGCACGTGGATTGCCGACTCGGTCGACGGTCTCGGGAAGCGCGAGACCCTGGATCAGAGGGCTGTCACCCAGCATGCTGAAAGGCGCCGCGACAATCGACAGGCCAATCCCGTACTTCGCGTACTGTCGACCGTCGATACCCGGTATCGACCGCGCAACGTCCCCGTCGTCCGAAGGGGAAGTGACCTCGAGTCCACGACCTCGCGCAATCGAGGCGGCGACCTCGTACATCAGGACGTCGTCGCCGTAGACAAACACACCTCGCGAGATGGCCAGCTGGAACGACGCTATCGCCAGAGCCACGAGTAGGCCAGGAACCAGCCGGCCCCGATTCCCTGAGCGCGAGCCAGTCCGTTGGAGCGCCATCGGCAGAGTCTAGTCGTCCGGAACACCCAACCGCCTGTATTGCGTTCTGAACCGGCGCCTCACCCTGGGAACTGGCATCGCCGGGGTCACTGACAGAATCTGACAGTCACTGGTGCTACCCTCAATCGATCCACCGAGACTGAACTCGGGCGTTGAGGGAGGCCGAACATGACCATGGTAAGCCGACTTGCCGGCGCCACTCTCGTTGCAGTCTGCATGGGGCACGGGGAATTCGCTGCAGCAGCGCAGGCTGGGTCAGACTCATCAACCCAACCATCGAAGCAGCTGCTGAGGCAACTGAACCGAGCGATTTCCGAGATGGCCCTGCCGGAGCCAGTGCCCTATGAGCAATACAAGCTGCGCCTGGGCAAGAGCATTCGCGACCTGGCCGAGGAGGTCGAGGGAAGCGTGACCGACGTACTCGGGGCTCCGGAGCCGGCTTTTGCCTACTGCCTTCCGAATCGCTACGGCGTCGTCAGCACGGCACTGTGCCTGAACGGTCGGTTTCTCGTCGCTGCCGCGGCGAACAACCCCTTTGACGCCGCGGGCGCGTTCCCCGCGTATGGCGTTCACTTGACCAGTGCCGCAGGGTACCTGTTCTTTCTCGACCCGACCAATCCCGAGGTCGTGATCAAGGAGATCAACGGCTGCTTTGTGGCGAACCCATCGTCGCACTGGATCTTTGCAGCTGGCCTCACCAACTTCGAGGTCGCCATCATCGTCGAGGACCTCTATACCGGCATCCAACGCACCTACCACAACAATGCCGGTGCGACCTTCTCTACCATCATCGATCAGGGCACGCCCTTCCCCTGCCCTTGACTCCGGCGTACTGATGCGGCCGCGCTGAGCCCGAACTTCGCCGCGCGAGCAGGCTTCCTTGGGCCGCCAGCTCGGCGCGGGCAGTGTGTCGCGCTGGGCCCGTAACCTAAGGCAGACGCGACGGGCCGTTAGGCAGAGCCCGTCTTCGCTGGAGCCGTCTCAGGGCGCTCAGCTCCCAGCCTGCGAGATTTCCGGCGCACTTCTCGCGGTGGATCTGGAATCCGTTTCCGCAGCCAGTCTCTCTCCTCGCGTGACATCTCGAGATGACCTCGCAGCGGAGCACTGCTCATCCTGGGTCTTGGGATGGCTTCGAGTCTCGAGCCGGTCTCGGGGCGAAGGCTCGACGCCCCGCGGCTCGCCACGAGTAGATCCGCCAACCTTCGCCATCGGCGACGGGCACCAGCTCCGAGCGCCGGCGCCAGAGCCAGTTCGCCGGCCGGGCGCCCTCGCCCGCGCCCTCGACCACCACGAACTCGACGCCGAGCTCGCGCAGGTTCGAGCTCCAGACTCCCGGTCCTCCCGCCGAGAACGGGCTCGGCTCGATCGGCTGCCCCCACCGGAAGTGCCGCTCCGGCAGCGCCCGCCGGTGGGGCACGATCTCGATCCGATTTTGCATCCGCTCGCCGTGGAAGAAGTACGGGCGGTTGCCGCCGACGTAAGCGATCGTTGTGGGGCGGCCTTCGGTGAGACGCTCCAGCTCCCTGGCCGCCACTTCGTGCCTGGATCGGCGCTCCGCGTACCTCTCCAGGGTTCGCTCCGAGCCGAGCGCGACGAGCAGGCTCGCGGCCGCGGCGAGCGGGAATCCGAGCGGTCGTCGCACCGGCCCGACGGCCGCCAGGAGGCCCGCGCCGAGCGCGCAGATCAGCGCGACCTGGCCCGAGCCGTTCCGCGGCTCGACGAGCGCCCAAAGAGACACCGCCCCGAGCACGGCCCCGAGAGTCCGGGACCCGCTCGGGCTCCAGTCCTTGCTCACGCCGGTGACTGCCGCGGCCGCGAGGGGTATCGCCGCCAGTGCGTAGCGAATGTCCCGGTGATCGTGCAGGAACCGAGCGTAGATCGTGAGGATCCAGGCGGGTCCCGGACTCTCG
>JAIOJS010000360.1 GCA_019911795.1 Thermoanaerobaculia bacterium | reverse complement strand
TCCCACCGCCGCTGTCGCTTCAGAAGCTGCTCCAGGATCTGTTCGCGATCACAATCTCCGGAGTTCTCGACACCTTCGAGGAGCTCGTCGCGCCACTGCAGCCAGAGCTCCTGAAGTTCCCGTTCCAACGAAGCATTCCGCCAGGTTCGGCGCGTGCTCCAACTCCCGCCGTCCGACATGCGATCACAGGGCACTAGCAAGCGATCCTCCAGATGCTGATGGAACACCCTCTTCCAAGTCTCCTCCTGAACCTGCCAGATCGACCGCATCTCGGAGCGCAGCCAACGCCTATGGAAGACTCTTCGCTCTGCCAAGACCGTGGTCGCCCAGGGGCATTCGATCTGGAATTCGGCGGCGAGGAACTCGAAGAAGAGTCGCAAGGACTCAGGAACCCTCGAGGCCTCGCGATCGTCGACCATGGCGCTGTTTGGATACCAGTCAAAGAGAAAGCTCCGCAGGTCGAGCTCATGAATCGCTCGTAGAGGCACTTCGAGATACTGGGCGAGGTAGGTGATGAAGTAGCTCGCGCCATCGAGGTGCCGTCGGGCGAGCCGTGGGGAGAGTCGCCGGGACAGCCAGATCTCGAAGGCGTCGTCGGTCGCGGCGAGATCGTCAAAGAGAGAGCTGTCCTTTGCTCCGCGGGCCGCAGGTTCCGCACCCGCACCACGCGCGAAGCCCGGATCCAGCCGTCTCGGCTCTGCCCACAAAGAGGTCTGATCTTCATGTCGCGGGAGCCAGGAAACCCGGGCTCCCGAGGGGGCATCCTTCCAACCCAGGTGCCCCTTCTCCATCCTCTCGATCTCCGGATTCTGCGCACCCAGGATCTGCAGGATCGCGAGGAGATCCCGAGCATCCTGCGCGGAGAGCCCACCCGCCAGGGTTCTCGAAGGTATCAGCAAGGGATAGACATCCGAACCCACCGACGCCCAACCGGCGGTGTCGACCTCGCGCTCCATGGCCGCCGGCAACGAGGCCCTGTCAACAAAGTGGACGACGATCCGCTTTCCACCGAAGTTGACCGGTCCGGAACCTCGGCCAAGTGCATCCAGCAGGTCATGTCGACGCTCGTAGAGATGGACCTCCGGTGTCCCGTCCTCGAGGCCGCCCCCAATCGATACCCACCAAGCCGGACGCCCCGCCAGCTTGATCTCTACGGCTTCGCGCTCGTCGAAGCGACGCCGGAGCTGAGCCGTCTGCACCGACGCGGCGGCCTTATAGAACTGGCCAATCCAAACATCGGGGAGGTCCAGATCGGCCCACGATGCCGGAGGCGAGAACGAGGCGTCCCGAAAGCTACCGTCCTCTCGGTCCAGAGTCACCACCACCTGGTCGAGCCCTTCCATCGTTCGACTGACGACGACCTGAATCCCGGTGTCGGCGAGTGAGTGCATCAGGGGCGCCACCAGGGACTCGAAACGCACGCAGACTTCGCTCGGCGGCGAGGCTCCAGCGTCGAGAGCCGACCGGATGCAGAGAGCCAGGTCGGTGGCGACCTCCTGAGCATCGGCCCGGCGTCCCCGGCGCAGACGGCGCTCGAGAATCAATCCCTCCGCGCAAACTATCGCCATGCCCAGGCTCCGCTCGTCAGTAGCGTCATCGTCCTCGAGCGAGGCCTGGAGAGCTCTCTTCTCCGCATCGATCGACGACTTCCAGGTCGGCTCCACCACCACCACATCGGCTTGCCAGATCCGAGGTGCCGCGGACCTCTCCTCGAAGTCCCACCCCTCGCCCGACCTGCGCTCCTCCGCCAGCGCTTCTAGGCAACAGCGCTTGAAGGAGTTACCGGACCCACAGGGGCAGGGGCCGTTTCTCCGGGGCTTCCGTGAGTTCTTCCTTCGCTTCTTCGACATCGCGTTTCCTCCAGTAGTTTGAAGAGCAGAAGAAGCGCCACGCGACGCTGTCCTGACTCTGGAGACGGTTACGCGATCTGTCGAAGATCTCTTACGACTCTCCTACGAAGGCGGGTCGCCCGATGGGTCCTCCTCGGAAGTTTCCTCCTCGGACACCTCGACGGCGTGGGCCGCGGCCGGGTCGACGAGAGCTTGGACCCTGAGCAGAGCATTACCGAGGCCAGAGGCGGCGCCTCGTCCCGAGTAGCTCTTCGAGCGCTGCATCCGGCGGTAGAGCCAGGTATCGACGAGCCAGAGAACGACGGCTACGAGCAGAACGACGCCCAGTGCTTCCCAAAGGTTCATGACGACGATCCAAGAAGGATCTGATCACTCGTTGGGAAGATCTCTCTCATCGTCCTATTCTGTCGATCACTCGGTTCGTTCTCAACTCGCCCGAAGGCGCCGCGAAGTCCGGTCCGCGTAGGCACGCCAGTCACGACGCCAAGGCCTCTACTTCACCGGGTCCCCGCTGCTATGCTTCGCCGATGTCATGGTTTCGACGTAAGTTTCGCTTGACCGGTTGTGCCAGCACCGGCGGTTGAGCGGCTAAGGTAGGTCCGGAGGACCTTCACGAGTTGATCCGCCCTCTGGCGGATGTCGTGGGCGCCGGAGCGGAGGTCCTCGTTGGGGCCGACGCCGGTGACGATGCCGGCGTGTACCTACACCGAGGAACCGCCCTGGTCGCGACGGCCGACTTCATCACCCCGGTGTGCGACGACCCGCGACGCTTCGGACGGATCGCGGCCACCAATTCCCTCTCGGATGTCTTCGCCATGGGCGGTGAAGCTCTCTTCGGATTGAACCTCTGCTGTTTTCCGGAATCCGGCATCCCCGACGGGGTGCTCGGAGAGATTCTCCTCGGCGCCGCCGATGCTCTGCGCGACGCTGGCGCCGCGCTTCTCGGCGGACACTCGGTGAGCGACGAGGAGCTGAAGTTCGGACTCGCGGTGGTCGGTCACGCGAACCCTGAACGCCTGCTGACCAACGACAAGGTCGCGGTCGGCGACCGCTTGATTCTCACCAAGCCCCTCGGTACCGGCGTTCTCGTCAATGCCTTCAAGTTCGACAGAGTCGACGAGGCTGGCCTGGAGGAGGCACTCCGACAGATGGAACGCCTCAACCTGGAGGCCTCGCGACTGGCGCTCGACCATGGAGTCCAAGCCGCCACCGACGTGACTGGATTCGGTCTCGTCGGTCATGCCCTGAACCTTGCCCGTCCGTCGGGGGTTCGCCTCGAGTTGGAGTACTCCTCACTGCCGGTTCTCGAGGGCTTCTTCGATCTGGTCGGTCGGGGAGTCACCACCGGATGCACCGAGGGCAACGAGACCAACGTCGCCCCATTCCTCGACCTCCAACGGCCGCTGAGTGCCACGGAGAGGGCGATCCTGTTCGATCCGCAAACCTCGGGAGGACTGCTGTTGGCTGCTCCGGCGGATCGCTCCGAAGAGCTTCTCGCCAAGCTGATAGCCTCAGGTCATTCCGCTGCCATCATTGGCCAAGCCAAGGATGGTTCTCCCGGGTTGGATGTCGTTTGAGCTTCAGCGTGCCCTCTCAACTCTTCTGAACTTCTGAACACTCGAGTCGACCCCAGACCCTGGATTCGACGCCCTCCAGTCGCCAACCCTCGGAGATCGCTCCATGATTCGACACCCAGCCCCAACTGCCAACCCTCTGATCGCTCGCTGCCGGCCGAGAACCGTAGTTCTGGTCCTAGCCTCCCTGCTGCTTCCTACCCTCGCCTGTCGGAAGCCGGCGCCGGCTCCCAGTGAACCTCAAAGAATCGAGAATCCGACCTTGGGCTTCGCTCTCGCAGACATTGCGACGGGCTGTCGCCCCGGTACTAACGAAGGAGCGACCCTTCAGCTTCTCTGCGATCTCGACGGCGTCCCCGGAACCATGACGTTCGAAGTCGGCGAGGAGGAGCGTGGCGTCAACCTCTTACAGAAGGCGAAGTTGCGCAAGGAC
>JAIOJS010000359.1 GCA_019911795.1 Thermoanaerobaculia bacterium | reverse complement strand
GGTGCAGAAAGGCCGTCGACCGGGGTGCCGTCGCTCTCCGCCCTCCACTGGACTCCGTGAGTACTTCAGCTCCAATCGGCGCAATTGAACTTCTTGTACCAATCTGTGATTCCAGGGTCCATCGAATTGAGGTTAGAAAGGTGCGCGACTGCGAGCCTCCACGAATCCGACCCCTCTTGAAACACTCGGGTCATCACGCACAGAACGACGAGATCGTGCCATCGGGCATCCTTGTAGCCGTTCATGGGCTGAAGATGAGCCAGGGACTCACGCATCAGCTCTCCCAGATTGCTCGTATCCACTTCAAAGCTCGTGGTCTGGATGCCGAGGAGCGACTTCCAGTTGAACTCAACGGTCTCTCTTGAAACTGACCTGAGGTAAATGTCGACTAGCGAGGCTCGCGTCAATCGACCATAGGCAGGACCAGCGAAGTGCGCAACGATCTCGTTTCTCGGCAAGGTCAGAACCCCACCAGTTCCAAAGAGAAGCTGGTCTTTGAGGATTCTGATGTAGGCCTTCGCCCGGCTAGCCTCCGTCAACCCTGCGAAACGCACTGGAACCCCCCGAGAAGCAACAGGCTACAACTTGGTTTCAACCAACCCCTCGAGGACCAGCCCAGCTGTTGCGACGCCCTCGCAATCCTCCGAATCTGGTCGCCGAAAACTATGCCCCATCGTGTTCGGCGGAGAGTGCGGCCGCGGCCCTGATCGTCAATGGTGAGCGCTCCCTTGAGCTCTCTAGGAGACGTGTCCACAGGCGACAGACTAGGTAGTTCCACGCGGGACGACTCCGCTGTGATCCATGTCTCGCGCACGACCCTTGATCGCCCAAACCTCGCTGTTGCCTGTAGACAACACGATGCGCTCATGCCGACTGCACACGTACCGAACCCGGTCTTCTGTGAGGTTGTTGTAGCTTGCGATGGCCCGCGTGCTCCGCCACTTGAGGGCATCCTCGCGTGCCGATACTGCTTCAAGCCATTGGAGGATGCGTCTTCCCTCCCGCCACTCAAGCTCACAGTCGCGGAGGCGATCAATGAGCCAAATGATGACGCCGGCAGCCGCGCCCCCGGCAGCGCCGATGAAGATTCCGTCCCCTACGGTATCTGCCACCATCCATGCCCCCTGCATACTCCAGCTTGGCTTCTCTTGGCGTTACCCCAACGCATACCGCCATGTCGACGCAACTGCATTCGACAAGTGCAGCGCCTGCCACTCAGCGGGTGCTTGCAGGACCACAATCAACCAAACTGAGTGTAGAGCGGCCAGAGTATGCAAGCAATGACCGCGGAAGCGGTTGGGAGGCCGGGTGCCTAGACCGGCAAGTAGCCTGCGGTGGCCGGCGAGCGAGTGCGAGGGAATCGCCTTCGGATCCGCCGCCACCACGTGCTGCTTCCACCGTCGCAATACCTCGGCAGAAATCTTGAGGTCCGCTACCACCTTGGACGCCTTCTCGTCCTCGATCACCAGCCGCACCGCCTCCTGATTGGACTCCGGACCAAACCGCCTCCTACCCGCGCCCATCGAACACCTCCAGGCCTATTCTCGGGCCCATCTCAGGCCCACAAGACCGGGCTAAGCCCCCCGCGACAAGGGACACCTTCGCAAGGAGGGATTGGGGGAGTCGGGACTCGGCAAGGAGGGCTCGCAGAGTCCGCTGGGTCCGCTGCGGGGTCAGGGCCGTGGGCGGCTGTTAGAGTTCCCGGGTCTGGGGAGCGCCCGCCTTGAACATCACCGAAGTCTGCATTCGCAAGCCCGTGCTCGCCTGGATGTTGATGGCGGGGACGGTGCTGTTCGGCATCGTCGCGGCGTCGCGGATCGGGATCAGCCAGCTTCCGGACGTCGACTTTCCGACCATCAACGTCTCCGTCACCTGGGAGGGCGCCGCGCCGGAGGTCGTCGAGAACGACGTCCTGCAGCCGCTCGAAGAGGCCCTCATCCAGGTCGAGGGCGTGCGCAACCTGACCTCCTCCGCGCGGCTCGGCGGCGGCAACGTCACCATCGAGCTCGACATCGAGCGCGACGTCGACCTCGCGCTGCAGGACGTCAACGCGCGCGTCCAGCAGGCCATGCGCCGGCTGCCGCGCGACATCGATCCGCCGGTCGCCTCCAAGTCCAACCCCGAGGACCAGCCCATCCTCTGGCTCGGACTCTCGGGACCCTTCCCCCGCCAGGTCCTCGCCGACTTCGCCCGCTACCGCGTCAAGGAGAAGTTCCAGACCGTCCCCGGCGTCGGCGAGATCACCGAAGGGGGATCGCTCGAGCGCAACGTCCGCATCTGGGTCGACGCCGCGGCCCTCGACGCCAGGAACCTGACCGTCACCGACGTCATCGCCGCGCTCCAGCGCCAGCACGTCGAGCTGCCCGCCGGGCGCATCGAAGTGCCCGGACGCGAGGTCAACGTCCGCGTCCTCGGCGAGGCCGTCGACCTCGAGACCCTGCGCAAGATCGTCGTACGAGACGACGCCGGCTCCCCCGTCTACCTCTCCGACGTCGCCCTGGTCGAGGACGGCTTCGAGGACATCCGCCGCTTCGGGCGGGTCAACGGCGAGCCGGCCCAGGGCCTCGGCATCCGCAAGCAGCGCGGCGCCAACGCCGTGGCCGTCGCCCAGGGCGTCAAGGCCGCCATGGCCGAGCTGCAGCAGACCCTGCCCGAGGGCATGAAGCTCGCCATCAACTTCGACTCGACCACGTTCATCGAAGAATCCGTCGACGAGATCGAGCTCGAGCTGCTGCTCGCCGTCCTGCTCACCGCCTTCGTCTGCTGGCTCTTCCTCGGCTCCTTCTCCTCGACCCTGAACGTCGTCCTGGCGATCCCGATGTCCCTGCTCGGCACGGTCGCCGTCATCTACTTCCTCGGCTTCACCCTCAACACCTTCACCCTCCTCGCGCTCGGTCTCGCGGTCGGCATCGTCGTCGACGACGCCATCATGGTGCTCGAGAACATCTACCGCCACGCCGAGGGCGGCGCCGACCGCGTCACCGCGGCGCGCGAAGGCACCCGCGAGATCGCCTTCGCGGCGCTCTCGGCGACCCTCGCCGTCTGCGCCATCTTCCTGCCCGTCGTTTTCATGAGCGGGGTGATCGGCAAGTTCTTCCTGCAGTTCGGCATCACCCTCTGCCTCTGCGTCCTCTTCTCCTACCTCGAGGCGGTGACGCTGGCGCCGGCGCGGCTGTCGCAGATGCTCGACGCCTCGCGCGAGGCACGCAGCAAGATCGGCCAGCGGGTCGACCGCGGCTTCAAGCGGCTCGAGGTCGTCTACGCCCGCATCCTGCCCGGCGCGCTCGACCGCCCCTGGGCGACGGTGCTCGCCGGCTTCGCGCTGTTCGGCCTCTCGATCCTCGTCTTCCGCGCCCTGCCCCGGGAGATGGTCCCCTCACAGGACCAGTCGCGCCTGATGCTGCGCCTGCAGACGGCGGTCGGCTCCGACCTCTCCGAGACCGATCGACTGATGCGGCGCACCGAGGACTACCTGCTCGGCATGCCGGAGGTGCAGCGCGTCTTCGGCGTCACCGGCGGCTTCAGCGGCGCCGTCAACTCCGGCTTCCTGTTCGTCACCTTCGTGCCGCCCGACCAGCGCGAGAAGCCGCTCGCCTGGTACATGGCGGCGATCCGCAAGGAGCTCAACTCCTACCCCGGACTGCGCGCGGTCGTGCAGGACCCGTCGCAGCAGGGCTTCACCGCCCAGCGCGGCTTCCCGGTCGAGTTCTCGGTGCGCGGCTCCGACTGGGAGCAGCTCATCGCGGCCATGCAGGACGTCACCGCCGAGCTGCGCGG
>JAIOJS010000358.1 GCA_019911795.1 Thermoanaerobaculia bacterium | reverse complement strand
CCATCAACGCATCTACGACGCCATGTTGCACCTCCTGCAGGAGCAGATCGACATCGATATGCGAACCCTGCAGGCGCGCCTCGAGCAGCAGAAGCAACTCGAGAAGGTGGGGGGCCTGGCCTACTTGGCGGGACTCGATCTCGACCTCCCCGATCTCGGCCGGATCGAGGCTTACGTCGAGATCGTCAAGGAGCGCTCCCTCCGCCGCCGCTTGATCGATGCCTGTGCGGTAGTCACTCGATCCTGCCTCGATGGAGGGCTCGAAGCCCAGGAGGCGTTGGCCCAGGCGGAGCGTTCGATCCTCACTCTGGGCGAAGACTCCATCAACAAAGGCTTTTCCCCGCTGGGCCGAGTCCTGGAGGCAACGCTCGAAGATATCGAGGAACGCCCCGGCGCCACCCTCACCGGTGTCCCTACCGGTTTCATCGACTTCGACCGTATCACTCACGGACTGAACCGCGGCAACCTGATCATCATCGCCGGCCGTCCCGGCATGGGAAAGACGAGTTTCGCGCTCAACCTGGCCCAGCACATCGCGATCCGCGAAGAACGTCCGGTGGGCATCTTCTCGCTGGAGATGGGGGAGCAGGAGCTCGCTCTACGAATCCTCTGCTCGGAAGCCGATATCTCCTTCTCCCGACTCCGCTCCGGTCATCTATCGCAGAAACAGTGGGAGCGCATTGTCAAGACGGTTCGCCACATCGGCAAGGCGCCGGTGTACATCGACGACTCCCCCAACCCAACCCTCCTCGAGCTCACCTCTAAGGCGCGACGCCTGAAGGCCGAGGTTGGGCTGGAACTGGTGATCCTCGACTACCTCCAACTGATGCAGGCCGGCGGACGGCACGAGAATCGCAACCTCGAGATCGCCGCCATCAGCCGTGGCATGAAGCAGCTCGCCAAGGAGTTGGAGATTCCGGTGATCGCGCTCTCCCAGCTGTCCCGTGCTCCCGAGCGGCGCGGCAGCGACCATCGTCCTCAGCTGTCGGATCTTCGCGAGTCGGGATCGATCGAGCAGGATGCCGATCTGGTCGCGTTTCTCTACCGCGACGAGGTGTACGACTCCGAGGACCCCGCCAAGAAAGGCCTCGCCGAACTGATCATCGCCAAGCACCGAAACGGCGAGACTGGAACCGTGGACCTCGCCTTTTTGGGGGAGATCACCAGTTTTCGGAACCTGGCCCGCGATTCGATGGGCGGGGGAGGAGGGGCGCCTCCGTTCTAGCGTCTCGCGAACGCTAAACTCAGGCCCATCATGGCTAAAGTCCCCTCCTTCGTCGAGGCGCCGCTGCTCGAAGTCGGACGCTTTTTTGAGCTCTTCTGGCGAGTTCTCGTCTGGACGTTCAAACCACCCTGGGACTACAAGGAGTGGTTCAAGCAGGCGGTCCGCGTCGGCGTCGACTCGACTCCCGTCGTGCTCCTGACGGCGCTCTTTACGGGCATGGTCATGGCGCTGCAGACGTTCAGTACCCTGCAACGCTTCCATGCCGAGGGCTATGTCGGCTCCCTGGTCGCCTTGTCGATGGTGCGGGAGCTCTCCTGCGTTCTCGGTGGACTGGTCGTCGCCGGACGCAGCGGCTCAGCGATGGGGGCGGAGATCGGCACCATGCGAGTGACCGAGCAGATCGATGCGCTCGAGGTGCTCGCCACCGATCCCATTCAGTACCTGGTGGTGCCCCGAGTGTGGGCCGCGACCCTGATGCTGCCCCTGCTCATCGCCCTCGCCGACGGTATCGGGATCGCCGGCGGCTATCTCGTGGCGGTGGGCCTTCTCGGCGCCAATCCGATCACCTACCTCGACAGCACTTTCCAGTACATGGACGCTGGAGACATCTCCTCCGGTTTGATCAAAGCCGCGGTCTTCGGTCTGTTGATCAGTCTCATCGGATGCCAGCAGGGCTACTACACGACGGGCGGCGCCGAGGGGGTTGGCAAGGCCACGACGCGCGCCGTGGTAGTGGCGAGTATGGCGATCCTCATCTCCGACTTCTTCCTGACCAAGATCCTCTTCTAGTGCGCAACCTCGACACCCAGCACCCGGCAGGAACCCGATGATCGACCGTGAGATCAAGATCCACCTCGAAGGGATCGAGAAGAGCTTCGGCGAGAAGGTAGTCCTTGCGGGGATCGATCTGGACGTCTACCAGGGTGAGTCCCTCGTTCTGATCGGCGGCAGCGGTACCGGTAAGAGCGTCCTCCTCAAGCACATGATCGGCTTGATCAAGCCCGACCGTGGAAAGGTCGAGGTCGATGGGCAGGATCTAGCGACCCTGGACTACCGAGAGATCACCGACTTTCGTCGTCACTTCGGCATGGCCTTTCAGGAGGGCGCGCTCTTCGACTCGATGACGGTGTGGCAAAACATCGCCTTTCCCCTGCAACGGGCTCGCCGTCCCAAGAAGCAGATCCGCGATCGGGTGGCCCACTGTCTCGAGTTGGTACGCCTGCAGGATGCCGAGGAGAAGATGCCGTCAGAGCTCAGTGGAGGGATGCGTCGACGGGTGGGCTTTGCCCGGGCCATCGCCCTCGAACCGCAGATCCTCCTCCTCGACGAACCGACCTCCGGCCTCGACCCGGTGATGTCGGCGGTGGTCGATGAGCTGATCCTCGAGCTGAAGAACGACCTCGACGCCACTACCGTGACCATCACCCACGACATGACCAGCGCCTTCAACATCGGCGACCGTATCGGGATGCTTGATCAAGGGCATCTCATCGCTCTCGCCACTCCGGACGAATACAAACAACTCACGGACCCACGGGTCCGACAGTTCCTTCATCGCGAGGCCCACGGCCCGCTCAGCAAGGGGCTGTAGTGAGGGGATCCAATGGGTAACACGATCAAAGTGGGCTTCTTCATGACCGTAGCCCTCATCGTTCTCGGCTATCTCATCCTCAAGGCCGAGGACATTCAGCTCTTCACCCCCAAGGGAGAGCGTCTCGAAGCCGAGTTCACCGATGTCGCCGGCCTGGATGACAAGTCGACGGTCCGGATGGCCGGAGTCCGCGTCGGTAGGGTCGACGGCATTCGCCTGGAGGACAACCTCGCGGTAGTGACGCTCCTGATGGAACGCGAACTCGTCCTCACCCTGGGCACCCGAGCCTCGATTGCCAACCTCGGAATGCTGGGTGACAAGTATGTGGAACTGATGGCTGGCCCTTCCAGCGCGCGCCGGCTCGGTGCAGGCGATCGCATTCCGGGTGAGTCGCCGGCGAGTCTAGATGAAGTCATGGGTTCACTCGGCGATCTCGGCAAGGACCTGCAAAAGGTCACGGGGCAGCTGACCGGCACCGACGGACCGGAAGGCCCCATCGGTCGCCTGGTCGCCAACCTCGAGGCGACCAGTGTTCAGCTGCGCGAGATCCTCGAAGGAAACCGCGGGAGCATCGATACCACCATGGCCAACTTCGCCAGGGCTAGCACCACGCTGGCCACCGAGCTCCCCAAGGTCAGTGCCCAACTGGAGGGTCTCCTCGCCGAGGTTCGCTCGGTGGTGGGCGAGAATCGCGACCAACTGCACGGCAGTTTCGAGAACATCGAAGCGCTCACCGCCAATCTGCAGAAGGGCGTCGACAGTCTCAATATCGTCACCGAGCGGCTGGCCAACGGCGAGGGCACGATCGGCAAGCTGCTGACGAGCGACGAGGCGCACGACAGCCTGGTGGCTACGATGGAGTCGGTGCGGGGCGGCGTCGACAACCTCTCGGATACCCTCGGCCGGGTCCAGAAGCTCGAACTCGAGTTGGCGATGGAGGGCTATGTCCTCAACGATACCGATGAGAACCTCGCATCGTTCAACCTGGGTCTCGGTACG
>JAIOJS010000357.1 GCA_019911795.1 Thermoanaerobaculia bacterium | reverse complement strand
ATGCTGACCGTCTGGTGGGCGTTGGCCAAGACGATCGCATTCGACTTCACGTGCCGGGTCACCGTCCACACGAAGGCGAGCGTCGCGAGTTCCTCGGCAGTCGGTTGACGCTGGGTGGGACAGGTCCACTGGGATGGATCCTCTGCGCCGTCGTCCGGGGCCTGGGCCAGGTAGCCGCCCGCGATCGCTCGCAACTCGATGGCGCCGGCACGCGCCTGATGCAGCGGAGCGGTGAGGACCCTCAGGTTCTCCTTGGCCGACAGAGCTTCCAGCGCATCCGCGGTGAAACCGTGGGCGATCAGGACCTCGACGAAGAGGGAGCTCATCGCCTCGACCAGGTCGGCATCCACCCCGGTGTTGAGGGCGACGATCGAGCCGAAGGCGGACACGGGATCACAGGCGAGGGCTCGTTGGTACGCCTCGACGGATGAGGACCCGAGCCCGACACCGCAGGGATTGTTGTGCTTGACGATCACCACGCCATTTCCCATCTCGGTGGGATCGAGCAGCGAGACGAGGCGGCGGGCAGCGTCGGCGTCGAGGAGGTTGTTCCACGACAAGGCCTTGCCCTGATGCTGTTGGAAGCCACCGAGGAGTCCCTCGGCACCCTCCTCGCGATAGACCGCAGCCGGCTGGTGCGGATTCTCTCCGTAGCGCGGGTTCATCTCACGAACCAAGCCGAGGGTCAGGTGGCGACGGAAGGTCGCCTCCTTCGCGTGCTCGGTCTGACCCTGCAGCCAGTGAGCGATGGCGGCGTCGTAGGCCTGGGTGTGGCGGAACGCCTTCAAGGCGAGACCGCGGCGCAACGGCTCCGGTACGGTGCCGTTCCCTTCCTGCAGGGCGGTCAACACCTGGGGATAGTCGGCGGGGTCGACGACGACGATTACGCTCTTGAAGTTCTTGGCCGCCGCCCGCACCATGGTCGGTCCCCCGATGTCGATCATCTCCACCACCTCCTCGAAGGAAGCGCCGGATCGGACCGTCTCCTGAAAGGGGTAGAGGTTGACGACCACGATATCGATGGGGGAGATACCGTGTTCCTTGAGTTCTCCCAGGTGAGAGGAGCGTTCGCGGTCGGCGAGGATCCCGCCGTGCACTCCGGGGTGCAGGGTCTTGACGCGCCCGTCGAGAATCTCGGGGAAGCTGGTGATGTCGGATACCCGGGTGACCTCGACTCCTCCGAGCTGCAGGGCGCGAAAGGTACCTCCGGTGGAGATCATCTCGATGCCCAGTCCCGCGAGTCCGCCGGCAAATTCAGGCAGCCCGGTCTTGTCGGAAACGGAGAGCAGGGCGCGGCGAGCAGATAGCATGGTCAATTCCTTTCGGTCGATCTCTCGGGCTTCAGGTCGATCTAGCGAGCATCGAGGTCCCGTGGTGGAAGCAGGTACAAGCCTTGAGCGTCGGCTTGGATCGGTAGACCCTGGTCGGTGCCTCCGGCCTGCAACCAGATGTAGCGGTAGATGCGTGCTATGTCACTCAACGCATGCGAGTAGGCGACCGCGGCGACGCCGAAAGCGGTCGACCGGTCGTCGAACAGTCGCATGCCGTTGCCGAACTCGATCCGCCGATACTCGGCTCCGACGAGAGGATACAGCTGGCGACCGCGGTGGAGAGCCCGGTAGACCATCAAGCGCATCTCGCGATCGGTGTTCACCGCCGGATCCTCAGCGTAGTAGACCAGCGCAAAGCGGGTCTGCACGGACTGTGCGTAGCGCAAGTAGTCGACGAAGTAGCGCGATTCTTCAGGGTCGGTGCTGTCGGAATTGAGCGGGTTGTTGGCGTCCGCCACGTAGTGCGCGACACGGCCCAATCGCTCGACGATTTCGGTGAACGGGCGGTGTCCGCGAATCGCCTCGATCGTCGCGTCGACTTCGGCGAAGAGCACGTGGTCGAGGTTGCCGGTTCCATCCTTGTGCCAGTAGTGGTCCTGTCCCGGTGAACCCTTGAAGGGTTCGAGGGTTCCGCGTTGCAGGTACTCGGGGTGCTTGTCGATCTGGCGTCGCAGGTCGGGTGGGGAGAGCCGTGCCGCTTCTAGAGCTAGAGTCCGTTGACTCTCGGGAGTCCAGGCATGGCTGGGGGTGCCCACCACTACCGTCGCGACAAAGAGCAGGAGGGTGACAGCCCATCGTGGCATCTGGGTTGAAGGGGAGCAGGAGGGCCGCACGCCGGTTATTGTAGGGCAAAACAATGCGTTACCGACTCGACACTTCAGGACTACGTTGTCCCCTTCCGGTGCGTTTGACGGCGCGTAGGGTCGCCCAACTGCGCCCGGGCGATGAACTCGAAGTGATCGGTGACGACCCGGTGATGGGACTGGATCTGGAGGCCTGGTGCTTCGACACCGGACATCACCTGGTCGAGCGCGGGGGAGATCCGCCCGATCCCGGTCCGATGTACTGCCGCATCGAGATCCGTGAGCCCAGCGGGGGTGAGGCGGTGCGCTCGAGCCGCTTCGACGACCGCGGAACCGAGAAGAGTCGACACGATCGGGATGATGGTCACGATGGGGATGATGATGAAGCGTGATCCGAAGGCCTTCGCGATCTCGCCCGGCATCGTGGCCCTCCTGCCCGCCGCGGGGCACGCCCGGCGCTTGGGAACGGTCGACGGGAGCAAGGAAGTTCTGCCTTTGGGGTCTTCGCCAGCAGGAGAAGAAACCTCGACGCTCGAGCGCCTTCTAGATGGGCTCGAGGAGGCTGGAATCTCGCGAGTCTTGATCGTCCTACGAGTTGGGAAGTGGGATATTCCGACCCGATTGGCGCAACGCCGTGGAGGGCCGACGACTGCGTTCGCCGCGATCACCTCCAGTCAGAGCGTCCCGGAAACCCTCTGTGCCGGATTGAAGTTCCTCGGTGACTTGCCCATCCTGCTCGCCTTCCCCGACATTCTCTACGATCCCCCTGAGATCTTCGCCGAGGTGGTGCAGGAACTCGCTCAGGGAGCGGACCTGGTCCTGGGACTGGTCCCCACCGATCGACCCGACAAGTCCGACATGGTGGAACTCGATGCGGAAGGGCGGCCGATCGACATCGTGATCAAGAGTGATCGAACCGATCTGGTCTGGGCTTGGGGATTCGCGGCCTGGGGTTCGCGCTTCTCCGATCTACTAAGGTCCACGGTGAGCCAGGCCACGGCACCACTTGCGGCTGAGCTTCAGGCGGGAAGGGAGCTCTTCATCGGAGATGTCGTTCGCCGGGCGATCGCCCTGGATTTCGACGTGCGGGCCGTTCCCTTCCCACAGGCTCTCTTTCTCGACATCGGTACCCCGGAGGATCTAGAGCGAGCCCGCGGGCGACTGAAGGCAAGCGACTCCTGACGAAGACGAGGCGTCTCCCGACCGCCAGGTCTCAGGATCAGGCGAGGCGTTAGACTCTCCACGCTACGACCCCCAACTCGGGACCTGTCGGAGGAAGATCGTGACCACTGTTCTCTTCGTCGCGCATTTTCTAGGCGCACTCACATCGATTAGCGCTCTGATGAGCACGCGGACGTCTCAGGGTTCCATCGCTTGGATCATGGCGCTCAATACCCTGCCGCTCCTGTCCGTTCCCGCTTATTGGGTCTTCGGTCGAGACAAATTCCGCGGCTACGTGACGGCGCGCGAACAGGTCAAGCAGCAGTTCGGGATCGAAACGGAAACCGTCCGAGCTTCCTTGCGGGACCTCTCGGTACAGTTGGACGACGATGGCAGCGCCGCCCTGGTCGGCCAGAACCTTGCGGAGATGTTGTACCTGCGCAGCAACCAGGTGGACCTCCTGATCGACGGGGTGGCGACCTTCGACAGCATTCTCGCCGGCATCGACCTCGCCCAGGATTACATCCTGATGCAGTTCTACATCGTGCGCGACGACGAGATCGGCGCCGCGGTCGCGGAGCGCCTCATCGGGAAGGCGCGCGAGGGAGTCCGTATCTGGTTCCTCTATGACGAGATCGGCTGTTCCGACCTCGGCGATTCCTATTTGGAGCGACTCGAAGCCGAGGGGATCAAAGTGAGTGCCTTCCACTCCACCAAGGGACTCGGCAACCGATTCCAGATCAACTTCCGCAACCACCGAAAGATCGTCGTGGTCGACGGCAAGGTCGGCTGGGTGGGCGGCGCCAACATCGGCGACGAGTACCTGGGACGCGATCCGGCGTTTCCCAACTGGCGGGATACTCACGTGCGGATAGCTGGACCGGCCGCGCTCCAACTCCAGCTCTCCTTTGGCGAGGACTGGCGTTGGGCCACCGGAGACATCATCGACGTGCCGTGGAAGGTTCCCCAGCCCGAGGATCTGACCGGCAACGCCATCGTCCTCATCCTGCCCACCGGACCCGCGGATCGCCTCGAGTCGGCCAGCCTGATGTACCAACAAGCGATCCACACCGCGCGTGAGCGCATCTGGATTTCGAGTCCCTACTTCGTCCCCGATCAGGCAGTGATCGCCTCGCTCCACCTCGCGGCCCTCCGCGGAGTCGACGTCCGCATCCTGATCCCCGAGGTCGGCGACTCCAAGCTCGTCTACTACTCCGCCTGGGCCTTCGCCGGAGACCTGCTCCAGAGCGGCATCTCGATCTACCGCTACCAACCCGGCTTCATCCACCAGAAGGTCTTCCTCGTCGACGACACCTTCGCGGGAGTGGGGACCGCCAACTTCGACAACCGCTCCTTTCGCCTCAACTTCGAGGTCACGGCCCTGATCCACCAAGTAGAGTTCGCCACCTCCGTAGAGCGCATGTTCGAGGCCGACTTCGAGCGCTCCCGACCCATGACCCTGGAGGACGTCGAGGGGAAGAGCCTCCTCTTCAACCTCGCCGCCCGCGCCGCCTACCTCACAGCGCCGGTTCAGTAGGTCTGGCTTGGGGACAATCCAGTAGCCCACAGGTCCGGGGACGGTCCGAGTCAGTTTGGGAAATCATTCAGGTAAGTCATCCAGGGATTGACATTCCTCCCGACCTGGGCAAAACTCCGGCCTGGCTTGACCAAGCCTTTGCCTGGGTAGCTCAGTTGGTAGAGCACACGACTGAAAATCGTGGTGTCGGTGGTTCAATTCCGCCCCTAGGCACCATTCTCAAAGCCATTAAGTACAGTCAGATAGACGCCCCACTGGAGAGCAATCTCGGCGGGGCGTTTCTGCGCGTGGGCACTTCTATGGGCGTGGATCCAGCTCTAGCCCGAGACCTAGCGTGCAGGTCGTTGATCGCCCCGGGTCTCCTGGAGACTCCTTACCTCGAGAGGATGGAGCCGTGGAACACCGATCAGCTGTTCACCAGAGGTACGGGACCGTACTGTTCGGATGGTCGTGGAGCACGAGTGGAGTTCGGCTGAGACCATAAGAAACTGCTCTTGTAGCTGATCCACGCCTCAGGTGATGCGGCATGAACCAGGGGGGCGGGGGAGCGCTTGGTGTGCCGAAGCTCGCGTTGTGGATGCTCTCCACGGTTGGTGCGAGAAGTACTGGGGTGCGATCGGGTAGATTAGAGCTACCGCAAGCCAGTGGTGGGAGGGATGATGACGAACGAGAGTCGAGACGTTGTGCTCACAACCATACGCGAGGCTCTTCGCGTCGGTCCGGCAAGCCGTGAGCAGTGGATTCGGGAGCGTTGTCGCTACGACGAAGAACTCACCCAATCGCTTGTGCTGATGACGCAACGGGCCGACAAAGCCGGAGGACCGGATCTGTTGCCATCAGGCGGTGCCCTGAAGGGGCCGCTCTGGGAGCGTCTCGCCGAGACTCTCAATCCGAACGAAGGACTCTCGTCCGGATCGCAGGTCGGACGCTTCGTGGTTCTCGAGGCGATCGGCGCCGGAGGAATGGGCGCTGTCTATTCTGCCTGGGATCCGGAACTCGATCGTAAGGTAGCGCTCAAGTTACTGCATCCCGATCCATCAAACTCGCAGGAGGCCGAGAGTCGGCTGCGCCGTGAAGCGCAGGCGTTGGCCCGTCTTTCCCATGAGAATGTCATTACCGTTCACGATGTTGGGCGATGGAACGGAAGGGTCTTCATCGCGATGGAGTTCATCGATGGAGAGGACTTGGCTTCGTGGCGTAAGGCTGGCCCCCACGACTGGCGAGAAACCCTGGACATCTACATTCGCGCAGGCAGGGGCCTGGCTGCCGCCCACGACGCGGGGCTCGTCCATCGCGACTTCAAGCCTCAGAATGTCCTTCGCAGCCGGGACGGAAAGGTCCGCGTCGTCGACTTTGGCCTGGCGCGGTCGGTCGAAGGCTCCGCCGGATCTCCCGGATCCGGAACTCACGAGGCGGACTCGGCGCCACTTGGGACGGCCGCGCCACTTCTCGCCGTTACCCGCGCGGGTTCGATCGCGGGAACGCCGGCCTTTATGGCTCCCGAACAGTTCGAAGGCCTGGACCCTGACCCACGCAGTGACCAGTTTGGATTCTGTGTCTCTCTCTATCAGGCCTTGTGGGGAGAACTACCCTTCGCGGTCGATTCGATCTACGACCTGAACCAGCTCTACAAAGAAAACGGTACGCCTAAGGCCCCGGCTCTACCGAAGCTTCCCAGATGGTTGCAGACGACGATCCTGCGAGGACTGGCCATCGACCCCGAGGACCGCTGGCCGGACATGGACTCACTTCTCGATGCGTTGCAGCGAGGATCGTCGCGGCGGGTCTCGGGTTGGCTGGTAGCGGGTTCAGTAGGGTTGCTTTTGGTACTCTGGATGTCGTTTCGAACCACGGGTGAGTCCCTCTGCCAGAGCGCCGGGGCTCGCGTGGCGACCGTCTGGAGTGAGGACCAGAGAGATCGCCTCGGGAGCGTCTTCGACACGACCGATGGAACGTCCGCTGGACTCTTCGAGCGGACGCTAGCCGTCTTGAACGCCTACGCTGGACAGTGGACCGAGGCTCGCACCGAGGCCTGCGAAGCCACCCATGTCCATGGTGATCAGTCCGGAGAGTTACTGGACCTACGCATGGCATGCCTGGACCGTAGGCTGGCCGAGTTCAGCGCTGTCGTCGATCTTCTAACCGACGGCGATCACGAAGTACTGTCTCGTGCTCCCGACATAGCGCTGGGATTGGAGCCTTTGGCGATCTGTGCCGACACTCAGTTGTTGAGGGCGCCGATCGAGAGGCCTCAGGAACCCGGGCGGCACCGCAAGCTCGAGGATCTCGAGTCGCGGCTGGCTCGAGTCAAGGCCTCGGTCGAGGCGGGACGCCTAGTCGAGACGCGACAGCAAGCTGAGTCCCTGGTAAAAGATGCAGAGTCCTTCGGCTTCGCTCCCTTCACCGCCGAGGCGCGTTGGACGCTCGCCGACGTTGCCGAGCGCTCCGGCGAGTTTGATCTGTCTGCCGACGAGGCGTTCGCCAGTTGGACGGCGGCCGAGCGGGGAGGCCACGACGAGTATCGATTGAGAGCGTTGTCGCTGTTGGTTTGGATCGACGGCAACGACCGGGCTCGCCCGGAGGAGGCCGAACGCTGGGCTCGACTTGGAGAGGCGACCCTAGGGCACCTGGGGTCAGGAGGTCTGCTGCAGGCTGAACTGGACAGCAACATCGGCGCAGCCTTGCAAACCGCTGGGCGTACCGAGGAGGCGCTCGAACATCACCTTCGAGCCCTCGATCTGCGCACGAGGTTCTTGGGACCTGAAAGCTACGCTGTGGCCAAGTCGCTGAACAATATCGGTTCAGTCTATTTCGTCTCGGCGCGGTTCCAAGACGCCTTGGACCACTACCGACGAGCCCTGGTCCTAACCGAGGGGACCCTTGGTCCCCATGCCTCCACCGCTTTGGCTTGGAGCAACGTCGGTGCCACGTTGATCGAACTGGAACAGGCTGATGAAGCACGTGCGGCGAACCAACGGGCTCTCGCCATGCGTCAGGAACTCCTTGGCAACGATAGTCTCTGGGTGGGATTCTCCCAGGTCAACATCGCCCTGTCGTATCTCATCGACGAACCCGAGTCGGCGCGAGGTCCTTTGGACGAGGCCTCGCGTATTCTGGCCGTCGCCCTTCCGGTCGACCATCCTTATCAGGCCTTCTTGATCTCCGCCCAGGGCGCCTACCTAGAGGCCACCGGACACCCTGACGAAGCGATTCCTTTGTTGGAGAAAGCCATCGCAACCTGGGAGGAACACGGTATCGCCTCGCCCTACGAAGTAGCGGGAGACCGGTTTGCCCTCGCTAGGGCTGTCTGGCACCTGGACCCGGAGCGTTCGCTTGCCATCGTCGAGGACGTGCGAGCCGGTCTCTTGGCGTCCTTTCAGTCCAAGACCCCGCTTTCCGAAGACATCGACCAATGGGTGGAGCAGCACAGTGAGCCGCAAGTAGCGAGTCCGAACTCGAGTTCCTGACCCGCAGCCGCGACGTATACTTTGGACGTGTCGGGCCCAAGCATCGAGGATAACGACCAGGGCGAGACCTCGAACTCTGGAGAGATTACTCTCCTCATTCGACGCTACCAAGAGGGCGACTCGTCAGCGTTGGACCAGCTCGTCGAGAAGGTGTACGCCCAACTTCGCACCATCGCTCGTGGACAGCTCCGTCGACGTCGCCCGGGAGATGCATTGGACACGACGGCCCTTGTCAACGAGGCCTACCTCAAGTTGTCAGCGCCGGAGAAGGTAGCGTGGAAAGACCGTGAGCACTTCTTTGCGACAGCCGCGCGGGCGATGCGGCACATCCTCGTCGACCAAGCACGAGGTGTGAACCGCGAGAAGCGGGGCGGCGGGGTCGAGCACGTTCCACTGGACGAAGCGACCCTTCGGCTCCAGGACCAAGCGGACGAAATGACCCGATTGGACGATGCCCTGCGCAAACTGGACGCAGTGGACCCCCGCGCGGTGCGGGTCGTCGAGTGCCGGTACTTTGTCGGCTTCACCGATATCGAGACCGCCGTCGCCCTGGGAACCTCTCCACGCACGGTTCAGCGTTTGTGGAACCAGGCTAGACGCTGGTTGGCGAGCGAGTTGAGTCCCGCCTAGTGCCCCGCCTGGCTATTCCCTTCCACATTGGACGGGCCCTTTCCGCCCCTGGCGGCGTTGCTTCTCCGCAAAATACTCCCAGTATTACTCGTCGTCGCGCCTTGCCAGGAACGCAAATGACCTGGCCCAATGTGGAAGGGAATAGACAGACGGGACACTAGCAGCGATTCGCTGTCCGACAGGCCCCTCGGTTCCTCGGTACCTTCCAATGTTCAGCGCAGAACTCGGACCGCCGGGTGGTCGGAGAATCTCCGGGTACTGAGCGAGGCGTTCGCCCTGCCTCCCTTTGTCGCGGGTGGATGGCGAAGTAGCGGAGGAAGTGTCGTGGGGTTAGGTGAGTCCCGATTCGACCACCCCACCCTGGTACCAGGCCACTACAGGAGGCACCCCATGAAGTTCCTTTCACTGACCATCCTCGTAACACTTATCTTCTGCTCCCTCGCCGCGATTCATGTCGAAGCGCAGGGAGTTACCGTTTCCGACAACTTCGAGAGCAGCAGCGTTGGGCAGCCTCCCGGACTGCCCTTGGTCGGTAGCCGGGACTTCTACGGGGCGGGACAGCACACGGTGATCACGAGCGATGGCAGTCAACGTCTCGAGAGCATCGACAGTCTGGCGAGTGACGGTTTCGCCATCCAGTGGTACTCCAATACGAGCCATCCGATCACTTTCAAAGTCTCGTATCTATTCCGCATCGCCAGTAGTAGTGGCGGTGTCCAGGCGTCCCACCAGAGCATCGCCCTTCTGGCTCCTGGGTTCAGCGTCGACCTGGTTTGGAGGAATGATGGCGACTTGGAGGTCAAACTCGGTCCCGTGATAACCACAGTTGGAAGCTGGATGTTGCAGACCACTTACGACGTCGCCTTTGCGGTGGACTGTTCCAGCGACACCTACAGTTTGTCTGTTGACGGAACGAATCTAGTCACCAGCGGCTCGCTAGGGTATGACTGTACCGGGTTTTCTAGCTTCGCCAACAGCACTCCCTTCGACTCGTTAACGACCACGGTCATCGACGACGTGCTGGTGACCTTCGAGACCCCCCCCCTCTTCGAGGACGACTTCGAGTCCGGCGACACGACCGCGTGGAATGCCCCTTCTGGCCCAATAGGTGATCAGTGCACCTCCGCGCCGATCCTCGGTTCCGGAACTGTTAGTGGATCACTCGCCAACCACACTGCCAGTGGAGTCACCGACACCTGCGGTTCCAACAACACCATCGATGCTTGGTATGAGTACGTTGCCCCCTGCGATGGCCTAGCGGAGGTCCATACTTGCCTCCCTGGAACCGAGTTCGACACCGTTCTCTCCGCCTGGGACGGCTGTCCCGCCATCGGAGAAGTCGCTTGCAACGACGATGCTCAAGGGGCTCCCCCGGAGTGCGATCTCAACGGACTCACTCGTAAGTCGAGAGCTGTCTTCTCCGTCGACGCCGGATCTTCCTACTTCTTTCGCGTCAGTGGATTTGCGGATGACTTTAGCCTTGGGAGTGATTTCGACATCGCGGTGACGTGTACAACCTTGTAGACCACCCCAGATAAAGGCGACACGAGCCTCGAGCCTCAAAGTCCCGGCGACGGGCGTGGCTCTCCCGCGAATCAGACCTCGTTTGGCTCGAGTCGAGAGAGAGTCTTAGAGACTCGAGGTGGCCGCCCTAAGGCTGTACCTAGATAATCAGCCGAACCCCACCCAACTCCGCCAATCCATAGAGAAAGTGGTCCCCCGGCGATCCGATGAACATGAAATTCTTGGGGATCTTCCACTCCTTGGACAGCCGCTCGACGATCTCGGGGCCGAACCGGCCGTGCACGACGAGGAACTCGATGTCGATCTCAGGGTAGACCTCGTCGAGGAACTCGACGTCGTTGGCTAGGCGTTCGGGGACCTCGGAGTCATTCTGGACCACGGTGACGACCTTCATGCGATTGGTCTCTTCGTTGCGGCGGACGTAGAGCAGCGCCTGGTTGAGGTTGGCGACGCTATCGCCGCGGGTGAAGAAGACGACCTGTTGGGAGTTGACCAGTTCGATCTTCTCGCGGATACCGCGGGCGATGGTACTGGTGAAGTCGCGGAGGCGGACGCTGATGCTGCGGACGAAGAAGAGGCAGATCTTGAGCAGGACGGTCCGTTTCAGCATGATCGTGACGATCAGGAAGGTGGGGATGAAGTAGTCCGCGAAGACCAGGGTGTAGGCCGGATTCATGATCACGTTGCCGATCAGGCCCATGAAGACGGCGACGATGCCGATGAGAAGACCCGGCCACCCAGCACGTTCGGGACGGGGAAGACGTTCGCGACGGACCTTGAGCAGGATGTTGCCGAGTCCGAAGAGGATCATGACGGAGAGGAAGGAGATGGTGTAGACGCCGGCGAGTGCTCCCAGTTCCCCCCTGGTGATGAACAGGACCGAGACCGCGAGCAGGAAGAAGGCCATGATGATGCGGTGGCTGGTGCCCCGCCGAGTCGTCACCAGGAACATCTGCGGCAGGACGCGGTCGAGGGTCATCCGGCGAACCAACCCGGTGACGCCGACGTAGGAGGTGAGCACGGCGCCGCTGAGGACGAGCGTGGCGTCAATGGAGATGAGGGTCGAGAGGATGGTGCCGACGCGGCCGCCCCACCATTCGCCGCCGGCGATGATGCCGATGTGGGCTAGCAGTGCTTCCTGGTGTTCGCCGACGAGGGCTAGGGGGACGAGGGCGAGGGCGAGGAGGGCGATGGCCGGGTTGAAGAAGGTCACCGCCGCCCACATGTTGCGTAGGGTCTTGGGGAAGACGCCCTCGGCCTGCTCCTCGACGAAGTTGGCCGAGCTCTCGAAGCCGGAAATACCGAGCATGGCGGCGGCGAAGCCGAAGAAGAGGGCGGCCATGATGCCTCGTTCCGAGGGCGCGGCGAGGTTGGCCTGGAGGGTGCCGGTGCCGTGGGTCAGTAGATAGAGACCGCCCGCGACGAGGAGCAGGGTGAGGGCGACGAGGTGGGTGATGAAGATTCCCACCGCCACCTTGGCGGATTCTCCGATCCCGAGGATGGTGAGTCCCATGAAGATCGCGAGGAGGACGACGGTCGCCGGTAGCACCGGAAGGCCGTGGAACACGGAGTGGGCGTAGTGCATCGCCTCGTTGGCCGAGATCACTGCGGTCGCCATGTAGGAGAGCAGCGTCAGGCATGCGGCGAGCGAGGCGACCGACTTCGAGGTCGTGTTGAGGAGCGCGTTGTAGGCGCCGCCGTTGAGCGGCAGGGCGCCGACCACCTCGCCGTAGACCTTGCGGAACAGGTAGAGGACGGCGCCGACGATGAGGAGGGCTACTGGGGCCCACTTGCCGGCCTGCAGGATGGCAAGGGCCGAGACGTAGAGGCAAGAGGACGTGATGTCGTTGCCGCAGATCGCCGTAGCTTCGAGCTCTTTCAACCCCCCGTGTTTGTGTTCGGTGACGTGTTCGCTCATGGTGCTTCCGTGGGGTCGGCCGAGGACTCTTCGACGACGAGTAGTTGGGTGAGAAGGGGCGAGGGGACGCTCTGGATCTGGCCCGACGGCCATTCGATCTCCAGGCGATCGATCGCATCGATAGTGCCGAGGCCGAACGTTACCACCGGTTCGCTGGCGGAGAGGTAGGAATGTCCCGATCCCAACCAGCGTTCCAGGCGATGCTCTCCAACAATGGCGGTGACTCGGGTCATGTAGGGAGTGCGAGGACTCTGCGAACCGACTAGGCGGAGGCGTAGCCAGTGCGGAGCCGCTGAGGTGGTCTGCAGCGGGTTGGAACGCAGATCATTGCGTAGGAGGCGAGCGCTGTCTCCATTCTGGGTGAGCACCAGGTCAAGGTCGCCGTCACCGTCAAAGTCGGCGCTGGCGAGACCGCGTCCTACCCAGTTCGCCGCCAGGGGCCCCGCCTCGGACTGGACTTGAATGAAGCTTCCCGTTGTGCCATCGGTCGCAGTGTTGCGGTAGATCCCGAGCGGCTGTCGGTAGGAGAGGACACTCTGATAGGAGTCGATCTCGGGTTCGATGTGACCACTGGCGAAGGCGAGGTCGAGGTGTCCGTCGAGGTCCAGGTCGAGAATCCTGGTGCCGAAGACCACTTGCATCAGGCTGGGGATGCCAATCCCGAGCTGAGCGGCCTCGTCCCGAAAAAGGCCCGCCGGGGTGCCGAGATAGAGAGCGGTCATCTCTTGAGCGAAGTTGCCGATGGCGAGGTCGACGAGCCCATCCTCGTCGAGGTCCCCGGCATCGATGCCCATCGCGCCGCGGGTGGCTCCCGAGACGCTGAAGGCGAGGCCGTGCTCGATCCCCATCTCATCGAAGCCGCCATGGCCGTCGTTGATGAAGAGGTGGTTGCGATCGGTGTCGTTGGCCACCGCGAGATCCGGCCATCCGTCACGGTTGACGTCGACGACGGCGAGACCGAGGGTCTTGCCGGCGGGATCGGCAAGGCCGGACTCCCGGGAGCTATCCGCGAAGGCGCCGTTTCCCAGGTTGCGGTAGAAGACGTTGGGCGCGCTGTCGTAGACCTCCGGCGTGCAGTAAGTCTGATGCTCACCGTCGGGACGGCAGCGGCGGTCGGTGCTGGGGCTCCAGGGAACGTACCGACCGACCACGAGGTCGAGATCGCCGTCGCGATCGGCGTCGAAGAAGGCGGCACTGGAGCCGAATCCGACGTCGTCGGTACCCGGCTTCATCCCCAGACCGGAGCGCTCGGTGATGTCCTCAAAGCGCCCCTCCCCTAGGTTTCGGTAGAGCCGCTGGTCACCGACGCCACTGACGAAGAGGTCGATCCAGCCGTCGTTGTCGACGTCGCCGATCGCGGTCCCCATGGCGAGAAAGGCGGAACCTATTCCGGCGCCGTCGGTGATGTCCTCGAAGGATCCGTTGCCGAGGTTCCGGTAGAGGCGTCCAGCGGGCCTCGTGTCTGGTGGGGTAGAGGGTCCATCGGATCGACTTCCGAGGGCCGAGTCCACGGAGACTCCAGCGACGAAGAAGAGGTCGGGAAGGTCGTCCCCGTCGACGTCGAAGAACGCCACACCCGATCCCATCGTCTCCGGGAGGAAGCGACGGGCCGACGCGCCGTTGTCGTGAACGAAGTCGATGCCGGCCTCGGCGGTCACGTCGGTGAAGCCGAGAATCGAGGTGGGTAGGGCGAGGGGCGGGGTGTCAGTTGAGGTCTCGGGACTCGGTGGCGTGCAGGAGGCGACGAGCAACGCCATCCCGATGCAGACTAGCTGCAGGCCAATTCGTCGGGCCGTCACGAGTCACTCTCGCCGAGGCCGTGCTTCTTGAGGTAGTAGGCGAGGTTACGGGGATCGATGCCGAGGGCAGTCGCGGCCGGACCGCGGACACCGTCGGATCGCCTCAGGGCCTCGACCAAGAGGTCCCGTTCGGCCCGGGCGAGTTGGCGACGGAGATTGAGATCGTCTCCGGATCTGTCGGGATTGGGGCGGGAGTCCTGTCCCTCGGATTCGTCCTCGTTGCCCAGCTCCAACGGAAGGCTGTCGAGAGTCAGGCGGTCGCTCTGTTCGAGAAGAAGACCGCGCTCGATAACATTCTGCAGCTCGCGGACATTGCCCGGCCAGGGGTACCTCTCGAAGACGCGAAGGACCTCAGGAGAAATCCCCTCGAGGTGTCGTCCCATGCGACCACCGACCGTCTGCAAGAAGGAGCGAGCGAGAAGACTGATATCCCCGGTCCGTTCGCGAAGGGGAGGAAGTCGGATCGAGAGGACATTGATCCGGTACAGGAGGTCCGCTCGAAAGCGTCCGGCCGCGACGGCGTCGTCGAGGTTCTGATTGGTCGCGCAGAGTAGCCGGATGTCAACTCGGGTCGACGTGCTGTCGCCGACCCGATCGAAGGTGCCATCCTGCAGGACGCGAAGTACCTTGGCCTGAGCCGGTAGTGGCAGGGAGTCGATCTCGTCGAGCAAGAGTGTTCCGCCGTCGGCGACGCGAAAGCGTCCGTCGCGGTCGCTGAAGGCTCCGGTAAAGGCTCCCCGCCGGTGACCGAAGAACTCGCTCTCGAAGAGGTTTGCGGGGACTGCCGCGCAGTTGACACAGACGAAGGCTGCGTCGGATCGAAGGCTGCGTCGGTGGATCTCCTTGGCCAGCTCTTCTTTGCCTGTCCCCGACTCCCCGAGGAGCAGGATCGAGGTGTCGGTGGGGGCGGCGAGGTGGGCGAGTCGCACTGCCTCCAACCACTCCTTCGATTCCCCCAGAGGACCTTCGGCCCCGCTCTCGGCCTCGCTGGATCTCAGGTAGTCGAGTTCTCGCCGCCGGCTGGACTGCTCGATGCAACGTTCCAGGGTGAAGACCAGCTCCTCAGGATCTGCCGGCTTGAGTAGGTAGTCGACGGCGCCGTCGCGCATACACTGAACCGCCGACGCGACCGAACCGTGTCCGGTCAGGACGACGACGGGGACAGTGGGATGCAGGTCGAGGATGCGCGGCAGGAATTCCTCACCCCCTAGTTGCGGCATATTGAGGTCGAGGAGGACCGCGTCGAGACCGTCCAGTCGCTGCAGGGCCTGGGAGGGTCCGGACGCCGAGCGCGCTTCGAAGCCTCGACGTTCCAGAATGGCGACGAGCGAGTCCCGAACGTAATCCTCGTCGTCGATGACGAGGACGGTGCCGCGGGAAGGCCTAGGAGTTTGGTGAGAAGGGGAGGTTTCGTTCACGGAGATCCTTCAGGAGAAGGGCTCGATGCAGCCCGGGCCCGAACGGGCAGTGTGACCTTCATCTCGGCCCCTCCCGTCGCGCGATTGGCGGCCGTGATCTGGCCCCCGAGATCGCGCACGATACCGTAGCAGACTGCCATGCCGAGTCCCGACGATCCGCGGCCTGAGTAGAAGGGTTCGAAGAGGTGAGCCAAGGCCTCCTCCGTGAATCCAGGACCGCGATCTGAGAGAGTGATCGTTGCCGTTGGACCCTTCTCGGAGCAGTCGCTGGCTTCGACCGTCGCGTCGACCTCTATCGATCGGTCCAGACTGTCTAGTGATTCGCCAGCGGTCTCTCGCTCCAAAAGTGCTTCGCAGGAGTTGAGCAGGATGTTGAGAAAGAGCTGACCGAGCGTGGTGCGATTGGCCAGTACATCGATCGGAGTGGCGGTCGACGGCTCATCGTGCCAGCGAATCTCGATATCCGCGAAGGCCGGGTTGGAGGCGACGAAGTCGACCGTCTCGGAGATGATCGCGGTGAGGTCGACCCACTCTCGCGGCGTCTTAGCCGGATCCGAGAAGGTCAGGACCTGGCGGGTGACCGCGGCGGAACGGTCGAGACCCTGGCGCAGCTTGGAGACCCATTGAAAGGCTGCTGTCGCGTCGCCCGACCGCAGATCCTCCTCGAGCACGCCAAGGTAGTTGGACATCCCCTCGAGTGGATTGTTGATCTCGTGGGCTATTCCCGCAGCCAGGCGTCCGACGGTGGCCAGTCGCTCGTTGTGCATCAGCTGACGTTCCAACTCTCGGATCTGGCCCTGCTGTTGGTGGGCGGCTTCGAGTTCGGCCGCCCTCTTCACCTGTCGGTAGGCGACGACGGCCAGGGCGAGGGTCAGCAGCATCACGGCGAGGTTGAAGATCAAGGTCGTGCGATAGCGCCGCGAGAGGTCCTCGAGGGATCGCATCAAGCGGCCGTCCGACTCCTGCCGCGTCAACCACCACGCGACCGGGGGCGTCCATTGGTCATCAACCACCGGGACGGCGACCCACAGAGCATCCGAGTCCGCTTCAGGATTCGAACTGGGTTCGGTGCGCTCGAGCCGGAGGACTCCTTCGACTCCCGGGGCTGCGAGGGCGAGGAGGGCAGCCGGATCGACCTGAGCATCTAGACGACCACCGTTGCCGATCAACCAGGACGACCTCAGGAGCCCTGCTGTTCGAGGAGTCTCAGGGGCTGAGTCGGTCGGAGTGAGGATCTGAGGAGCGCCGCCCTGGCGGCCGGCTAGCATCGACCGGTTACCCTCCTCATCGTGAAGCGCCAGGTTCTCTACCGCAGGGTTGGCGGCGAGAAAGAGAAGGAGGGTGCCTTCGGCATTGAGGCGCAACCAGCGTTGCATCATCGGATCTGTAGGTTGGGGACCGTGGGGCAACTGAGCGATCGGCGGTGACTGTGAGAGGAAGACGAGGTCGGCGCGGAGGTTGGCGAGGAGTGCCTCGAAGGACCGAGCGTGAACCTGCGTCTGCAACTCGAGGTCGAGGCGGGCCGCACTTCGGGTACTCCGTCGAGCATTGACAATGCTTCCGATCGCGAGCGCATTGACGGCGACGAGTACGGCGACGAGTACGAGACTGATCGCGGCGACCGACCAGCGCCCCGACGAGGGCGGGTTTCCCGCCTGAGGGGATGGGGGGTGCATCGGTCGGGCAGTTTATACCGCGGTTGGGATTCCCATCGTTCGGAGTCTGGGGCATAGAAGTTATGCGCGAGGGGTCTGAGGCTGCGTCGGAGTTATGCATCACCCCGTGCTGTTGCGGCTCCAGTAGGAACGGTGGGCTGTAGCGTGTGGGAGGCTCAAGTGATTCGAACTACGAGGTTTGAATGGATTCGGGTCGAGACTAGAGGCCTCCTTTGGAGGCGCCCGTCAAGGGCTGGCACCCTCGTTGCTAAGGGATCCATCGACCCGAACACTCACTCCAGGAGAACTCGACCCTCATGAATTTCTTGTTCCGCCCGATCTCTGTCCGAACCCCTCGTCGCCTCGCAACGGTTCTTGTCCTTCTCGTTCTTGGCGTTGCTCTGGGCACCTCGTCGTCGTCAGCCCAAAGCTGTATCCTGACCCGCATCGACAGTCCGGTGATCAGCGCTTTCGACTCCGAACTCAATATAGGGGAGAAGAAGTGGCAACTCACCTTCGGTTGGCGCTACGGCTACTCCTTCCGCCACTTTCGTGGGAGCCAGGAGGAGCCTGAACGGGTGGAGGAAGGGAGCCAGGTGGTCAACAAGGTCAACCTGGCCGACCTCGCCCTGCGCTACTCGATTAACCCGCAGACAAGTGTCACGGTGAGCGTTCCCTACCTCATGGCGACGCGATCCGCGGCGGTTCGCGGCGAGAATCGTGAGGTCATTCGGCGCTACACCCGCAGCAACAACCGGGGAATGGGTGATATCACCGTGGTGGGCAAGCGGCTAGTCTGGAATCCGGCCTCTCACCCGCGGTCCAACATCTCAGTCGGTCTCGGATTGAAACTCCCCACCGGCGACAACATGCAACAGCAGAACCGGATCTCGATCGTAGATGGCGAAGAGGTGGTGGAGACGAGCACGGCCGACAACTCGGTCCAACCTGGTGATGGCGGTTTTGGGGTAGTGGTCGAACTAGCGGGTTTTCAGATTCTCACGCACAGCGGTTCGATGGCCCTCTACGGAACGGGGAGCTACATCATCTCCCCCGAGGAAACCAGCGGCGTCTACTTTAGCGATCGCCCGGGCGAGGAAGAGGTCTCGATCGCCGATCAGTACGTGTTCCGCGGTGGTCTTCAGATGGGCCCCCAATCATGGAACGGTTGGAGTGCGGGCCTGGGCGGACGTATCGAGGGCATTCCGGTCTACGACCTCTTCGGCGGAAGCCGCGGTCGCCGCCGTCCGGGTTACATGATCTCGGTCGAGCCCTCGGTGAGTTGGAGCAAGGGCGACCATTCCGTGACCCTCGCCATGCCGTGGGCGGTCGAGCGCAACCGTCAGCCGAGCTTCTCCGACAAGCTTCGGAGTTCCGAGGGCGGCGACGCCGCCTTCCCCGACTACCTGGTCATTGCCAGTTGGTCGGTGCGGTTCTAGGATTGGCCCATGGGGTCAGCTACCGGCGAGTCACCACAAGGATTTCCACGACGCAGCGATTGCGCACAGAGTGCCACGCGCCGCGGACTCTGGCCCGGGAAGCGCTCGGTGATGATTGTCTACGTGACGCTGATTGCGGCGATCGGTTGGGGAGACAGCCGCGTGCTCCACGCGGTCGGATTGCCCCCCGAGGCGGAGTCAGCCTCGAGCGAGTGGGTCAGTCCCCTCGGCTCCAAGCCCTTGGAGGGCAAGTTGGAGTCGATCGAAGGCGACAAGGTTCGGCTCTCCAACCTCCAGGGAGACCCCATCCTGCTCGAGCTGTGGGCAACCTGGTGCCTTCCTTGCCGAGCCCAGGCGAAGATCGTCGACGAACTCTCTGAGGAGTTTTCTCGCCGAGGGATCAGGGTGTTCTCCGTCAATCAGGGGGAGGAGCGACCCTTGGTGGAGAAGTTCCTCGCCGACAAACCCAGTCGCTATCCGGTGATTCTCGATCGCTTACATGTGGTAGCCAACCAACTCGAAGTGGGGCGTCTCCCGACCTTGGTACTTCTCGACCAGAACGGCCTCGTCGTGGCAATGCACAGTGGTTTTGCCCCCCGCGGAAATGTTCTGGACATGTTGTCGGTGCTGTCTGAGGAGTCCGAGTAGGGATCCCGAGGGTGAGGTCCGGGTGGAATGTTTCGGTCCTGTCGTGTGTTTTTGCAAGAGGCGCTGCCTTGGCTTCGCCCGAAACCCAACTGCAATCTAACGATATCGAAGGGAACCGCACGTGAAGAACCGCAGGCTGAAGGGTTTTGGGAAGGACATACTCGTGGCTGTTTTCCTCCTCGGTGTTCTGGCGACATTCAGCGCCTCGAACGCCGCCGCCGAAGTCCCGAGTTTGGATCAGTTGGCCGAGTTGGCTCCGACCCTCGACCGCGGGGTGCTGGGTCTGGCGCTCGACGCCTACACCTGCGCCGAGAGTCGTGATGAGATCAAGTCTCCCGGGATCTTGACCGTCATCGACTACTCCCTGCCGTCGACGAAGCCTCGCTTCTGGGTCTTCGACCTCGACACCCCGTCCCTTCTCTACAAGGAGTTGGTTGCCCACGGCAAGGGTACCGGAGAGAACTTCGCCAAGAAGTTCTCGAATCGGCAAGGAAGCAAACAAACGAGTCTTGGCCTCTTCGTTACGGCGGGTACTTACTACGGTCGCAATGGTAAATCGCTCTACCTGCACGGGCTCGAAAAGGGCGTCAACGATGCGGCCTACGACCGGACCATCGTGATGCACGGCGCCTGGTACGTCAGCAACAAGTTCGTCCGTCAGCATGGCCGCTTGGGGCGTAGCTGGGGTTGTCCGGCTCTGCGCAAGGAGGTGGCCAGCGACGTGATCGATACGATCCGAGATGGTTCAGCGGTGTTCGCCTACTACCCCGACCAGAACTGGTTGGCGAAGTCGGAGTTCCTCAGCTGCTCCGACAGCGGCAACCGATCCGTACGATCGCGCTGAATCGATCGCTATCGGGCTTGCGGGGCAGTCTCGATGGGGGCCGCCCCCTTTCTGTTTTGGGCGGCTCCGCGAACGTTCGAGGAAATCTCCATCCCCGTCCGTAGGGCTAGTAACATAGTGAAGTCCACTCAACTCACACCCCAAGGAGGAAGAGATGATCGAACCCCTCGCAAGCGGCGACAGCCGAGTGCTTGCTTTTTGCCTCAGCGGTACGTTGACGGATGCTGACTATAAAGTGTTCGTGCCGGCCGTCGAGGACGAACTGGAGAAGGCAGCGGGCCCAGCCAAGATGCTAGTCATTCTGAAGGACTTTCACGGTTGGACCCCTAAGGCGGTCTGGGACGACACCGTGTTCGCGACCCAGCACCTTCACGATCTGCAGCGCATTGCGATCGTGGGAGAGAGTCGATGGCAGCGGTGGATGGCCACGGTATGCCGTCCCTTCACCCGCGCGAAGGTCCGGTACTTCGAAGCCGACGAGGAGCAATCGGCATGGGAGTGGGTTCGAGAGGGGTAGTCCGCTCCCTTAGCTGAATTCATGTCCGACGGACACCTACACCCAGAGAGCCTGGAGGCGCGTCGCAAGCGAGCCGAGGAGGTCTGTCGGCGTGTGCTCGAGTTTCCGCAGTCGATGCGCGAGGAGTATCTGCAGCGACAGGTGACCGATTCCGCCACCCGCGAACTCGTACGCGATCTGCTGGAGCGAGAGGAGACTGGAGTTGGCGGTCTCCAGGACAGTCGGGAGGGGACCGATTTCGGAGGCTACGAACGAGAGGGCGAAGGCGTTCCCCGGTTCAAGGGGCCAGAGGCTGACCTCCTACAGCGGATCGGCCCTTACGAACTAGTCCAGGTCCTCGGAG
>JAIOJS010000356.1 GCA_019911795.1 Thermoanaerobaculia bacterium | reverse complement strand
CCCACCTGGACCCCGTAGGCCTTGAGAATCTGCCAAAAGCCTTGACGGGTCAAGGCGCCTCCCCGATGGTTGAGGAAAACCTCCTCTCGGCGACCGCCCCTGAGCTGAGGACGTCCCTGTCTCAAGTAGCTCTCCAGACATTCACGAGCGGCATCGCCCACCGGCACGATACGCTCCTTGTTCCCCTTACCGAAGGCGACCAGGAAGCCCGACTCGAGCCGCAACTGGCCCAGAGTCAGCCCCACCAGCTCGCTCACTCGAAGACCGGTGGCGTAGAGCAATTCGAGCATGGCGCGATCGCGACATCCGAGCGGGTTGTCGTCGCGCGGTGCGGCCAAGAGCGCCTCGATCTGTTCGGGGTTCAGTACCTTGGGCAGATCCCGACCACTGCGCGGCGGCAGGAGACTGGCCGCGGGGTTGTCAGAGCGTTCGCCGACCTCGACCAGGTGATCGAAAAACCCACGAAGTGAAGATAGCCCTCGTCGGATCGTGCGCACCGCCAAACCCGCTCTCCGCAGACGACGCAGGTGAGCCGCGACCTGAGGGGTCGTCGCCTCGAGGGGGTCTTCATCCAGGGCAACGAGATCCTCTTCAAAGCGCCAAAGGTCCCGCCGATAGGCCTCGGTCGTATGAGTCGACAGCCCGCGTTGGGTCAACAATCCGTCGAGGTAGCGACCCACCACCCGACGAAAGAGCGTTTCGGTCGGTGCTGCGGTCGGAGCGGCGGATCTAGGAGCGGAACTCACCTTAGTGTCCCGTTTGGTTGGTCCCGTGTACCTTGGGCGAGGTCGTTTTTGTTCCTGGCCAGGCGCGACGACGAGTAATACTGGGGGTATTGCGACGAGGAGCAACGCCGCCAGGCGCGAAAACGGGCTGTCCAAAGTGGACGGGATTAACCAAACGGGACACTAGGTCGGGACCGCCAATGGTGGAGCGTGGCGTCCGAAGTAGGGATTGTCCTCACGCTCTTCCTCGAGACTCGTTTCCGGTCCGTGCCCTGGCCACAGGGTGTAGTCCCGCTCGAGGGTGAACAGCCGTTCGCGGATCGAGTCCTCGAGTTCAGCCAGACTTCCCCCCGGCAGGTCGGTACGACCGATCCCGCGTCGAAAGATGGTGTCCCCTACGACGATCGTCCCGCTCTCTTCGTCGACGAAGCAGACACCGCCGGGACTGTGTCCCGGGGTGTGCACTACCCGCAGTTGTAAGCCCGCGACCTCGAGAGCGTCACCGTCCTCGAAATAGCTCTCCGGTTCTGGGCAGGGCCGGGCGCCCATCATCGCCTCGAGTTCGGGAAACTGGGGGGTACGAAGCAGCCAGTCGTCTCCCCGATGGATCCGGCAACCGATGCCGTAGCGTTCCGCCAGGTGCGCGACATGGGCGATGTGGTCGATATGCCCGTGGGTCAAGAGAATTGCCTGCGGCTTCCACCCACGCGACTCGATCAGTTCGGCGATCTCATCGCTCGAACCTCCGGGGTCGATGATCGCTACCTCCGGCGTCTTGCCGATGATGTAGGTGTTCTCCGCGAACGGGCCCACCGTAAATCGCTCCAGAATCATCGAGCGTCCTCGACCAGCGTCACGTCGAACTGCGCACAAACCGCCAGGACCTGCGCTTCGCTGAGGATCGATTCGGCCCCCTTGGCTCGTGCGAAAATCGCCTGCACCAACTCTTCTCGCGCCGGCAGGTTGCGCTCCTCCAACCAGCAGATGACGTTAGAGACGCCACACATGGGCCCGACCTCGACCTCCTGGCGCCGGCCGATCATCGCCGCCGGCACACCAGAGTAAATTCGATCCGCGAGCCAGTCGTCCCCTTTGGCCTTGGCCTTGATGATGGCGGAGGCATGGACGCCGGTGCCGGTGCGGAAGGCGTCGCGCCCCAACACTGGATAGTTGTCGGGGAGGGGAACACCGGTAGTGTCGGCCACCAGTTGGCAGAGCTCGGGAAGTCGCGTCAGATCTTGGTCCCGCCACCCGAGCAGCTGGAGGTTCACCATCAGCAGGTCGAGGGCCGCGTTGCCGACCCGTTCGCCGACCCCGAGGACGGTGGCGTGAAGGCGGTCAGCTCCTGCTTCGGCCGAGGCCAGCGCGTTGATCTCACCGAGTCCTCGGTCTCGGTGGCCGTGCCAGTCGACCGCTACGTCTTCGCCGGTTGCGTCGACGATCTGGCGAATGAAGCGCGTCACTTCGCGGGCTCCATTCGGAGTCGAGTGGCCTACCGTGTCGGCAATGCATACCCGTCGGGCGCCCGCCTCGACTGCGGTCGTGTAAAGGCGGCGAATGTCCTCGGGGGCGGCGCGCGTCGTATCCTCGGTCACGAACATCACGGGCAAGCCCTCGCCGACGGCCAGGCTAACCGCGTCCTCGGAGAGCTTGAGCATTCGGTCCATGTCCCAGCCCTCGGAGTACTGGCGAATAGGAGACGATCCAATGAAGCAGGCAACCTCGATCTCCAAGCCGGTGCGCTGCGAGATCTCGACGATCGGCAAGATGTCCGCGGCCATGGTTCGTGCCGCGCAGTTGGCCGCTATCGGCAAACGATGTCGAACGATCTCCTCCGCCAAGGCTGTGACGTCGGCCACCACGTGCGGCCCCGCCCCTGGGAGCCCAAGATCCAAGGCATCGACTCCCAACTCCGCAATGAGGTGAAGGATGCGGATCTTGTCTTCGATCGACGGCGAGCGCACCGAGGGCGATTGAAGTCCGTCGCGGAGGGTCTCGTCGTTGAGTTGGACCGTGGACCGGGCCGGTGTCATCTCCCCGTCCCCCGATCGGTTCCAGTCATGGATGAGTTGGGATTCCTGTAGCGTCGTCATCTGAATCTCACTTTTCTATCTTGCAGTTCTATGGGCTTCAGTGGCCCAATTCTCGAGGGCCTAAATCACTACGCGTTGACGTTGCCGGTATCCAGAGGCACTTGCGGCCGCCACGATGGTCAGCGATTCCTCGTTCTAGGGTACTCCCCTCACCCTTCGGGCAGGGTCGCCACGGCTCGTGCCAGACGATCGCCGACCTGCGACGTCGTCAGCGTCCCTCCTAAGTCGGGGGTCGTCTCCCCTCGCCTTAGGCTCTCGGCGATGGCCCCTTCGATCAGCTCGCTCGCCGGGCGATGGCCTAGGTACGAGAGCATCATCGCGATCGACTGAACCGCCCCCACCGGATTGGCCCGCCCGGTGCCGGCCAACGGCGGGGCCGAGCCATGCACCGGTTCAAACATCGAAACCCGTCCCGGGTGGAGGTTGGCCGAAGCCGCCACTCCCATGCCGCCCTGCAGGGCCGCACCGAGGTCCGTGACGATGTCGCCGAACATGTTGCTGGCGACGATCACCTCGAAATTCTCCGGCTCCCTCACCAGGAGCATCGTCAGAGCATCGACATAGAGATGACGAGTCTCGATCTGGGGGTAGTCTCGCGACACCTCCTCGAAGGTGCGGAGCCAGAGATCCCCTACGAAACGCTGGGCGTTCGACTTGTCGGTCATGCAGACCTCGCGTCGGTTGTGTTCGACTGCGTAGTCGAAAGCGGCGCGCAGGATCCTCTCCACTCCCAGCCGGGTGTGGATCTCTTCCTGTACCGCCACCTCGTCGGGTGTTCCCTTCTTGAAGTTGCCGCCAGCGCCGACATAGGCACCCTCGGTGTTCTCGCGGAAGACGACGAAATCGATATCGGCTACACCCTTGTCCTTCAGCGGGCAGAGTCGCTCGTCCCAGAGACGGACCGGCCGCAGATTGATGTAGAGATCGAGCTGGAAGCGGAGTCCCAACAAAATGTCTGCAGCGTGCCGCATGTCGGGAACCCTCGGATCCCCAAAGGCGCCGATGAAGATCGCAGCGTAGTTCTCCCGGAAGTCGGCCACCGCCCCCTCCGGTAGGGTGACTCCGGTTTCCAGGTAGTGGTCCGCACTCCATGGAAAGTGCTCGATCTCGATGGGAAGGTCCCAGCGCTCCGCGGCCGTCTCGAGGACCTTCCTCGCCTCGATCCCAACATCTTGTCCCACGCCATCGCCAGGAAGCATGGCGACTCGTTGCGGCAGTTGGTCTCGAGGATGAGGGGGCGTCATAGGACATCATTCTAACGCGAGGATCACCCCTCCTGTTCCGTTCTCTCCCTCCATTCCCGAGCCAGGAGGCCAAACATCATCGCGTCCTGGATCTCCCCGAGATCGAAGTAACGCTCCCGTTGAAAGCCCTCGCGCAGGAATCCCAACCCTTCGAGGAGTGACATGGAAGCCTGGTTGCGCGGATCGGTGTCAGCCTCGATGCGATGGAGACCGAGAGGGCCAAAGGCATAGTCGAGAACCGCCCGCACCGCTTCACCCATCACTCCCCGGCGCCAGTGTCGTCGAGCGAGGGCGAAACCGATCTCGGCCCGGCGATGAGTCCACTCCAACTCGGCCAGGGTGACGGTTCCGATCACCTCACCATTCTCCCGCCATGCGACCCCCCACTGAAACAGGGTCTTCTCGCGCCAACCCTGGTCGATCCCAGCCAGAAAATCCGCAGTCGCGGCGCGATCTGCGAGGGGAGGGTGAGCCATGTATCGCATCACCGAGGGATCACCCCAAATCTCCAACAAGGCGTCGAGGTCCCTCTCGTCGAGGGCGCGAATCAGCAGACGTTCCGTCGTCAGGGTCGGCAAAACCTCCCCGGACGCTGAGGAATCCTTCATGAGTCTGGTCGGCCCAGACTCTCGCTGACCACCGTCACCCAGCGCCCCGCCATGGCCAGAAAATCCTCGTTGGCTGTCGCCAGTGCTTCGTTGGTGAACTCCTTGGCTGCCGTGTGCTCGCCAGCATGCTGTAGCGATCGCCGCACCAGAGCCACGCAGGCCACCGGCTTGTCGAGTTGTCCCACCAGGTCGACCACGACCTCGGGGAAGCGAGCTGAAACGTCGCTCATTCTCGGCCCCTCAGGCGGTCACATCGGCGGGCACGTGAAATTCCAGAGAGTCCGGTGGCGAGAAGAGATATCCCTGCCCAAAGGTCACTCGCATGTCGCGGAGCGCCTCGAACTCTTCTGCCTTCTCGACCCCTTCGGCGATCACCTGGGCATCGATCTTCTGAGCCATCATCAGGAGGCTCTCGAGAAGACCCTGTTTGATCGGATTGTCGTGAATGTCACGGACCAGATTGAGGTCGAACTTCAAGAAGTCGGGCTCGAGCTCGGCCACCGATTGAAGCGAGGAGTATCCAGCGCCCATGTCGTCGATTGCCACGGCGACGCCCTCCTCGCGCAGGAGGTCGAGCCGCTGTCGGAACTCCTTCCATCCCTTGACGGCGACCCGTTCGGTAATTTCTAACACGAGATCACTGGGCTCGAGTCCGACTCGACTGAGTTCGCGTCGGAGGCTGTCGGGAAAGGGCACGAGATCCTCGAAGCCGTGGACCGACGTGTTGAGGAACAGCTTACGTCCCTCCGGGAGTCGGGTGGAGCCGCGAATCGCCTCAGTGCGGCAGAGGTGCTCCAAGCTGAGAATCTGATCGGTTCGTTCGGCGAACGAGAACATCATCTCGGGGTTTTCGAAGATGTTTCCGGCGGGTCCGCAGCTCAAAGCTTCGTACCCGAAGATCGAGGAGTTCGAGAGCCAGACGATCGGTTGGTAGCGAATTCGAACATCACGCCAGGTCAGAATCCGCCTTAGCTCGGCCAAGCGCGAGTTGAGCTGCTCTTCACGGTCCTGCCAACAGTTGACTCGAACGTTCTCGACAGCACGGTAGATCGAGCGCTCGATGCGAGTGGTGGGATCGTAGGGAACCAACCCCGACCCGGCGTAAAGCCCCAGTCCCCGTTCGTGCTCGCGTCCGACCCGGATTCTCAACAGCTGACTCAATTCCGAAATCACCTGGTCGCGAAGACGGCCTAGTTCGATCTCCGGCGTCGCACTCTCGAGCCCGAGAAAGAGGAGGAACTGATCGCTACGCACGCCCTGCAGAGCTACCAGGTCGCGTTCGCCCAGCACACCGCCTCTGAGACCCTCTAGCGCCTGAGAGACTTGTGAGAGAACTCCATCATAGGTCTCCCAACCGTAAATCTCCTCGATGTGCTCCTCGCTGCTGAAGTCGAGGACGATGACTCCGATTCGAACACCGCACTCGGCGTAGCGCCGAACATCTTCGATCACGCCCGGGAGAGTCGGTAGCCCAGTGTTGGCATCCCACAAACAACCGCGCATCTTCAGCCACTCGGCGCGCAACTCCAGGTAATCACGCCCCTCCTCGTTCAGCGGAATGATGCTTCCCTCTCGAATGATCAACTCGCTCGCGGTTTGAGAATCAAATGGATGCTCTCGAGAACGTCCTTCACGGAAAACGGCTTGGTGATGTAGTCGACGGCACCCTCCTGGAGCCCGCGGACCTTATCCCTAGGTTCGACTCGCGCGGAGAGGATGACCACCGGGATTCCTCGGGTCCGCTCCTCCATCTTGAGTAGCTTGAGAACCTCCCAGCCGTCCATTCCCTCCATCATGATATCGAGCAGGATGAGGTCCGGTGTCTCGTCGTTAACGGCCATCAAAGCCGCGAGACCCGATGAAACAACCTGCACCTCATAGCCGTTCCGGTCGAGAATCACCTGCAGCATTCGACGAACATCAGGTTCGTCATCTACGACCAGGATACTAGCTTCGCTCATCGAATTGTTGTCCTTGCTGACGATAACCTCAACCGATCGTGGAAGCAACCCGAAGGAGCTCCTCTTCGTCGTCGACGCGGTAGCTCAGAGTCACTCCCAGGGCCGCCATCCGCTCGAGGATGAACTCCCCCTCGGCCCCGCTTCCCATTAAAACCACCGGTATCGAGGCCGCGGCCGCCACCGGGACCACTTCCTGCCATTTCGGACCGAACCCATCCCGACCGTCCAGCAGGAGCAGGGTGGGAAGCTGCCCGGAGACCAGGTGACGAATCTCGGCGTCCGAGCGGACCCGACGGCAGTTGATCCCATGATGACGAAGCCTGCGGATCCAAGAGCGCAAGTCATCGTCCAATCGATCGGCCACGACGAGACCAGGCCGTGACTCTGACGGGTTCAGACGCGTCGCAAGCTCATCGAGTACTGCGCCCGCCTCGACCGGCTTCAGCAGATACGTCGAGGCCCCAAGACGCCGGGCCGCCGCTTCATCCCGTCGCTCCGAGGCCACCACGATGGGTAGCAGAGGATCCTCCTTTCTCCATTCTTCGAGAAGGCCGAAGCCGTCGCCGTCGGGCAGGAGACGATCTAGGACCACGGCATCGGGACGTTCACGATCCATCAGCCGTCGAGCCGCGGCCGCCGATGGTACGACCCTCCAAGCCCAGCCTCGCTCCTCGGCCTGACTTCCCAGCTCGCGGGCGAAGGCGGGGTCGGGATCGACGATGAGGATCTTTATCAGTGCCGCCTCGCCTCGCAGTTGTTCCACCGGGAGCGGCAGGCGAAAGCGGAAAGTGGTCCCCACACCGACCGTGCTCTCCACCTCGATCCCGCACCCGTGGGCATCTAGGATCTGCTTGACCAGAGCTAAACCAAGGCCGATCCCGCCAAAGCGTCGGGTCGACGACGACTCCACCTGGTAGAACCGATCGAAGACACGGCTGGTCAGCGAAGGCTCGATCCCGATCCCCTGATCGACGACCTCGACCCGGATCATCTCTGACTCGGCCTCCAGCCGCACCTCCACCCTTCCCCCCTTGGGTGTGAACTTCACCGCGTTGGTGGTGAGGTTCTCGAGTACCTGCCCGATACTCGCGGCATCGGCATCGGCGAGAAACGGTCCGGTGCCCTCGACAACGGCTAGGTTCGTGCTACTCCCGCGGGCGGAAATCACCGCCCCCACCACGTCACGGGCGAGAACAGCTAGGTCGATCGTTTCTCGATGCATCGGCAATCGCCCAGATTCCGCTCTCGAATAGCCGAGGAGGCCGCTGATCATCCCGAGCAGTCGATCGATGTTGCGACGACTTACCTCCAGAGCCTCTCGTTGACCCTCGTTGATCGGACCTAGAAGCTCGTCGGACATTGCCTCTGCGTAACCCTTGACCGAGGTCAGCGGAGTTCTCAGCTCGTGGCTCACATTGGCGAGTAGATCGCTCTTGAAGCGGTCGAGTTCCTGGAGTTCGACGTTGGACTGCTGCAGCGCGACATTGCTCTCCTCGAGTTCTACGATGTTCGAGGACAGATGAGACGCCATTCGGTTGAAGGTGTCGGCTAGATCTTCGAACTCGTCATCGGAGTGCACTTCGATCCGTCGATCGAGGCGACCCCGCCCGATGTCTCGGGCACCGGCGATGAGCTTCTCGAGAGGCTCGAGACTCTGCCGTGCCAGAAGGAAGGCGAGAAAGACCCCCAAGACCAGAGAAGCCACCGCCGGGAGGATGAGGCGGGAGTAGAGCTGCCGCGACGCTGCGCCAACTCCGGCGTAGGAGGCCTCGAACAGTACAGAGTAGCGATGGCGACCCCACTCTTCGATGTGAGGCTCGACCACTTGAAACTTGGTAGCACCCTGCGCTGACCACTCCACGGTACGAAGCCCACGCACGGCCTCGAGGAGCCTGAGGTCGGAAGAGACCGGACCGGGCTCCAAGTGCGGAGTGGACATCGGATCGGCGAGGCTGTCGGTGCTGAAAAGCCTTCTACCGCTGGTGTCGTAGATGGCGATCCGGTCGAGGTCGGGATTGCGGGCTGCGATGTCGCGGATGATCTGCCGGAACTTGCGATGACCACTCTCATAG
>JAIOJS010000355.1 GCA_019911795.1 Thermoanaerobaculia bacterium | reverse complement strand
AAAACACCGGCCAGCGAGGCTACCGCCGACAAGGCCTGTGGGTAAGCACGCTCTTCGACCGCATCCTCGACCGTTTCACGCAGACCCACCAGGGCCTGGTGAAGATCCTGTTCCGCGGCATCGACGAGGTGGACCTCATCGAGATCTTCATCGGCGGCGTCCTTGACGATGTTGGCGATCCGCTTGGCGGCGAGAACGATGGAGAGGAACTCGGGGTTCTCGCGCGCCTGGTGGATCGCCTCGACCCGGGCGCGGAGGTCGGGAAGGTTGCTCGCTCCACCGCCGAGGGCCGCCTCGATCTCGTCGTAGGCAAAACCCTCCAATGCGAGTAGGTGGCGCACGCGATCGTCGATGAAGGGGCGCAGTGCGGTGAGGATCTCCTCCTTGGAGCGACTCAGTCGTTCGCCGTAGAGGCTCGCAGCCCGGACGGCGACGAGTTCCCAATCGAGAGCGAGATCACCTTCCAGAAGGGTTCGTAAGACCGCTTGCGCCGCCCGGCGCAGCCCGAAGGGGTCCTTGCTGCCGGTCGGCACCAGACCGAGTCCGAAGATACCGACGAGGGTGTCGATACGATCCGCCAGACCGCATACCTTGCCGATCCGCCCACGGGCTACCTCATCACTTGTCGAGGCGGGTAGGTACTGATCGTAGATCGCCTGCCAAACGCCCTCGGTGTAACCCTCTTCCCGGGCATAGAGTCCTCCCATGATCCCCTGCAGGGAGGTGAACTCCTTGACCATCTCCGTCGTCAGGTCCACCTTCAACAGACGCGCGGCTTGAGTGGCCGCCTCCACATCCTTCTCCCACCCCAGTTCGCCACAGATCATCGCCGCGAGTCCGGCGATCCGCTCGCCCTTGTCGGCGTAGCTGCCCAGCTTGACGTGGAAAGTGAGACTCGACAGGTCCGGCGCTCGCTCGGCGAGGGCGCGCTTGCGGTCCTCCTCGTAGAAGAAACGTCCGTCAGCGAGGCGCGCCGCCACCACCCACTCGTTGCCGGCTCGCACCCGTCCGATCGGATCGTCGGCGCGGTCCATGACCGTGAGAAAGGCGGGCAACAGGTCGCCGTCCTTCTCCACCGTGAAAGCGCTCTGGTGGTCGCGCAGACTGGTGACCAGAACCTCACGCGGTAGCGATAGGAAGCCGCGGTCGAAGGATCCTTCCATGACCCCGGGGATCTCGCAGATAGCGGCGAGTTTATCGAGCAGAGCGGAGTCCTCGACCAGCACCCCACCTTGGGCCGCGGCCAGCTCCTCCATCTGCACGTTGAGCCGGCGGCGGCGTTCGCCGAAGTTCACTTCGATATTTCGCGCCTCCAACTTCTTCAGATAGTCGGACGTGCCACGCACGCGAAACGATTCCGGCGATAGGGTCGGATGACCACAGGTCGAACTGTCGGCGGCAACACCAAACAGCGACATTGGAACGACGTTGCCCTTGTAGAGAGCGAGCAAGCCGTGCACCGGACGGACCCAGGGACCGTCGCCGGATGCCCAACGCATCGTCTTGGCCCAACCGATGGCGGCCAGAATCTGCGGTACCACCTCCGCCAGCACTTCCGGTGTGGACCGCCCCAAGACCCGACGGTGCACTCCGACATACTCACCCTTGTCTGTCTCGATCCGCTCCAACGCCTCGGGTTCGACCTCACAGCGGGCGGCAAAGCCGATCGCCGCTCTGGTTGGCTTGCCATCGCTATCGAAGGCGGCGCCCACCGGCGGCCCGGTGACGAGCTCCGTCTTGTCGGCCTCGCCCGCGGGCACCCCTTCCAGCATCAGGACTAGACGTCGGGGGGTGAATCCACTCGCGACCTCGCGCGGGCCGAGTCCTCTCTTCTCCAAAGCCTCGACCACCTCGCCGGAGAGCTGATCGATCGCCGGTCGCAGCATGCGCGCTGGGATCTCCTCGCATCGGACCTCGAGAAGAAAGTCGCCCGGACGAACCGTCCGATCGGAGGGACTCGTCCTAGGGCTGGGGCTGGCCTTGGGGTTGATCTCGGAATCGGCGGACGCCTGGGTGGTGGAAAGCTTCTGAGCCTTCGAAGACTTGCTCGCCTTGGTCTTGCGGCCGGACTTGGTCGTGCGGTCGGACTTGGCAGACTTAGCCACGGGCCACCTCCTCGCCCACTGCGGCCGTCGTCTCGAGCAGTGGGAATCCCAAGCGTTCTCGGCTTTCCAGGTAACCACGGGCGCAACCAACCGCGAGATCGCGAACTCGTTTCATCAAGGCCACTCGCTCCGTGACCGAGACCGCGCCGCGTGCGTCCAAGACGTTGAAGACGTGAGAGCACTTCAAAGCCGCTTCATAGCCCGGCAGGATCACCTGTTCCTCCAGACAACGCTGTGATTCCCGCTCCCAACCGTCGAACTGCGTCTTGAGAAAATCGATGTCGGCGATCTCGAAGTAGTACTTGGACAGCTCGTACTCCTCCTGGTGCCGGACCTGACCGTAGGTTGTGCCGCCCGGCACCCACTCGATGTCGTAGATGCTCTGGGACAGGCCGAGAAACATTGTGATCCGTTCGAGCCCGTAGGTGATCTCCACCGAAATAGGCTGCAACTCCAAGCCGCCCGCTTGCTGGAAATAGGTGAACTGAGTGATCTCCATGCCGTCGAGCATGACCTGCCAGCCAACCCCCCAGGCGCCGAGGGTTGGCGCTTCCCAGTTGTCCTCCTCGAAGCGCAAGTCGTGCACCTTGAGGTCCAACCCCATCGCCTCTAGGCTCTTGATATAGAGCGACTGGATATCGTGCGGAGCCGGTTTCATCACCACCTGAAACTGGTAGTGCTTGCCAAGGCGAAAGGGGTTGTCGCCGTAGCGCCCGTCCGCCGGACGTCGCGAGGGCTGAACGTAAGCGGTGGCCCACGGCTCAGGCCCGAGAACCCGCAAGAAGGTATCGGGATGCATGGTCCCGGCCCCGACCTCGAGGTCGTACGGCTGTTGCAGAACACACCCCTGCCCGCCCCAATACTCGGACAGGAGCAGGATCAGTTCTTGAAAGCTCTTCATGATCGATTCGGTCCTCTTCAGTCAAGTGATGCGCACGACGCTGATGCGCACGCTACAGACTCGGAATCCTACCTGCTCTGCCCCTGATCCGCTAACCACTCGAGTAGCCCTCGGAACTCCCCCTGAGGGTCTCGGCTAGAGATCGCGCCACTCCGCTGCGGGACCCTAGCCCAACGTGCGCTGCATCACTTCGTAGCTCTTGAGCTCGTGTTGCAAGAAGGCCCGGCGCACCGCACCAGCCAGGCGCTCGAGACGGGCCAACTGGTTTGGGTCGTGCTCTATTAGCGCCAGTTCCGCCAGCGAGGTCCGGTGGATCTTGATCAGCAGGTCGATCACTCCCGAGTCCACCTTCATTCCCCCGGCCCCCGAACCGCAACGTCCGCAAACCAAGTGATCCGCGGAGGGTGGCAGGACCGCCCCGGCCTCCAGTGAACCACCGCACTCTGGACACTCTCGCGGGATGGGGAAAATCCCGGCAAGGCGCAGCATCCAGACCTCGAAGTAGCGACCGGCGAGATTGCGATCAGCGCCCGCCAGCAAGGAGACCACGGTGGAGTCGAGTAGACGGAAGATCACCTCGTTCTCTTCCGAGTCCGGTGCGAAGACAAGAACGAGTTCGGCCAAGTAACAGGCGAGAAGGATCCCCTCGAGATCTTCCAGGAGCTTTTGAGCCGGCCTTAGGAGTTCAACCGACCGGAGCCGCACCAGCTCACGGCCCTCCTTCTCGGCCCACGTCACCTTGACCTTCGCCAGCGGCTGAAACTGTCCCGCGTACCGACTGAATCGCCGCTTGGCCCCACTGGCCGCTCCGCGTTGGGTTCCACGCTCCCGGGTCATGAAGGCGACGAACCGGTCGGCGTCCGAGAGGTCGCCGACTTCGAGGATGAAGGCCTCGTCACTGTAGAGCCGCATGTTGGGATCGTATTCGAGATCGCTCTAGAGGGTGGATCGTGGCCGTGATTCCATGGCCGACACGAGGACAGACGCCCCTACTGCTTCGAGACAATAGGGTAATGCACCGTCATCACACCCTTGACTTTCACCCCTCTATCCGGAATAAAATTAGCCTTCGCTTGACAAAAGGTTGGTGAGCCGTAGAATACGGGTCGGATTTTACAGGTCCTGCCTAACTGGGTTGACCCACACTCAATTGAGTCAAACCAATTGAGTTAAAACAATTGAGTTAAAACAATTGAGTTAAACCAAGAGGTGGACTGGACTCGCCGGGTCCGCAAGCTGGGTGCTTAGAGCGAATCCGCCATACTATTCTGTCGATTATCTGGATACACGAGAAGATATGGAGAGGAAGAACTACACCGTCATCTTGGTGCCACACGCCCGTGCCAAGTTCCGCAAGTTCCAAGTCTCTAATGTGCATCTCTGGCTCGCCGCTGCTACCGTCGCTCTGCTGACGGCAGGAGTTGCCCTCGTGGCCTGGACGCAGTTCGCTCTACCCGTCGACGAGGCTCAGGTCGCCAATCTTCGCCAAGAGAATGAGCAGCTCCGCAAGGTCAACACATCCTTCGAAGATGGCATCCGCGAGCTACAGGGGAAACTCGATAACTACGAAGAGCGGACTCGCAAGCTAGCCATCGTCGCCGGCATCGAAGAGTTCACCGCTGCCAATGACACGGGTGTCGGAGGCACGGGCTTGGACCTCGAAACCGGTTTGGAGGGGTTGAGCGCGGTTGACAGTGAACTCGATCGCCTCACCGAGACCCTCTCCACCGTCGAGAGCCGATTCGCCGAGCAGGCCCGCTGGGCCGCCTCGGTTCCCTCCGTCTATCCTGCCGAGGGCCTCCTCACCAGCGGCTTCGGCATCCGCAAGGATCCCCTTACGGGACGACAAGCGATGCACCAGGGAGTCGACATCTCGGCTCTTCGCGGAAAGCCGATCTACGCAACCGCCGACGGTTTGGTGGTTCGTAGTGGCCGCCTCGGCCACTTGGGCAACGCGGTCTACCTGTCGCATGGCTACGGACTAACCACGCGGTACGGACACATGTCCAAGCTCGCCGTCGAGTCCGGACAGAAGGTCAAGCGCGGCGACCTCATCGGCTACGTCGGCAGTACGGGTCGTTCGACCGGGTACCACCTGCACTACGAAGTGCGGGAAGATGGACGCCCCGTCAATCCTCGTGCCTACATGCTCGATCATCTAGATTCGATCGACGGCTAGATTCTTCGACCCCGAGATTCCAATCGCCCGAGATTCCAATCGCAGGTGATTCCGAGCGCTGGCCGCCTCGATTCTCAGCTCGGTGCCAGAAGCTCTCATGCCCGGGCTTCCCCCTCTGAATGTCGCCGCACTATCAACGCGCCTTCCGGTCTTAGTCATCCGATGGTTCCATTCCCCGAGGACCGCTTGGACCGCCCAGTTCAGGTGCGTTTCCCCGGTCGAGCCGCCAACGTCCAACTGCACTCTGGCGTAGTTTCCCTGGAATGATTCGATAGCCGATCCTGTTGCAGGATCTGGTAGACTGAAACGGTGCGCGACCCTTGGCGCTCCGGCATCGCCTGCTGGTTCCGGCTTCGCTTGTCTGCACACCTCCAACGTAGCTCTTTCCGAGAGCTCTAGCCTCCTGTCGGGTCTTGCGACCCGCAAAAGCCAAAGACCTAACGCCAAGCGACTGCCAAAGAGACAGCCCCAGAGAGACGGAAGAGAGATATCGAGATGCTGAATAAGGTACTGACCAAGGTCTTCGGCAGCCAACACGAACGGGACATCAAGAAGCTGCAACCGCTGGTCGAGCAGATCAACGCCCTGGAGCCCGAGATACACGCCCTCAGCGACGCCGAACTCGCCGCAAAGACTGCAGTGTTCAAGGAACGGATCGCCCAAGGGGAACCTCTCGATGACCTGCTGGTTCCCGCTTTCGCCGTAGTTCGCGAGGCCGCGGTCCGAACTCTTGGCTTGCGCCACTACGATGTGCAGCTGATCGGCGGAGTCGTGCTCCATCGTGGTCGCATCGCCGAGATGAAGACCGGTGAGGGCAAGACCCTCATGGCCACCTTGGCCGTCTACCTCAATGCCCTGTCCGGCAAGGGTGTTCACCTGGTGACCGTCAACGACTATCTCGCTCAGCGCGACGCCGAGTGGATGGGACAGATCTATCGCTTCCTCGGGCTCACCGTCGGGGTCATCCAGAACGATATCCCGGACGCCCAGCGCAAGGAAGCCTATCTAGCCGACGTGACGTACTGCACCAACAACGAACTCGGCTTCGACTATCTTCGCGACAACATGAAGTTCGAGCTCGCGGCCAAGGTCCAGCGCGGTCACAACTTCGCCATCGTCGACGAGGTCGACTCGATCCTCATCGACGAAGCGAGAACCCCTCTGATCATCTCGGGCCCCTCCGAGCAGTCGACCGAGAAGTACTACGTCGTCGACCGCATCATCCCCAAACTCGAGCAGGGCGAGGAGATCGAAGAGGGCGACCAGAAGTACATGACCGGCGACTACGTGGTCGACGAGAAGGCCCACACCGCTGTCCTCACCGACGAGGGCGTGGCCAAGGTCGAGAAGTTGATGGGCATCGAGAACCTCTACGATCTCGAAAACCTCGATATCGTCCACGCCGTCAACCAAAGCCTGCGTGCTCACTCTCTGTTCAAGCTCGACGTCGATTACATGATCAAGGACGGTGAGGTCATCATCGTCGACGAGTTCACCGGTCGAGTCATGCCAGGACGGCGCTGGTCCGACGGCCTCCATCAGGCGGTGGAGGCCAAGGAAGGCGTCAAGATCAAGCGTGAGAACCAAACCCTCGCGACGATCACCTTCCAGAACTACTTCCGGCTCTACGAGAAGCTCTCCGGCATGACCGGAACCGCTGACACCGAGGCCCAGGAGTTCGGTGAGATCTACGACCTCGACGTCACTGTGATCCCGACCAACCGACCGATCATCCGCGACGATCGAGGCGATTTGATCTACAAAACCGCTAAAGAAAAGTACGACGCAGTGGTCGAGGAGATCCGGGACGGTGTCGAGCGAGGACAACCCGCCCTGGTCGGTACGGTGTCGATCGAGAAGTCGGAAATGCTCTCCAAGCTCCTCAAGCGAGGCGGCGTTCCGCATGTGGTCCTCAACGCCAAGTACCACGAGCGCGAAGCATCGATTGTCGCTCAGGCCGGGCGCAAGGGCTCGGTGACCATCGCAACCAACATGGCCGGTCGTGGCACGGACATCGTCCTTGGCGGAAATCCAGATGGGTTGGCCCGATCCGAGGCCGATCCCGAAACTGAGCCGGAGGCTTACGAAGAGGCCCTCGCCCGCTATCGTGAGATCTGTGCTCGTGAGAAGAAGGAAGTCCTCGCGGCCGGAGGTCTCCACATCCTCGGCACCGAGCGCCACGACTCACGTCGTATCGACAACCAGCTCCGGGGGCGCTCTGGACGCCAGGGGGACCCAGGTTCGTCACGTTTCTACCTCTCCCTCGAAGACGATCTGATGAGGATCTTCGGCGGCGATCGGGTCAAGAACATCATGACCAAGCTCGGCATGGAGGACGGCGAGCCTCTCGAGGCCAAGATGGTCAGCCGCGCCATCGAGCGCGCCCAGACCCAGGTCGAAGGGCGGAACTTCGATACCCGCAAGCATCTGCTCGAATACGACGACGTCATGAACAAGCAGCGCGAGGCGATCTACCAGCTGCGTACCGAGATTCTCGAAGGTTCGGCCGGCAAGGATTACGTCCTCGATGTAGCCAAGGATGTCATCGGCTTCGCGATCAACAACCATTGTACCGAGGGCAAGGATCCGCGCGATTGGGACCTCGCTGACCTCAAGTCGGATATGTCGATGCATTTCGACATCGATCCTGACGAACTCAAACTCGACCTCACGCAGCTCGGCATCGAAGAGCTCGATGAACAGCTCTATGCGGCGGTGGTCAAGAAATTCGAGGATAAGGAAGAGCGGCACGGCGAAGACGCCATGAAATCGGTGGTGCGCTCCGTGATGCTGCAGATTGTTGACCATGCCTGGAAAGAGCACCTCCTCGCCCTCGACCATCTAAAGGAAGGCATCAACCTCCGGGGTTACGGACAACGCGATCCCAAGCAGGAGTACAAGAAGGAGTCCTACGAACTGTTCCAGACCATGAAGGACAGGGTCGAGGACACCATCCTGCGCACCGTCTTCCGGGTCGAGCCGATGACCGAGGAGCAGATTGCAGCCGAGCGTCAACGTCGAGCCGAGGAGTTCAAGCGCCGCTTCAACTCCGCCCGACCGACCGCTCCTGGGCAGGACCCCGCCAAGCCGATCACCGTAGTCAACAAGGGCGACAAGGTAGGACGCAACGATCCCTGCCCCTGTGGATCGGGCAAGAAGTACAAGAAATGCCACGGCGCCTCCGCCGCCGCTGGTTGACGCTACCCCACTGGCTTTTTCGCCACCCGACACTGGCTTTTTCGCCACCCGATACTGGCTTTTTCCCTGCCCGATTGGGTTGACTTCCCTCAGGATTGACTTCTGCCCTGGGCTGACGCGCGCCGGTGGGGTCTGGTACACTCCCAGTGTGAGGGGTGGAGACGAGACTGGATCTCGTCCCCGCTGATTGGGCGGCCACCGGCCGCCCTCCTTGTATCGGTGTATTCAGCCGTACCAGCCTCGGTCCTCAGCAAGCCATCGGCCCCGCGCCAGCTCCAGGGAGATTTCAAGCATGTCCGACCGCGAACTCCGTACTGCTCTGACCTTCGACGACGTGCTGATCGTCCCCTCCTACTCCGACACTCATCCTGCCGAGGTGAGTCTCGCGACCCGGTTGTGCGAGGGGATCGATCTCAAGATCCCGCTGATCTCCGCCGCGATGGACACCGTCACCGAGTCCGCGTTGGCGATCGCCCTCGCCCAGGAGGGCGGCCTCGGAGTGGTGCACAAGAACCTCTCCATCGATCAGCAGGCTCGAGAGGTCGACAAGGTCAAGCGAAGTGAGGCGGGAATGATCGTCGACCCCGTGACCATGCGCCCCGAACAATCGATCCGCGCCGCCCTCCAGGTGATGGCGGAGTACAAGATCTCGGGCGTCCCGGTCACCGACGGCAACGGCCGACTGGTTGGCATCCTGACCAACCGCGACCTGCGTTTCGAATCGAACCACGATCGCGCCATTTCCGATCTGATGACGCGCGAGAATCTCATTACCGTGCCCGAAGGCACTACTCTCGAACAAGCCAAGCAACTGCTTCACGAACACAAGATCGAGAAGCTCTTGGTCGTCGATCCCGATGGAAGCCTCCGCGGTCTGATCACCGTCAAGGACATCCAGAAGATGATGCAGTATCCCAATGCCTGCAAGGACGAGCTGGGTCGCCTGCGGGTCGCAGCTGCCATCGGCGCCACGGGCGACTTCCTCGACCGCGCCCGCGCCCTCGTCGACGCCAAGGTCGACATGCTGGTCCTCGATTCCTCCCACGCCCACAGCCGCGGCGTCCTCGATGCCCTGGCCGTGGTCCGAGAGCGATTCCCCGAAGTGAAGTTGATGGCCGGCAACGTCGCCACCGGTGACGGAACCCGTGCGCTCATCGAGCGCGGCGCCGATGTCGTCAAGGTGGGCATCGGTCCCGGTAGCATCTGTACAACCCGGGTGGTCACCGGGGCGGGACTCCCACAAATCACTGCCATCCACGACGCCGTAGAAGCGGCGGAGGGACTCGGCGTCCGAGTGGTGGCCGATGGTGGTATCAAGTTCTCGGGCGATCTCACCAAATCGCTCGCGGCCGGTGCGAGCTGTGTGATGATCGGATCGCTCTTCGCGGGCACCGAAGAGGCTCCCGGGGAGACCATCCTTTATCAGGGACGCACCTTCAAGGCCTACCGAGGCATGGGCTCGCTGTCGGCCATGGCCCGAGGAAGCGCCGATCGCTATTTTCAGGAAGGAAACGGCGAAGACTCGGTGACCAACCTGAGCAAGATGGTCCCCGAGGGGATCGAGGGTATGGTGCCCTACAAGGGCAGCGTCCACCAGATGGTTCAGCAGCTGACCGGCGGCCTACGTTCCGGCATGGGCCTCGCCGGCTGCTCGACGATCAAGAGTCTGCGCACCGAAGCCAAGATGGTCAGGATCTCCTCCGCCGGACTCAAGGAGAGCCACGCCCACGACGTGGTTATCACGAAGGAAGCGCCCAACTACTGGATCGACCGCTAGGAACTGATCCTGATCGGGTGGACTGCTCGCGGCCGACCTCGCCCAGAACCTGCCTCTCCCAAAGCTGCCTCGCCTAGAAGCTGTTGCCCAAGCGGAAGTAGAACTGACTTCCGCCGTCTTCGGCCAGGCCGTGAGCGAGGTAGACCGGTCCGAATCGGGTCTCGATGGCGAGCGCCAGGGTAATGGAGCTCAGAGGGTCGTCGAGAGCGATGTCCGAGGAGTCCTGCCACACGTTACCGCCCTCGATCCAACCTCCGGCATAGATGGCAGTGCCAAAGGCCACCGGAAGGTCGTATAGCCGGTAGAAGTACCCGCCGCGAGCCACGGCGTAGTAGTTTCCCCTCAGTTCCCCTATCGAGTAGCCGGAGAAGGAGAAGAGGCCACCGACCAGAAAAGCATCGTAGGCCGGCGTGTCGCTCCCCAGGCTCGACCCCGCAGAAAGGCCGACGAAACCGGTATGCCGCCCGTGGGTGAAGTAGGTCGAGGTGCGACCATCGAGTTTCTGGTACGTGTCGTCGGCCCCCAGTGAACCTTCGGAGACGAAGAGACTGACGTCCGCCAGAGTCCCTCGGAGGGGAACCCCCGAACTGTCGAGACGGTCGATTACCAGCCGCCCCACCAGACCACCGGTCTCGACATCGGATTCAGGAAATCCTGGGTCACCAATCCTCGAATCGGCCCTCGCAATCCCGCGCTGCAGCCCGAGGCGGAACTCGCCGTACTTGCCGAACTCGAGTCCGAAGTCCAGCCCCAGAGAGTGCGTCTCCACCTTGTACTCCGCGATCTTTGTTCGATCGACGTAAATATCATGAACGACTTGTCGGCTGACCGCCCGAGGTGCGATGAAGAAGTGTTCCCGGTAATCGAGAGGTTGGAAGAACTCGGTCAAGAGGCCGCGAGTCCGGCCGGTTTGGATCTCGTTGCGCCACTCGCCACCGTATCGGTTCAGGTTCGTCATCGTGTAGTTCAGTCGGGCACTCAAACCGTTACTACCCTCCAGATCGTCGGAGAATCCCAGCCCGAGGCGTAGATAGTTCGGTCCCCAGTCCTTGTCTTCGACCCGGATGATCAACCTACCCTCCGCCGGGGGCTCCTCGAAGGCGAAACGGACGGAAGAGAACTCCCCGATCGAGAACACACGAGCCAGATCGTCGCGGAGAACCTCGAGGTCGACGACCTCGCCGATCCTGGTGTGAATTCGTTGACGGATCCGCTGGACGTCGACGCGGGTCACCCCTGAAATCCCGATGCTTTCCACGACAGGAAGCGGCATCGCAGATCTTCGGTGGAGTGAGTAGAGAGCGGGCGAGACCTGGGGATCCGCTAGGCCTGCCAACCGGTTCGCCACCTCCAGGGTCGCCTCCCAACCCAATGGCATGGTTTCCACTACTTGCCCAAAGTCGAGAGGTGAGAGCTTGCCAAGCTCAGGACGGATTAAGATGTCCGCCTCTCCACGAGACTCGACGTTGCGCTGCTCCAGGGCCAAGCTTAGGGCCTGGGACGCGATCGAGGGCGCTGACTGAACATCCTTGGCACCGAGAAGGGGCGAGGCGACGGCGACCGCGATC
>JAIOJS010000354.1 GCA_019911795.1 Thermoanaerobaculia bacterium | reverse complement strand
GTTTCACACCGAACGGCAAGACCTGGGTCGCGAAGCTCCCGGCCAGGGTGACCGTGGACCTAGCCGGAGATCGGGCCGTACCGATCACCGGCGTCTTACTCAATCCGAAGGGCGGTGGGAACGAACTCGAGCGCACTCACTCCTTTGTCGTAGAGGTTTCGACGGACGGTTCTGCCTATCAAGAGGTCCTCGCCGGCACCCTCGGCCGGCAACCCTACGAGCAGGCCTTCCCCTTCGATCGAGCCGTACTTGCTCGCTTCGTCAGGATGACGATCCAATCCAACCATGCCGGCAACGAGGGCAAGGTCTCCCTGGGCGAGTTCGCGGTCGTGGCGCAGCCCGGCGAGACCCCAGTGCCGTCGACAACTCTCGATATCGGCGCCCTATCGGCTGGGGGACATGTCGTGTGGGCGGACCCAATCATCCACCGACCCCACGAACTCCTGACGTCCGAGACTGAACAGCCGCAGGTTCGGATCAGTGGGCTCCGCCCCTTCCGTTGGGTGGTCGGATTCCACCACGGGCGGGCCGCTATGGTCAACTCCCTCGAATGGGCCCAACCGATGTCGACCAATCGGTTTGTCGGCATCATGCAGGAGGTTCGGGTTGCGGTGAGCATCGAGAGCCCTACGGGGCCCTGGACGACTCTCGGCACTTGGGAGCTCTCCTCCGAGCCTGGAAGTGTCTCACGCTTCGAACTGCCCGAGCCGCGATGGATCCGCTACCTTCGGTTCACCCACCGCGAAGCGACGCGGAGTGGTGCCTGGTACCTGCCGGAGACACTGCGAGTCCTCGAGCGCGGAGCGAGCACGAGCTACCGGTCGATCCTGGGCGAATGGGGTCAGTACTCGCGATCGGCGGCGTACGAGTGGAGTTCCGATCGACAGGTCAAAGCCAAGGGGACGGCGGCCGACGATGAGACTCGCGCCACTGCGAGACCACTCGAACTCGGGACACTAGTTGAGGATCAGGTCGAGCTCGAACGTGACATCGACTGGTATCGCATCGACGTTCCCGATGGACACAATCGCCTCACTCTGGATCTGCGTGGTCAGCCTGATTTGCGGATCCAGGCCAAGCTCGAAGACGCCGAAGGAAAACGCATCGAGCTGACCGAAAATCTTGAGCAGGGAGTGCGTCCCCCCGTTTTCGAAGCCACAGTCTCCGGAGGCACTTACTATCTAAACCTGGAGGAACCACCACGTTCGGTTGCGTTCGTCTGGGACAACAGCGGAAGCGTGGCGCCCTACCGAACCACCATCTACCAAGCTCTGGCGGACTTTGCCCATGACATCCATGGATCGGAGTTCGCCAACCTACTGCCGTTCCAGGGTCCCGGAGGTAACTTCCTGCTGGAGGACTGGACCAACGATCCTCACGTTCTTCAGCGCGCGGTCAACAACTACGACCAGAGCGACGGTTCGAGCGACGCCGCCTCGGCCATTGTCCAGGCCACCGAGGGATTGGCCTCGAGGGCTGGCGCCAAGGCAATGCTATTGCTGACCGACGCCGAGTTCGGCGGTTATGTCTCCAACCCCCAGGTCTGGTCGCAGTTGAACGAGATTCGGCCGCGCGTCTTCGCGCTCGAGTTGCACCGGGGCGACGTCGCCCCACAACAGGACATGATGCAGAGCTGGGCGGCGGTGAACGGAGGTCACTACACCTACTTCAGCACCAACGCCGACCTCGAGATCGCCTTCGGACGAGCACGTTGCCTCCTCCGTCGGCCGGCCGGCTACACTTTGAAGGCCACGACCGGCTTTGACGAACCACCCGGGCCGGGCCTTCTCTCCGTTTCTCTCGCCGATCGAGTCCAGCCTGCCCGTGCGATCGAGCTCATCCTCGACGCCTCGGGTTCGATGCTGCAGAGGCTCGGTTCCAAGCGTCGGATCGAGGTCGCTCGCGAAGTGCTGCTGGATCTGGTCTCAGAGGTTCTGCCCTCTGGAACGCCCCTTGCCTTGAGAGTCTTCGGGCATCGAGAGGCAGACAGTTGTCGGACCGACCTGGAAGTGCCGCTCGCACCGCTCGACCGCGAGCGCGTAGCGGAGGTCATCCGTTCGACACAGGCCAAGAACCTCGCCAAGACTCCGATCGGGGCCTCCCTGAGCCTGGTAGCCGATGACCTGAAGCAAGCCGAAGGTCAGCGAGTCGTCGTCCTGATCACCGACGGCGAAGAAACCTGTGGCGGCGATCCGGCCGGAGCGATTGCCGGGCTGCAAGAGGCAGGTTTCGACGTGCGCTTGAATATCGTCGGCTTCGCGATCGAGGATGAGCGGCTCAAGGCGACGTTCTCCCGTTGGGCTGACACAGCCGGAGGACGCTACTTCGATGCGGCCGATCAGAGCGCACTGGAGAGCGCGATCGAAGACGCGCTGCGGCCCAAGTTCCAGGTGATCGATCCGGGGGGTACGGTGATCGCCGAGGGATCACTCGGCGGAGATCCCCTCGAGGTCCCAGTCGGTACTTATAGTGTCAAGGCTCTGACTTCGCCACCAAGCTTCTTCGAAGCTGTGAGGATCCAGTCCGGAACCGAGACCCAACTCGAAGTCCGCTCACAGCTCTAGGGGAATCGAATCCCGATCCATCCCAGACGAAAATCCCCACGAGGGCTCCAGGCATCCTATCCATAGTGTTTTCCGCGGCTTTGCGGCGTGGTAACTTTGCATCAAAGATCTCGACCTTCATGCAGCGTCGAATGCCTCGGCCCCTTTTGACGATTGCCCGCCAAACTGCAGGTGCCAGCTTCTGATGCTCGTGATGAGAAAGGAGGCGCAAGGATTTGAGCAACCTCGAACGCCAACCAGATAAGGTGCGCCTGGGTTCCGAGCTTCCACCGACCGTCACCTCGCTCAGACCAGGCCAGACCCACGGAATCCTGCGTTTCGTCATGGCGCCGCTCGCGGTGCTTCTTCAGCTCTTGCTCGCCGACGTCGCGATCGAGGCCTTTGTTCGAGAGTCGCCCGTTCGATGGTCGGTCGCGGGCGGTGCAGCGGTGATCCTGATCCTCGGCTTCTTGCTGTGGCGGCGGACTTCTTGGACGACAAGAGCGGCCATTCCCACGCTAGGACTACTAGGTCTTTTTGCCTTTGCTGCCTGGCGGGCCGGAGAGGTTTCCGATGGTCTGAGCCTCTTGGGCCAGTCATCGCCGACCCCCACTGCCGTCGTCACGGCGCTGGTCGTTTTGCTGGCTGGCCTCTCTCTATTGCGCATCGGGGTCCTCCGATGGTGGGCCAAGGTTGTGATCGCAGTACTTACGGTCTACGGCACCAGCGCCTTCCTCCTGCCGCTCTTCACCGATCTAGCCCATCCGAGCCTTCTGCGCGGCGGCGGCTTCTGGCATCGACTCCCCTTCTGGCTAGAGGGTGGCTTTGTGGGAGCGCTCCTGTTGATTCCCGCGAGCATCCTAGTGCTGCTAGCGGCCGGGACTCGCTCGGTGGGCAGCGCGCAGCGCTGGCGATGGGGTTTCGAGACCACGGCACTCGGTCTGGCCCTAGTGCTGGCGGTGCAGACCTTCACGTTGCCACTCGTTTCGTTGCCGAATGACCTGGTAACGCCCCCCGCGACTGGGCGTGACGGCTATCCGCTGGCGAACACCCCTCTTCCCGAGAGCGAGGGCTCCGCCGCCTCCTCGCCCGAATCCGGAATTGACGCACAAACCCGTCGAGATCGGTCTCTTCGGCCAAAAGGACCACGCCTCGAACTGCCTCCAGACCCTCCCTCCAGTCTTACCGCTGAAGAGGCCAGACCGGCCCTCGATAACCTGCTCGCCGAGGTCCGAACGCAGCGCAAGGGTATTGAGCGAGAACGGTTCGACCTCGACACGGTGTTGGCGAGCACCGGTGTCAATGTGGATGCCATCTTTCGCTGGGCGCGGGCCAACACGAGCCCACTACCCTACCGAGGTGTCCTCAAAGGACCGCAGGGAACGCTGATGGATCGCGCCGGCAACTCCCTTGATCGCAGCCTCCTCCTCGCCGAGCTCTTGACACGCGCCGGTTATCGCGTCGAGCTAGCCAATGCTCCCCTCACCGAAGCCGGGCGCAAGGCCGTCGAGGCGAGGTTTCTGCAGGAGATCGCGGCCGCCCAGGAGAAAGCCTCGGTTGCCAGTCCCACCAGGACTGAGTCGGCTGCCGTCGAGGCCTCCGCAGTCGAGAACATCGCCGCGATTACCAAGCAAGACCCTTCGAAAATGTTGAGATGGGTACGCGAGGTGGAGCAACGTGGTGCGACACTCCGCGAGGAGGTGCTCGCCCAGACGGATAGGCAAACCGCTGCGCTCATCGCGACGGCAACCCTCGAGCGAGGCGGCACCTCCGCTCTGGAGTCCGCGCTACCGACGCTAGGCGATCACTGGTGGGTAGTGCTTACCGAAGCCAGTCCTTCGAGAGCCTTGGATCTCAGTTTCGATCAGGGCGAGGCGAGTCTGACCGAGCGAGGATTGGCCGGCCCAACCCGGATCTATCCGGTCGAGGGTCTCCCAGCCTCGCTCTACCACACCGTCACTCTGTCGGTGATTGCGGATCAATGGACCGGCACCGCGGTCACGTCGCGCCCGGCCCTGTCGGAGACCTTCCGAGTCGCCGACCTCCAGCTGCAGCCGATCGAGTTGGCCTTCGCTCCGTCGGGCGGGCCACAAACTCTCGACGAGTTGGTCGGCTCCGAGTCGGGTATCCAGCCTACCGAACAGCAGGTGCGAGAGCGTGTTCTCGCTGGGCTCGAGGAGCAGACGGCTTGGACACCCCTGATGCGGGTCGGCAACGAGCTCTTCACCCAATCGACGATCGCGGCCGACGGGTCGCTGAGTCCGGCTGCGGGGGTCCTCGGTGCCGGTCAGGCCCTGGGCCGTGCTCTGAGCGTCTTCGAGACCTTCGGGGAGTCGACGGGCTCTGCCACCGACCACCAGCTCGTCGGCGTGACGCTGGAGGTCGAGATCCGGGCTCCTGAGCTTAGCCGGAGTCACCCACGTTCCCTCGTCGATCTGCGCTCCGTCGCCGATCGCTTGATGACGGACACCGCTCTGCGGCGGCAGCGTGCGGCGGGGTTCCTATCGCGCCAGACCTTCGTGGTGCAGACGGGCGTTGTTCCTTCCACCTACCTGGCGGACCGGGACATGGAGCGGCTCCTCGGGCTGCAGGGTCGGCTCGATGGTTTGGCGGAGGCTATCGAGGAACGGGACATGGAGCGATTCACCGAGGAACTCGAGCCGATTCGGGCACCGGGTGCTTCGTCGTTGGCTCTGGCCATGCTACGCCTAGGGGAGATCGCTCCAAGTGGCGCCGTCGCTCTGGTGCATGCAAATGTCCTCTCATCGTTCGAGGAGATTTCGCTCGGCGATAAAGCCGACAGACTCCGGCTGGGGCTCGATATCATTGACAACGAAGTTCTGCCTCTCAATTTCGGGGCCGATGCGGCGAGGCGACGAAGCGTTCAGCAGGGAGTGTTGGACACGCTACTCGAGGACGCCCTGCTGAACTCCGGTCTCGAGCGAATCAATACTGCTAAGCAGTTTGGCGAGGATCTATCGGTTGAGGGAGACCTTGCCGCATGGCGGTCGGAATCTCTGATCGTTGCGGCCGGGAGTCACCCTGAGGTCTCCCCCGCTCTCGCCTTCGGAGCGGACGATGCGGCCGTGCAGATCGTCTACTCACCAGACCGGCTGGCTGACGATCCCCTGTCCTCGACATTCTGGCGCGTCGACCAGAACACCGGCGAGACGCTGGGGTATTCCAGGCTCGGTCGCGGAGTCACGATGACCGAAACGGTGATCATCTGGGTCAACCACGTCTTGACTTTTCTCAACTTCCTCCGCACCGCGTGGGTGTGTGGGGATGCAGCGACCGGGTCTGATCACTGCGCGCCGGCGAAGTGTGTGGTGAGGCTGTTCTTCGCTCTTCTTGGCCTAGGCATCCCCGCCTTGGGATTAGGCGGATCGGGCTCTGCCCAGGCCGGTCTGGCCTGGAAGGCTTGGGCCCTTGTCATTGGAACCGCGATTACCACCCCCGTCCCGAAACCGCCTTCAGCGGGGTCTCCACCCC
>JAIOJS010000353.1 GCA_019911795.1 Thermoanaerobaculia bacterium | reverse complement strand
CATCGAGGCAGCCCGCCAGCGTGGAATGTTGTCCGTCGTTCATGCCACGATCCTTTCACGAGCCCAAACCGCCATCGAGGACGGTGCCAACGGTCTGGCCCACCTGTTCAGCGACGTACCACCTACGGCCGAATTCATCGCACTGATGGCCGAGCGGAAGGCCTTCGTCATCCCTACTCTCACAGTTGTCGAGAGCACGACAGGGGTGGCCAGCGGCGCCTCGCTCATCGACGACGAACGCCTGGCCCCCTATTTGACCAAGCAGGAGCGATCAAATCTCGGCCAGGCCTTTCCGGCCGGACATGGCAGTTTCGAGTTCGCGCGGTCGACGGTGGCGCAGCTCCATGCGGTTGGAGTACCCATCCTCGCCGGCAGTGACGCCCCAAACCCCGCGACTGGCTACGGCTCGTCGTTGCACCGGGAACTCGAGTTGCTCGTAGCTGCCGGCCTGTCGCCTGCCGAGGCTCTGGCCTCTGCCACTGCGGTACCCGCCTCCGTATTCTCCCTCGATGACCGAGGCCGCATTGCTCCAGGGCTCCGGGCCGACCTCGTCCTGGTCGCCGGCGACCCGACGACTGACATCACCGCCAGCCGAGACATCCGGCAGGTATGGAAGGGTGGGTCCGCCGTTCAACGCCCTCTCGCAATTGCAGGCGAGGAAGCCGCCGCTTCCAACATTCCCGAGTCCGGGCTGATCGCTGACTTCTCCACCGGTGAGCTGACCGCTACCTTCGGAGCCGGCTGGGAACCCTCTACCGACACCTTGATGGGAGGTACCTCCACCGTCGATCTCACCACCATCACTGTCGACACCCCTGGCGATCACGCCCTGGCGATTGCGGGGACGATCCGCCCGGGATTCGCCTTCCCATGGTCCGGAGCCATGTTCTTCCCTGGGGAATCGCAGATGAAGCGGAGCAATCTATCGGAATTCTCCGGCATCGCCTTCAGAGCCAAATCCGGCTCCGAAGCCCCCGGCGGCAGTTTTCGTATCATGGTGTTCGCCGAAAGCCTCGGTATGCGGCCGGCCGAACAACGCTTCTCCGCAGGAACTGATTGGAGCGAGCACAACGTACCCTTCAGCGACTTCGGCATCGATGGCACCGACGTCACCGGCATCTTCTTCGGTGCCGGTCCCGCCGAAGGGGATTTCCTGTTGTTGGTCGACGACGTGCGTCTGGTGGCCATAGACTGACATTGTGATGAGGCTACTTCCCAGGAACAACGAAGAGGGCTGGACACCCTACGCCTGGCTCATCTACTTGGCCAGCCTGTTCGTCTATCCGTTGATGGCCGAATCGGGCCTCGCAATATGGGTGGCGACGGTCAGTTCCGTGGTCATCTTCTTGGCGTTGTACTTTCGAGGCTACTGGCTGAGCGGTACACCAATTCTGCCGATCGTCGCCGCGATCACCGTCCTCGGGGTCCTCATGGCGCCGATCAACTCCGGCGGGTCGGTCTATTTCGTCTACGCCACCGCCTTCCTTGGCCGCAGCGGCCCTACTGGGCGAGCGATTCGATGGTTGGTCGGCATCGTCGCAGTTCTGGGTATCGAGACTCTCGTGCTCGACCTTCACCCGACGACCTGGGTCCCCGGAGTCATTTTCGGTGTCTTGATCGGCGCTATCAACATTCACTACGGCGAGATCGGCCGCAAGAATGCCACGCTGCGCCTCGCTCACGATGAGGTCGAACGACTCGCCAAGATTGCCGAGCGGGAGCGCATCGCCCGAGATTTGCACGACCTGCTCGGCCACACGCTGTCGGTTGTGGTCCTCAAATCCGAACTCGCCTCCAAGCTCGCCGACCAGGATCCGGTCCGGGCGGCGCAGGAGATACGCGAGGTGGAGGCCATCTGCCGCCAAGCGTTGACCGAAGTCCGCCAGGCGGTCAAGGGCTACCGGACCGAGGCCAGCGGCATCCAGCAGGAACTCGCCAACGCTAGTCGAGCCCTCGAGCTCGCCCGGGTGGCATTCGAATGCGAGCAGGACGACTTGACCCTCGCCGCCGAGCTCCTCCCGCGCCAAGAGAGCGCGATGGCGCTGGCCCTGCGGGAAGCGGTCACCAATGTGGTGCGCCATGCCGGAGCGTCTCGCTGCTGGGTCCGACTCTTCAAGGACGAAGCCAGCTACAACCTCGAGGTTTCCGACGACGGCTGCGGCGGGTTGGCCCCCGAGGGCTCCGGTCTTGCCGGCATGCGAGAGAGGGTCGAATCACTAGGAGGACGGGTCGAGCGCGAGGGCAACCCCGGCACCCGACTGGCCGTCAGCCTGCCCCTGGCCATTGCGAGCGTCGACCCATGATCCGCCTGCTCATCGTCGAGGACCAAGCCCTGGTCCTCGGGGCGCTGGCAGCCCTGATGGAAATCGAGTCCGACATCTCAGTGGTCGGCCAGGCCTGTGATGGCGTCGAGGGGTTGCGACTGGCAACCGAAACCCAGCCCGATGTCGTCGTCACCGATGTCGAGATGCCCAGAATGACGGGACTGGAACTGGCCAAGGCACTGCGCGAGCTCGGACCAAAGCCCCGGGTCATCATTCTCACGACCTTTGGACGGGCCGGCTACTTGCGCCGCGCCCTGGAAGCGGGAGCCGCTGGTTATCTGCTCAAGGACTCGCCCGCAGACGAACTCGCCGAGGCCGTGAGACGCGTCCACAACGGCGGCCGCGCGATCGATCCAGAACTCGCAACCGAGGCCTGGTCCGAACCCGACCCCCTGACCGATCGTGAACGGCAAGTTCTCCGGCTGGCCGGGGACGGTAAACCCACCGCCGCTATTGCCGAAGAGCTCCACCTCTCCGAGGGAACGGTACGCAACTATCTGTCGGAGTCGATCACCAAACTCGACGCCGCGAACCGCGTCGATGCGGCCCGAATCGCCCGGAACAAGGGTTTTCTGTAGAGCTCTCTTTACTGTGCCGCTTTGATCGCTTCAATCGCGTCCTCTGCCGCCGAGGTAATCATCCAGCTATCCCTCTTGATCGCGGCCTGAAGATCGGGCAGTGCCTTCTTCGCTCCGGCGCCATAGCTGCCCAGGATCTCAGCTGCGGCGACGACGCCATCCTCGATGCTGCTCTCTCTGAGCACCTTGCCCAGCGCCTTGATCGCTTCGGGGTTGGGTCCTAGGCTTTTCAACGCTCCACTGGCCGCGTACATTGCCTCCCAATCGCCGGATTCGAGGAGGGGTACTAGCGCCGGCGCCCCGGCATTGGCATCGGGTCCAATCCGAGCGAGCATCGTCGCCGCTTCAGCCCGTCGTTCGGGATCCTCCACGGCCAACTCGGTGAGGATCGCGGGGACCGCGTCGGGCCCGATCTCGATCAAGGCGTCATAGGCGAGGCTCCGTAGGGTCCAATCCTCACTGCCGCGGAGCGTCACGAGTACAGGTGCTGTTTGAG
>JAIOJS010000352.1 GCA_019911795.1 Thermoanaerobaculia bacterium | reverse complement strand
ATCTAAGGGAGTCCGTGGAGGCCAAGGGGGCTCGCTTCAGGGTTCGGGAGCTCCAGTCGCCGGCCGAACTCTTTCCGGAGTTCGACCTGGTGATCAACTGTACCGGGGTCTGGGCCCGGTACTTTGTCGATGACGAAGGGGTCTTTCCCATCCGGGGCCAGACGGTCCGGGTGTCGCTACCCGCTGGACTGACCGACTCGACCCGCCTCTACCGTCGGGGGGACGATCTCACCCTGGTGCTTCCAAGACGCCATGACGTAGTGCTCGGCGGCACCTCGCAGAAGGGAAATTGGGATCTCGATCCGCGGCCTGAGGATACCGAGGCGATCGTGAGACGCTGTACGGACCTGGTGCCCGAGATCGCCGAATCGGAAGTGCTGGGGGTCTCCGTGGGGCTGCGCCCGGGACGGGCCGAGGTTCGTCTCGAACTCGAGGTTGCAGCAGCGGGTCAGCCGGTGGTGCACAACTATGGGCACGGCGGCGGCGGGTTTACGGTGGCGTGGGGTTGTGCCAACGAGGTGGTTCGTCGCGTCGAGCAGCACTTTTCGGCGGGTGTCTAGAGACCGTGTCCGCCACGGATCGCGAGCGGGCTCCTCTTGCAGGATCTGCGGAACCGGCTATGGTGAGCGGGTGACATCCAAGAACAATGAGCCAGCGGTCGGGTCGGAGTCTCAGGGGTACTGCGATGATTCACTGTCCTGACTGTGGTGGTGAGTTCGTTGCGGGAGTTGGCTTCTGCAACGCATGCGGCAGTTCCTTGGTCGAGGGTTCACCCGTCCATCCATCGGTAGTCGACCCATCTGCCGTAGTGGAGTGGGTCGATCTCGAGACTTATCGCGAACCGGTCCAGGCGCGGCTCGCCGCCGAGTACTTGCACGCCAACGGCATCGAAGTTCGCTTGAACGGCGAGCACACGATCGATACGTTGTGGCTGCTCTCGGACCTGCTGGGTGGAGTTCGGATCTCGGTTGCGAGGGAGCACGCCGAAGCCGCCCATGAGGTTCTCTCGTCGATGACCGCTCCGATTGACGATACGGATGCTCCTTCCGAGTTCGCGGGCGGGCAGGTCGATACTGCAACCGTCGAGGAGTCGCGCGCAGCGAATCGCGGGAAGGTCTTGGTGACGATGTTGCTCAGCTATCCCCTCAGCTTCTTGCTCGGCATGCTGGGTTTGTTGGGCCGGAGGGATTCTTCGGGGGAGTAGTTTCGATCCCGGCCGAGCCGAGGCCCTGGACGCTGAAACAACAGAGGCCAGGGAAATCCCTGGCCTCCTTCTCGCCAGCGTCCGAGTGGAACTCTGGCAATGAGCCGAACCTGAAGGTCCGGAGTCTTTACTCCTTGCCGACCTCGACCAAGTTCTTCACTTGGCGAACGCCGGTGGTGTTGCGGGCCAGCTTCTCGGCTTCGCGACTCGCTTCGATCTTCGCCACGCGACCGGACAGCGTGACCACGCCGTCTTTGCAGTCGACATCGATGTTGAAGGGGTTGATCTCCGGGTCGGCGGCGAGCTTCGTCTTGACCTTCATGGTGATCGCGGCGTCGTCCAGATGCTCGGACATGGTCGAGTCGCCGATCGTGATGTCGTTGATGACTCGCTTGACGCCCTGGGTGTTGGTGGCCAACTTCACGGCTTCGCTACGGTCACCCGGTTCTTCTACGGAGCCGCTGAGACGCACGACACCCTCGTTGGTGTCGACATCGATCTCGAAAGGATTGACTTCGGGGTCGGCGGCAAGCTTCGCTTCGACCTTCGCGGTGATGGCGGAGTCGGAGAGCTGCTCGGAAGCCGGCTGGGTGCTGGCGCAGGCGCCGAGCACGACGACGGCGCCGAGGGCTAGCAAGGTGATGCCCAGTTTGTTGAAAGTGTGAGCTTGTTTGAGACGGTAGATTTTCTTCATGGCTTGTGGCCTTTCTCGTTGACTCTGAACTCGTCGGTTTAGCGCGAAATGCGCCCTGTAGAGAGACGTTGCAGTTTGCGTACCAGGGTCGAGCTCCCCAGCAAGAACAAGGCGTCGCTTGAGTTCTTGGCCGATTCCTCTCATTGGATGACAGGTGATACTGACCCTGGGGGGGAGGCAAGATTTTCCGTTGCTAGGAAGAATGTACCGCCGCGATGCCGACCGCGGTGGAGGTGTGGCTGCTGCGGATCTCCGGATGCATCCGCGCGGGCGGGGATGTAACCTCCCGCGGGGCGGTCGGTAGTCTCCTCGAACGCCAGTCCTCTGGCCACCTGATTTACCTCGAGGAGATCCTATGCACCACCGTCGTCGCTGTTCATTCCATCTGCGGGCTCCCTCCGCACCGTCGTTGAGTTCGCTCCGTGGCACCCATCTAGTTTGCTTGGGACTGTTTCTGGTGTCTCCGGCTTTGGCCTGGATGGGACCCTCGTCGACTCTGGGAGAATCGAACCGAGCCCAGGTCCGCTCCTTGGAGGAGACTGGGGAGGACTCAGGGGCTTGGACTCTAGAGACGTGGTGGATGAATCGTCCTGCGGATGGCGGTTATCTTCAACTCAGCAGCGACCGGGGACGCTGGCAGGTTGGGGTGTCATTGGATGACGCGGAGCGATCGGCACTGGAATCGCTCAGCGAAGCCGAAGCCTCAGGCGACACTGTGAGTCTTGGCCGATCAGCGGGTACCTTCTTTTTGACGAGATCCCCAGAGGGCACCGCGGGAAGCACCTCTTCGCGAGGTGGAGTCGGTGGCCGGGGTCGCTACGTCTTTCAGCCGGATGCCGGGTTCCTTGAGGCCATGGAAGTCAGAGGATTCGATCGACGTGAGGTCTCCCGGGAACTGCCACTTCTCGCCGCGCTCGACTTCACCACGGGTTTCGTCGACGCGATGGAGGCACGGGGCTATGCAGAAGGTCTAGAGCGCTTGGTCGAGATGAAGATCCATGGAGTGAGCGGAAGTTTCATCGATGAACTTGCGGCGCGGGGCTATCGCGATCTCGACGCGAGTCGGCTGGTCGCAATGCGCATTCATGGTGTGACGCCCGAGTTCATCGCGGAAGTCGAGGCTCTCGGCTACGTCCATCCGGACGCAAGACGCCTGATAGAGCTGAAGGTTCACAGCGTCGATCTCGAGGCGCTTCGAGTGCGTGTCGCTTCCGGAAAGTCTCTCCTTGATCTGGCGGATGTCGTGACGTGGAGCGTTCATCGGGTCACGCCGGAGTTTGTTGCTTCCCTGGAAGCGGCGGGCTACCGGGATCTCGACGACGACCAGTTGGTCGCATTTCGTATCCACGGCGTGACGGTGGATTACATCGAGGGGATGGCAGCGGCAGGGCTCGAGGGCGCGAGCGCAGACGACCTCCTCGGCTTCCGCATCCACGGCGTGACGCCCAGTTTCATCGAGGAGATGGCTCGCTTGGGGTACTGGCGACTGAGCGCCGACGATCTCACGGCGTTTCGCGTGCATGGCGTGACAGCTGGTTTCATCGACGACCTATCAAACCTCGGCTACGACGACGTAACTGCCGACGATCTGATCGCCTTTCGCGTGCATGGCGTGACGGCTCAGTTGATCAGAGATCTCGAGCGGCGCGGCTTGACCGGGCTCTCGGCGGACGAGCTGATCGGCATGAGAATCCATGGCTTCGACCGGCTTTTGGATCGGCAGGCGCGCCGAAGCAACAACCGCAACTAGTCCTTCTTGGGCTCGGAAGCTCTTTTTCGCCAGGGATGCATGAAGGGACCTGTGGCGAGTGTGGTCGGCCCGATAGACTTCTACTCGTGACGCTCTACGACACGATTGGTCGAGGCTATCAGTGCTTCCGCGCTGAGGACCCGAGCTTGGTGGCGGCGATTCGTGTCGGCCTAGGAACGGGCGAACGTGTTCTGAACGTTGGCGCCGGGCCGGGATCCTACGAGCCCCTGGACTGCCGGGTAGTCGCCTTGGAGCCCTCGTGGGTGATGCTCCAACAGCGCGCGGAACGGTCGAGTCGCCGGGTACTCCGAGCGGTGGCGGCTCCTCTGCCCTTTCGCGACGATGCCTTTGATGCGGCCATGGCAATCCTGACCGTCCATCACTGGCCGGATCGGGAACGGGGGTTGCAGGAACTCGCGAGGGTTTCGCGGAGACGGGTCATCGTCACCTGGGATCCCCAGGCGGAGCCCTTCTGGCTGGTGGACTACTTTCCCCGCATCTTCGATATCGATCGGCGTATCTTCCCCCCTCTCGACGATCTGCGACGCTGTCTGGGTCCCGCGACGGTGACGGCGTTGCCGATTCCTCGCGATTGCCGCGACGGCTTCTTGGGAGCCTACTGGGGACGCCCCGAGGCCTACCTGGATTCTGGGCTGCGTTCTGCCATCTCCACGTTCTCGAGACTGGAGTCGATCGAAGAGGGACTGCACCACCTGCGTCAGGATCTCGAGTCGGGGGAGTGGGAGCGGCGCTATCCCGACTTGTCGGGTCGCTCGGAGCTGGACGTCGGGTACCGACTGGTCGTCGCTTAAGGCTCGGGAACGGTTTGCGACCGAAGCCGCTCTCTGATTTCTGCCTCGACGGAGAACATCTCTGAAGGTGAGGTCCGAAACCTCTCCTCGAGTCGATAGGCCTCGATCTCCAGCGGGATGTCGAGATAGCGGAAGTCCGCGGCGATCCAACCTCCCACGTAGGTATGTAAGAAGCCGTGGAGGCCGAGAGCTCGATACTGGACGACGTGGACGAGTTCGTGAAAGAGGAGAGCGACGTCGGGTTCTTTCGCAACGGAAGGGTTGTCTTGGGTCACAGGATTCGCCACCAGGATGAGATCGCCATAGGTGACCCCGGCCGCCTGGGAAAGGGTGAAGTCCATCGGTAAACCGAGGCGGCGTACCCATCCGAGCCACCTCGGTTCCTCGATGGAGGCTGCGGCCACCGTGCGCACGCACTCGAGCGTGTCCCGATCGAAGAAGCCGTTCAACGCAGTCCGCGTCAGAGCGTCGAGTGGTCGCCCTTCTGGCTCCAGTGTCCTTCTCTGCTTCTCGATCCAGAGGGCGCCGAGGTAGCAAAGAGGGGAGCGCAAGAGCAGGGTCAAGAGGAGTCGCCAGCCACGACGAAACCACCCGGGAGTGGTCACTCTCGTCCTGGTGGCTGCAAGATGGCATTGAGGACCCCATCGACGACGGAAGCCATCCGTGGGTAGTCGAGGGTCTCGGCGGTATCGGTCTCGGCGTGGTAGTTCGGATTGCGGGTGAAGGCGGTGTCGGTCACCATGACGGCATCGTAGCCGTTGTGCCAGTAGCTGCGATGGTCGGAGGCATCGATTCCCATCGTAACGGGTCCGTTGAAGCTGTAAATTGGGACCGTGCTCACCCCGCGGAACGCGCGTTTCACGTGACCCGTGAGCCAGCTGTCACGGGGTCGCCCTACGACGGCGATGAAGTCACCGGAGTCGGGGTAGATGAAGTCGAGAAGCCAGCTCGACCAAGGTTGGGCCGAGGTGTAGTACCCGATCATCTCGAGGTTGATCATTCCCCAGACTTCGAGGTCGCGGGCGGCCAAGGAGTCGGCGTGAATCCGGCTGCCCATCAGCGGTGACGCGAAGTAGGGTGGTTCTTCTAGGGTGTAGGCGACAAGAGTGATGGGAAGGCTCGGTTCGACTTGTCCCAGGAGTCGTGCGAGCTCGAGGAGACCGGCGGTTCCGCTCGCATTGTCGTCGGCGCCTGGTAGCGAGTCTCCAAACAGGGTGAAGGCATCGTAGTGCGCACCGACCACGATTCTCGGTCCGTCTTCTGGACCGAACTCGGCGAGGACATTGTGATACTCCGAACCGCGCGCCTCATAGCTCTGCATCGAAACCCTTGATGTCGTCGCCAGGAACTGGCTCTCGATGTAGCGGGCCGCCTGCTCCAGGTTCTCGGGATGGTCACTGCCGCGGGGCAGGACTTCGGTGGTCAGGAACCGTGTGTGCCGTTCGAGATTGGCGGGATCAGCTCGCTCGGTGGTTTGGACGTGGAGCCTGCCGAGACTGGGTCGACGGAGGGTGGCGCCGACAGCGAGGAGAAGGAGAAGGCTCAGCGAGCCGGAGATGATGACGATGCGGAGAGTTCTACGAAGCATGAACTCGCTTACGGGTCAGGTGGCTTCCGGCGTCCAGGTTTAGCGGAGGGAGTGCTAGGCGGGCAGTCTCTCCCCGCGACGCTCGGTCGGGCGATTGTCGGCATCGACGAAGACTACGGTCGGCGTGTGGTTGCGGGCTGCGGTTTCGGGGTAGTAGCTGTAGGTGCAGAGGATGACGAGGTCACCGGGGGTGACCTGATGGGCGGCCGCTCCGTTGAGAACCACCTCGCCGGCTCCAGGCTGACCTGGGATTGCGTAGGTGGCGAAGCGATTTCCGTTGGTGACGTCGTAGATCTCCACCCGCTCGTTGTGCAGAATGTCCGCCGCCTCCATGAGGTGGGGATCGAGGGTCACGGACCCCTCGTATTCGAGGTCGGCGCCGGTGACGGTGGCGCGATGGAGCTTGGACTTCATCATCATTCGTTGCATGGGTATATCTCCAATCGGTATCCAGGGTACACAGTGAACGCTCTTCACTCGGCCGAGGCTGGAGCGAGGGCGAGGTTGTCGATGAGGCGGGTCGTGCCGAGAAACACGGCGATGGGAACGACCACGGGCGCGGTGATCTCGAGCACCGGTCGGAAGGTCTGGGTGTCCACGACCTCGACGTAGTCGACGCGGACCAGGGGCTCGCTGGTGAGAACTTCCAGAAGCCGAGCTCGAACCAGATCGGCGTCGCGTTCGCCGGCAGCGATCAAGCGCTGAGCGCCGCTCAGGGAGCGCCAGAGAACGGTCGCAGCGCGTCGTTCGGCGGCGTCGAGGTAGCGATTGCGCGAGGACATCGCCAACCCGTCGTCTTCGCGCACGGTTTCGCCGGCCACGATCGTGATCGGGAGATGGAGATCTCTAACCAGTTGTTCGATGACGGCCAACTGTTGGGCGTCCTTGCGTCCAAAGACGGCGACGTCGGGCTGGGCGAGGTTGAAGAGGAGCGTGACGACGGTGGCGACCCCACGAAAATGGCCGGGGCGATGCTCTCCTTCGAGACCCTCGGCAGCAGTGCCCGGTTCGACGGTCACGCTGTGTCCCGGTGGGTAGAGCACCTCGGGGGTCGGGAGGAAGAGCAGGTCACAGCCGGTCTCGGCGAGACGACGAGCATCCTCGCTGGGGGTTCGTGGGTAGAGGTCGAGATCCTCCTCGGGGCCGAACTGGGTGGGGTTGACGAAGATGGAGACGACCACTCGATCAGCGTGCCGGCGTGCCGCGTCGACGAGAGAGAGGTGTCCCGCGTGAAGGGCTCCCATCGTGGGAACCAGAGCGATTCGAAGGTTGTCCCGGCGCCAGCCGGCGACGACTTCGCGCAGCTCGGCGGCGTTGACCACGGTCTTCATGGAGACCCCGATGCCGGGGTCCTGGACGCTCTCGAGCGTGATCTCAGCCATAGAGGCGATCCACCAGGTCGGACCGCGAAGGGTCCGCGTAGGACTCTTCGGTCGACGGGAAGGCACCGCTGCGTACGTCGGCGGCCCATGCGGCGATCGCCTGGCGTCCGAGGAGGCCGAGTTCGGCGTACCGGCGCACGAAGCGGGGCGCGATGCGCTCCTCGATCCCGAGGAGATCGTGGTAGACGAGCACCTGGCCGTTGCACGCCGGGCCAGCACCGATACCGATCGTCGGGATGTTCACGGCGGCCGTGACCTCGGCCGCGAGCGCAGCGGGGACGCACTCGAGTACAAGGGAGAAGGCGCCGGCCGCTTCGATATCGCGAGCCGCGGCGACGAGCTCCCGAGCGGCCTCGTCACCTCGCCCCTGAACCTTGAAGCCGCCCAAGCGATGGACCGACTGAGGGGTCAAACCGAGGTGGGCCATGACCGGGATTTCGGCGGCACCGATGGCCCGAATGAGTTCGGGGCGCCGGCCCTCGATCTTCACCGCCTGGGCGCCGCCCTCTTTGACGAAGCGGATAGCTTCTCGCACCGCGTCTTCGGGCCGGCCGTGGAAGGAGCCGAACGGCATGTCGGCGACGAGCAGGGCCCGCTGGAGTCCGCGCCGAACCGCCTTCACATGATGCAACATCTCATCGACGGTGACCGAAAGGGTGTCGTCGTGTCCGAGAACTACCATGGCGAGCGAATCGCCGACGAGCACGATATCGACACCGGCCGCCTCGACCTGTCGAGCCTGGGAAAAGTCGTAGGCGGTTGCCATCACCAGGCGGTCCTGTCGCAGAGGCGCTTCCGCCACCCAGGGTACGGTGATCTTCGTCGGGCTGGCTTCCATCACTCGTTCGCTCATCTCTAGCCTCCAGTCGGTGTGAGTCGAGGGACACGACCCGCGATTGGCTTCGAGCGAACGGTGAGAGTTTGAAGGTGAGCGAGCTATCGAGCCGGAAGTATCAAGGGCGCAGCAGACTCGGGTCGGAACACACTGACCTTGCCGACGCTGCACTCCCGACGGCTTCTGCCGTTGACAGTCGTCTCTTCAAACGTCTCTTCAGATTGTTCGTCTCAGTCCCGAAGCGTCGCTAGGCGATCGCCTCTTCTTGGGATCCAAGCGGGACCCTCGCGTTCCGAGGGTGACTTCAGACTACCACCTCGGGTCCGGGTTGACAAAGACTCGGACCGGTTGCGGTGACAGGATTCGGGTGACGCAGGTCCCGCCGGGTGCTATTGCCAGGCGGCGGTAGTTCCCGACTCGAAGCCGTCTCGAAAGAGTATCGAGGTGTAGAGGTATGCGGCCCCGGGTCCCGGGATCGTCCCCCTCTCCGGGGATCCAACGATCAAGGAGCCGTGTCGGGAAGCGACCGAGGTGCCGAACTGCTTCTCTTGGGCCACGTCTGAAGCCTGGAGCATGCCGGCGGGACTCCAGATCCCACTGCCGTCTCGGGTGAGAAAGTAGATCGCCCCCGCATCTTGGCCGTTGGTATCGTCCCTGGGGGCGCCGACGACGACCGTACCCCCATCGATGGCAACGGTCGCTCCGTAATTGTGGGCGGTGGACTCGGTGAAGACTTGGGTTCCCCCCGCCGGATCGTGGATCGTGACGTAGCCGGTGTGGAGCGTGCTGAAGCGTGGAGCTCCGATCACTACGGTGTAGACGTCAAATTGCTTGTCGACCGCCACCGACGCTCCGAAAAGGTCACTTCCGAACGGAGCGGGCGGACCGACCGGATAGTACGGTGCGGTCTCGGCCCAGCTGTTGACGATCTGCCCCCGGCCGAAGCCGTAGGCGGCACCGACTTCGTTCAGGGGTTGAGGCTGGTCGTGAAAGGGAGCTCCCATGATCAGGACGTCGCCTCGTATTGCGACCGAGGTACCGGTTTGCCCTCTCATCGTGGGCGCGGCGCCGTCCGAGTCCTGAAAGCGTCCGATCGGGTCCCAGGTGTTGGTGTTGGTTCGGACGTAGAAGAAGACGGCTCCTTCGAAGTTGTCGGCCACTGGAGCTCCGACCGCGACATTGGTCTGTTCGGGGGACACTCCTTCATCGGGGAAGGAGATGCCGATGTCCACCGCGGTGCCGAAGGCGTAGGCGTCGTTGTTCGCGTCGTTGGGGAGTAGCTTGTGGATCTCCGACCAGGTGTTGCCGTCCCACTCGAAGAGATAGGCGGCGCCGGCGTCGTTGCCCGCATCGTCATCGCCCGGGGCTCCCACCGCGATCAGGTTGCGTTCGACCGAGACGTCGAAGCCGAACTCATCGTTGGCTACGGCGTCGTCGTCGGCGGTGAGCTTCTGGATCTGGGTCCAGGTACCGGCGGCGTAGTGGAACACGTAGGCAGCTCCGGCGCCATTGGCCTCCTCACTGTCTCCAGGGGCGCCGATCACGGCGAAGTCGCCAAAGACATCGACCGAACGTCCGAACTCATCGAAGGTGTCGGGGTCGGAGGCCACTACTTTCTGCTCGGCACCGGGCTGAGCGGTTAGGGTAGTCGGCAGCAGGGCGGCGAAGACGATCACGCTCCAAGCAAGTGAAATCTCGGTAGGAAGGGAGGGATGACGGCGGACCATGATGACTCCTTTGGCCAAGGAGGGACGGGAGGCATCGTGGATCTTTGGGTAGCCCTCTTGGCGACTTGGCGTGCGGCTTCTGAATCTTGGAACCCATGGTGCCATAGGCGCGGACGCTTGTCGAATGCGGATAGAATACCCCGGTCATGAAGAGCACTGTTGGTGGCGCGCGTTGGCGCCGGATCTTTCTTACCCTGGCGTTCGTACTTGGATGGGGGATCGGCATCCCGGTTTGGGCGGGCGAGGCTAGCGTGCTCTTCGTCCTCGATGGCTCAGGGAGCATGTGGGGAAGGGTCGAAGGTCGCCCCAAGATCGAGGTGGCGCGGGAGGCCCTGGCCACCGTTCTCACGGATCTTCCCGCCTACGTCGATGTCGGGCTGGTCGCCTACGGCCATCGCAGCAAGGAAGACTGTGAGGATATTGCGCTGGTGGCTCCGCTCGGGGAGAAGAGTGCGTCGGAACTGAAGACAGTGATTCGAGGAGTGGAGCCGCGCGGGCAGACGCCGCTCTCGCGGTCCCTACTCGTCGCCTTCGACGAGGTCGCGACGCGTCCAGGCATGGTGCATGTGGTGTTGATCAGCGACGGCGAAGAGACCTGCGGCGGGGATCCCTGCGCGCTGATGTCGGACCTGCGTTCGGCCGGGAGCCGGGTCAACTACCACGTGATCGGCTTTGATGTGTCGGACAAAGAAGGGGCTCAGCTGCGTTGCGTTGCCGAGGCCGGGCGCGGTGAGTACCACTCCGCCACGGATCTCGACTCGCTGACCGGTGCCTTGGGTCAGGTTCGTCGCAAAGTGCTCGAAGCCTTACCGCAGTAAGGGCTGGCGTCGGCTGCGCAGCGGCAGGAGAATCCTCGAAATCCTGGGTGGTGCGGTCAGCGAACCGGGGTGTAGAACTCGGTGCCGTGGATAGGCTTGCTGATCCTAGCGATGAGGTCTTCGAGGTCTTCGCTGCGGTGCACGAAATCGATGTGCCGGGTGTCGACGACGAGGAGCGGCGAGCGATCGTAGTAGTGGTAGAAGTGGTGGTAAGCGTCGATCAACTCGGTGAGGTAGTCCTCAGAGATGTTGCGCTCCATCGGTCGCTGGCGCCGCTTGATTCGCTCCATGCACGTCTCGACGTCGGCGACGAGGTAGACGACGAGGTCGGGAGTGCGCACCTGGGGTTCGAGCAGGTCGTAGAGCTTGTTGTAGAGACCGAGCTCATCGTCGGTGAGGTTCAAATAGGCGAAGACGCGGTCCTTTTGGAAGGCGTAGTCGGCGACGACCAGGCGGTCGAAGAGACCCTTCTGCAGAAGATCCTGCTGTTGCTTGAAGCGCGACAGGAGGAAGTAGAGCTGGGTCTGAAAGGCGGTTCCAGGGCGGTCTTTGTAGAAGTCGGCGAGGAACGGGTTGTTGACGTCCTCGAGGAGCTTGACCCCTTCGAAGCGCTCGGTCAGGAGCTCTACCAGAGACGTCTTGCCGACGCCGATGGGGCCTTCGATGGTGACGTAGGAGAGGGGGAGCGCTGGACTCTGCACGGAGATGCTTCTCGCGGGTTCGCGATCAGGTCGTCGCGGCGACGCTGCGTTCTGGATTGGAGGCTGGGGTGGGTCCGGCCGGCTTCCGCTCGATGGGGTTGTACAGCGTGTCGCGCTCGACCGGCTCGAAGCCCGCCTCACGGATGATGCGCTCCAACTCGCCACGAGTCATCTGCTGTTCGGTGTTGGCGCCGGCCATGTGGTAGATGGTCTCCTCGACGACCGTACCGTCGACGTCGTTGGCACCGAACGACAGGGCGACTTGTGCCAGCTTGGGCGTGATCATGATCCAGTACGCCTTGATATGGGGGAAGTTGTCGAGCACCAAGCGCGCGGTGGCGAGGTGGCGTAGGTCCTCGGTCCCAGTCGTGTGGTAGCGCAGCCCCATGTAGTTGTTCTCGGGGTGGTAGGCGAGCGGAATGAAGGTGTTGAACCGACCGCTCTCGTCTTGTAACGCACGCAGTCGCATCAGGTGATCTACCTTGTGCTCGACGCCTTCGACGTGACCGTAGAGCATGGTGGCGTTGGTGTTGATCCCCAGGCGATGGGCGGTGCGGTGAACCTCGATCCATTCGTCGGCGTCGAGCTTTCCGTCGCAGATGATCTTCCGCACGTCCTCATGAAAGATCTCGGCTCCGCCACCGGGGAGGGAACCCAGCCCGGCGTCGCGCAGGCGAATCAGGACCTCTTCGATCGTCAACTTGTGAAGCTTGGCGAAGAAGCCGATTTCGATGGCGGTGAACGCCTTGAGGTGAACCTGTGGAAAGCGCTCCTTCAGCCCGCGCAGCATGACCTCGTACCACTCGAGGTCCATCTCGGCGTGGAGTCCGGCCACGATGTGGAACTCGGTGATGTCGTTGCCACCCTGGGCGGCGGCGTGCTCGTAGACCTGCTCGTGGGACATCTTCCAGGCGTGCGCCTCCCCCTCGAGGGCGGCGAAGCTGCAGAACTTGCAGTTGTAGGTGTAGACGCAGAGGTTGGTGGGATTGATGTGCCGATTGATGTTGAAGTAGGCGATGTTGCCGTGTCGTTCACGACGGACGTGGTCGGCGAGGCGGCCCAGGTGCAGGAGGTGGGGGGTGGTAAAACAGAGGGCAGCGTCGGCCTCGTCGAGGCGTTCGCCGTCTCGCACCTTGGCGGCCAGGGAGCGCAACTCGGCGGGATACTGATGGGGATCGATGGCGGCGCACATAGGACGGAGAGTATAGCCCGACACTGGGCGGTGGAGGCGCGCCCGGAGAGATCGGGTAGAAGTCAAAGTCGCGCGGGCGTCAGGCGATGAGACCGACGTCGACCGAGGTGGCGACGAACAACCACAGCGAGAGGACGCCGTTAGCGGTGAAGAAGGCGGCGTCGAGGCGAGAGAGGTCGTGGGGCCGAACGATCCAGTGCTGGTAGCTGAGGAGGAGGAGACAGCCGAGCCATCCCACCCAGTAGCCAATGCCTAGTCCGGGTGGATAGATCGACGGGAGGAGGGCGAGCAAGCCGAGCATCACGGCGTGAAGCGCGGCCGAGATCCACAGCGCTCCTTTCGTTCCCCAGCGGGCTGGAATCGAATGTAGACCCGAGTGTCGATCGAACTCCTGATCCTGGAGGGCGTAAAGAATGTCGAAGCCCGCGACCCAACAGAGCACGGCGGCACCGAGGCAGACCGGCGTGACCGTCAGGTCGCCCCGCACCGCGATCCAGGCGCCGAGGGGAGCTCCGGCCAGCGCGAGTCCCAGGATCAAGTGACAGAGGGACGTGAACCGCTTGCTGTACGAATAGAGAAGCAGAACTCCGAGCGCGACGGGAGAAAGGGCGAGGGCGAGGGGGTTGAGCTGCCAAGCGGCGACGACGAGGAGTGCGGACGAGGCCAGGACAAAGAGAGCGACGAAGGTAGGCGTCAACTGCCCGGCCGGGATGGCGCGACCTTGAGTGCGAGGGTTGGCCGCATCGATCTGTCGGTCGACGAGACGGTTGAACGCCATGGCCGCGCTGCGAGCTCCCACCATGGCGACGACGATCCAGCCCAGGGTAGGCCCAGTTGGCCACCCGTCGGCGGCCAAGACCATCCCAAGGAGGGCGAAGGGGAGCGCGAACAGAGTGTGCTCGATCTTGATCATCTCGAACACGGTGGCCAAACGGCGAGTGAAGGTCGCGGGGGCGACCGCCCTGGGGCTTGTCATGAGGTGCGGTGCCTTAGCGGCGGCGGAGGGCAGCCCAGCCCTTGTCGCCGCCGTCTCCCTCCTCGATCGGCAGGTCGAGGTGACACCAGCCCGGTTGGACGATGTTGCCGGCGAAGTCGCGCTGCCCCGAGAATCCGGAGCTGACATTGGTGCAGATGTAGCCGTAGTCGCCAAAGTTCGCGATCGCCATCATCGAACGCTGACCCGAGGCGCAGCCGACGATCAACTGCGTCGATGGATCGAGGACGGCTCGCGCCACGATCACGAACTCGGGATTGTGGGTCATCTGCCCGGTGGCGGGGTCGGTGACGAGGAGGGGAAGATTGAGGGCGCCGGGGGGA
>JAIOJS010000351.1 GCA_019911795.1 Thermoanaerobaculia bacterium | reverse complement strand
TGTCACTTGTCCGAGGTCATTTTCTCCTCTGGCAAGGCGCGGCGACGCAGGAATACCGGGAGTATTTTGAGGAGGCGCAACGCTGCCAGAGGTGAAAAGGGGCCGGAATAGTGGCATGGGAATTCCGGAGCAGGACACTAGATTCCCGTGGCTGGTTTCGCCCGGAGGGTAGGCGCCAGGCTCGAACTCTAGCGGTTAGCGCGCTCGAGCTTCCTCGAGAGGGCTTCGAGTTCGCGCTCGACCTCGTGCAGCTTCCGCTCGAGTTCGCGTTCGAGCGCTTGCAGGTCGGCCTCGTTGAGGTCCCGACGATGGTGGTGGCGATACTGGACATCTTCCCAGTCGATCGCGTCGAGGGCTTGGAGCGAAGCTTCGAGGGATCCGTGGACCGAGGTCTCGACCACGTGCTCGAGGCTGCGTTCGAACTCTTCGTCGAAGATCTCGTCCCACTCGACCTCAGCCAGGGCCTCTCCGACCGAACCGGCAATCGTCACGCCAAGGTGGCCCAAGTGTTCGCCTAGGTGCAGGCCGACTACTTCCATCTCCCGGCCGAAAGCCTCCATCTGAATTTCGAAGTCCTCCATCGCCGCTTCGAACTCCTCCTCGTCCCAGTCCACCGAGACGTGGTGGTGGATGGCCTCGGGGTGGCGGTTTCGGTTCTTGTCCGGATCCTGGGCGGCAGCCGCTCCCACGGTAGCGAGGGCGGTGGTCAGGGTGAGCAGGGTGGTCAGTCGGCGCATGGCAGTTCTCCTCATGAAGGGTCGAGGCCGAAAGCGGCCTTCACAGCTACTACTGCCGACAGGGGGTCGAGGTTTCGCCGAGTTTGGAATTGGGCTCTTCGCCCCAACCACCGAAAGGAATCTAGTCCCCTGGGCCTGCGGCTAATACTCGTCGCTACCAGCCCCGAGCTGTTCCTTTTCCATCTCGTCGGCAACCTCGGCCACGGTGTGGATCACGGCGTTCACCACCTCGCCCGTCAGTCCGGTCAGGGGCAGGTTGTGGTACGCGAAGACCGTGGGTTGGGTGTTCGATGCCTCGTTCTCACCCTGTTCGACCTCCTCGATTCCGAAGTAGCCGATCTTCTGGAGTCCCGAGGAGGTCAGCAGGCGCCGTGCGACCTTCTCTTCGAGCGGATAGCGGATCTTCATCACCGGGGAGTAGATCTCGACAAGGTCCTGCCCGTTCATGGGTTCCATGGGGCGCAGAAAGACGAGTTGGCTGCGGCCATCGGTGAACTCGATCACCAGCTTGCAGGCGCCGTTGTCGAGGAGCTGGTACTCCAGGTTGGCGTCGTTGAGCAGCTTTCGAATCTGGTCGCCGGCATCCGCCGCGGCCGTGGTGGCTAGAGCAAGGGCGAGGACCATCGAGAGAAGAAGATGTCGAGTCATGGTGGACGCTCCTACGGAAATCATCTGAAGGTAATTTGGAGGGCTAGACACGATGGAGGTCGGCGCGCCAGTTCTTGATCGCCTGCTTGATGTCCTTCGAGGACAATCCCTCCTCGGCGGCGCGCAGGGAGAGAGCGACGAACTCTTCGTCCGGCGCGAAGCGGAGTCCGATGACCTGCCCGATGTGCAAGCGATGGTCCAGGAGGTTGCCAGTAAGCACAAAGTGGCGGAGGTTTTCTTCCGCCCGGATCGCTCGATCTTGAGCCTTCAGAGCGAAGACGCGAGAGAACCAGAAGAGGAGGAGCCCAGCCAGGGTGAGGAGGATGAGAGTCAGGCCGGCCAACCGCCCGCTGCCGTGGACGAGGGAGCGGTAGAAGTTCCAACCGGAGGTAACGAGTGCGGCCAACAGGAGGACGCTGAGTCCATAGTGGAACAAGGGGACAAGGCGTCCGTGGTTTTCGTAGTTCTGAGTCGACATGAGGCTCCTCGGTTGTCGTTCGAGCCCGTGTCTCGAGCCCGCCTTCGAGCCTGAAGAGGCGAGCCAGCGGAACCCGAAGCGCGGAGTGGGGAAGGTCACCTCATGATACTCGATGGTTGGGGCTACACCAACGAGGAACTAGGCCTCGCCGGCCGCCGACCGCTACTTCGAACGCTAGTCC
>JAIOJS010000350.1 GCA_019911795.1 Thermoanaerobaculia bacterium | reverse complement strand
GGTTGGCTGGATAGACGAGGCTCGGTGGGCGGCTCAGCCTTTGTTGAGCAGCTTTTCGAGCTTGACCGCCAGCGCCTCGACCCGCTCCTTCACCTCGATGCGCTCGGCCTCCCATCGCTCGGAGTCCTTTGACTTGCCCTTGCTGGAAGTCGCCGTAACCGAAGCCGACTTAGAGGCTGCCTTGCGCAGGGTCTTGACCTCCTCATCGAGGCTTGCGTTCTCCTCCCGCAGGCGTTCGATCTCTTTGATCGCCTGCCGAACGCGGTCTTCGAGCTGATTGAGCCAAGGCGCTTCCATCGATCAGTGACCTCCGGATCCGAAACGGTCCCTCAGGAAATCTGCGAGAACCGTCTGGCGCTCGTTGACTTCATCCTGAGTGAGTGACCGGTCTTCGGCATTGTACCGAAAATGGATGGTGGTATTGACCGATCCGCTCGGAACACCCTTGCCCTGATACCGCGCCTCGAGTCCGAAGCCCACCAGATCCTCGACCTGTTGCGAATCGATGGCGTCGGCGATGTCACTGTAGGGAGTCTCGATCGGGTGCGTCAGGGTGAGATCCACCGCAATCCCCGGATGACGGAAGGGGATCTGCACCGGGCGCGGTCGCTCGAGGGGAAGCAGGGCTCCTAGGTCGAGTTCGGCGATGAAGAGTGGAAACCCTTCCGTCGCGCCTTCGTCGAGCTCTCCGAGAAATCCCACGACCCGACCGTCGCGGTACAACTGCGCCGAAACGCCCGGAACCAATCCTTGGAGATCTACTGCCCGGGCGGTCAGCTCCACTCCAACCAGGTCGGCAACGCTCTCCAGAATGCCCTTGAGGTCGAAGAGATCGAAGTCCAGGGGCCGCTCCCAGGGGGTGCCCAGGAGTCCCCCGAGGACGATGGCGAGATGCTCCGCCTCGCTCGGTTCGAACTCCTCGTCGCACCAGAAGACATGACCGATCTCGAAGAGCTGTACCGCTCCGAGATTCCGGCGCCGGTTGAAGTCGCCGTTGCTCACCACTCCCGCCACCAGGTTGCGTCGCATCCAACGGTAGCGATCCGACAGCGGGTTCTGCACCTCGATGAGTCGGCCGTCACCCTCGAGGGGTAGCACCAAGGACTCCTCCGGGGCGCCGTAGAAGGCGTAGTTGATGACCTCGGCGTAGCCCGCCGCCGCGAGTTCTCGCCGAACCAGTCGACGCAGGGCGTGAACCGGAGACTCGGGAGCATCCGGCCCGGCCGAGGGAGGCAGCGCGGCCGGGACGCGGTCGAAACCCAGCGTCCGCAGGACCTCTTCGTAGAGATCGGCTACCTCGAGGACGTCGAAGCGTCGCCATTCGGGGGGCGTGACCCGCCAACCGGCGTCGTTTGGCTTCAGGGTGAAGCCGATCGCCTCGAGCCGAGCCGCGACCTCGGCCCGATCGAATCGAGTGCCGGCGAAGGCCTCTAGGCGGGAGTGCGACAACGGGATCGAGGGGAGGCTCGGAAAGGATTCTCCTCTCACGTCGAAGGTGGCGGCGACCCGGCGCCCTCCGGCCACTTCCAACATCAGAGCCGCCGCCCGCTCGACGCCCCAACGACCACCCTCCAGGTCAGTCCCGCGCTCGAAACGGTGGGAGGCATCGGTGTGCATGCCCAGCTTGCGAGCCGTCTTGCGAACACTCTTCGGATCGAACCAAGCGCCCTCGAGGAGGATCCGGCGCGTGGTCGGCTCGACCTCCGTCGCCTCACCGCCCATGACTCCGGCCAGTCCGATCGGCCGCTCGTCATCCGCGATGATTAGCATGTCGGGGTCGAGCTTGCGCTCTTCACCGTCCAGGGTCTTCAAGGTCTCACCGTCGGTCGCCCGTCGCACCACGATGTGCTCCCCGGCCAGCGTCGAAAGGTCGTAGGCGTGGAGGGGCTGTCCCGACTCCCAGAGGACGTAGTTGGTAACGTCCACGATGTTATTGATGGGGCGGTGGCCGATCGCCTCGAGACGACGGCGCAACCAGTCCGGGCTCTCGCCGATCGTGACATCCTCCAAGACCACCGCGACGAAGCGGCGACACAGCGCCCCTTCCTCGATCGTGATCGTTACCTCGGTGGACTCCTTCCCCGCGGGCAGATCGACCGTTGGACGCCGCAGGGTGCCACCGAGCGCCGCCGCCGCTTCGCGGGCGAGACCGATGTGGTTCATACAGTCAGGACGGTTGGTGGTGATATCGAGGTCGAAGACCGTGTCCTCGTCGACGGCACCGGGACGAACCGTTTCGATCAGTTCCACCGCCAGACCCAGGTCCGTCAGCTTACGAGCGAGGTCTTCGCTCGCCACCTCGGCGATGCCGCCGTCGACCTCGACGTACTCGGCGAGCCATTCGCGAGAGAACTGCATCAGCGGTCCACCTGGCGTAGGAGTCGTTCGTCGTTGTCGAAGAGAAGACGGATGTTGGGGATCCCGTAGCGGATCATGGCGACCCGATCGAGGCCCAATCCGAAGGCGAAGCCGCTGTAGATGTCGGGGTCGATGCCGCAGTTCCTGAGGACCCGCGGATCCACCATCCCCGCGCCCAGAATCTCCATCCAACCCGACTGGGAACAGGTGGCGCAGCCCTCCCCGCGACAGAAGGGACAGGTGATGTCGACCTCGGCCGAGGGCTCGGTGAAGGGGAAGAAGCTCGGACGCAGGCGGACGCCTGTCTCCGGAGAGAACAGCCGCTGCAGGAAGGCTTCCAGCGTTCCCTTGAGATGTCCGAAGGTGATCCCCTCGGCCACCGCGAGACCCTCGACCTGATGGAACATCGGCGAGTGCCGGAGATCGTTGTCGAAGCGAAATACGCGCCCCGGACAGATGATGCGAATCGGTGGCTTGCGGGTCAGCATGGTGCGGATCTGCACCGGAGAGGTGTGGGTGCGCAGGACGCGGCCGCCTTCGACGAAGAAGGTATCCTGAGTGTCTCGCGCCGGATGGTCCGGAGGCATGTTGAGGGCTTCGAAGTTGTGGAAATCGGACTCCACCTCGGGCCCCTCGGCCACGCTGAATCCGAGTTCGGCGAAGATCGCTTCGATCTCCTCGGTGACCCGAGTCACGGGATGCAGGGACCCGCGCCGAGGTCGTCGGCCCGGGAGCGTGACGTCGACCCGCCGATCAGCGATCGACGCCTCGCGTTCCTTCGCCGCCAGCCGGTCCCCGATCTCCTCGAGACCGCGCTCGACCTCGACCTTGAGTTCGTTGACCTGGGCGCCGAATTCTCGTCGACTCTCCGCCGCCACCTCACCGATACGGGCGAGGAGCGAACGCAGAACACCCTTCTTGCGTCCGAGCCAATCGAGGCGCAGGGCCTCCCAGGCCTCGCGGTCCGCGATCGAGGCCGCCTCGCGACGGAACCGCTCGCGGAGTTCGTCGAAACTCTCCATCACCCTAGGTCCGGCCTCCTACCTCGAGACGCCACGCGAAGTCCCGACTCCGTAGGAGTGCAGGACCGCGTGGTGTGCAAGACTGTGCTCTTCTCCGAGACTGTTTTCCTCCCACCGTGGCGGGAGGCTCCGATTCACGAATCGGACGAGCCAAGAGCGCTCTTGGCGGTCTCGACGATCTCGGCGAAGACCTCGGGCTGCAATACCGCCATGTCGGCCAACATCTTGCGGTTGATCTCACAACCGGCCGCATTCAGTCCGGCGATCAGCTTGCTGTACGACATGCCGTTGAGTCGGGCGCCGGCGTTGATGCGGATGATCCAGAGGCGACGGAAATCGCGCTTCTTGGCTCGGCGGTCGCGGTAGGCGAAAGAACCGGCCCGGTCGACCGCCTCCTTGGCGATACGGTAGGACGTCGACTTCTTGCCATAGAAGCCCTTCGCCTGCTTCAGAACCCTCTTGCGCTTTTCAGTACGGTTGTTGCCGCGCTTGACTCTTGCCATTTTGGAACCTCGTTTCCTTGGTGTAATGCGGTCGCGTCGAAGCGACCGTCGGTATTCAGACCGGGTTGGACAGGTTCGCACCAACCGCGGTCGAGGGCTTTCGAACAGCCCGGCGGGCCACTACGGCTCGCCCTATTTCAAGTCCTTGACTGCGGAACTAGTCAGCAAGTCTGGACGCCAGATCAGATCTGATCAGTCAGATCCGATCAGTTCAACATCTCTCGGATGTTCTGAGCAAACTTTCCCGTCACCTCGGCCGACTGCCGTAGGTTGCGCTTCCGCTTGGTCGACTTGTGGGTCAGGATGTGGCTGGTCATCGAGTGATGACGCATCACCTTCCCCTTGCCGGTCAGCTTGAATCGCTTGGCCGCACCCTTGCGGGTCTTCATCTTGGGCATATCGCCCTCCTTGCGTGATGTATCCAGTGAATGTCCACTGGGCTGAGTACTAGGTAACTAAGAAAAACTCTGGCTGACTGGCCAACTTCGCCCTTCGAAAGGCCGCCCAGAACGGAGACGCGCTTCGCGAGTGCCCGAAGGACACCCCGCGCCCTACCAGCGCCAAGCCGCCTGTTTGTCGACCCATGGAGCCGTAAAAGACGTCCGCTACTCTGCCTTCTCCGGTGCCGGCGCTGCCGCCGGCGCTGCTTTCGGCGCTGCTTTCGGCGCTGGTGCCGGCGCAGACGCTGTCGTCTCGCCCTTCTTGCCTCCACCCTTGCGCGGCGGTGAAATCACCTGGTGCAGGCGTCGTCCCGCGCGCTCGGGCCGCGACTCTACCATACCGCGCTCACCCACGTCAGCTGCGATCCGATCGAGTAGTTTGTAACCCAGGTCCATGCGGGGCATTTCGCGACCGCGGAACTGCACCGTCGCCTTGACCTTGTCACCATCTTCGAGGAAGCCGACCAGACGCTTGAACTTCACCATGAAGTCGTGGTCGTCGATCATGGGCCGGAACTTGACCTCTTTGACCTGGAAGGTCTTCTGCTTCTTCTTGGCTTCGGCCTGCTTCTTCTTCTCTTGGTAGAGAAACTTGCCGAAGTCCATGACGCGACACACCGGTGGGTCGGCATTCGGCGCCACCTCCACCAGGTCGAGACCGGTATCGTCGGCGATACGTTGTCCTTCACGGACGTCGACGACGCCCAGCTGCTCACCCTCGGCTCCGATCAAACGGATCTTGTGGGCTCTGATT
>JAIOJS010000035.1 GCA_019911795.1 Thermoanaerobaculia bacterium | reverse complement strand
GGTAGCATCCCGCTTCGGCGAACCCGGGCCCGGCCCGGCCAACCCCAGTACTTCTCAACCACCACGAGGATAGCCCTTCCATGACCGATACCCTTCGCATTCGCAGCTACGTTCAGGACCAATGGGTCGACGGAGAGGGAGAGGGCAGTCGGCTCTACAATCCCTCGACGGGCGAGGTGGTGGCGACGGCGTCGACCACTGGGGTCGATATGGGGGCCGCCCTCGAGCACGCGCGCCGGGTCGGTGGCGCCAGCCTACGGGCCCTGACCTTCGCCGAGCGCGGTGCCATCCTCAAGGGCCTTTCGAAGGTCGTTCGTGAGCATCGCGACGAGCTTTTGGAACTGGCGCGGACCAACGGTGGAAACACCGCGGGTGACGGCAGCTTCGACATCGACGGTGCCAGCGGTACCCTCTTCTTCTACTCCAACATCGGTCGGGGACTGGGTGATGCCAAAATTCTGGCGGATGGGGATGCGCTACCCTTGGGCAAGGAAACATCGCTCTGCGGGCGCCATGTCTGGGTGCCTCGACGAGGTGCCGCGGTGCTCATCAATGCCTTCAATTTTCCCGCGTGGGGATTCGCCGAGAAGATGGCGTGCGCCCTGATGGCCGGGATGCCGATCGTGGTCAAGCCCGCCACTCTGACGGCAACCGTTGCTCACCGTCTCGCCGAACTCTTTGTCGACAGTGGATTGCTGCCGGCCGGTAGTTGGACCTTTCTCGCCGGTCCCGCCGGCGATCTCCTCGACCATCTCGAAGCTCAGGATGTTCTCGCCTTCACTGGGTCAGCGGCGACCGGGCGCAAGATGCGCTCCCACCCTCGGGTCTTGGAGAAGGGCGTTCGAGTCTCGGTGGAAGCCGACTCGCTCAACGCGGCCGTTCTCGGACCTGATGTGGACGTCGCGAGCGACACTTGGAATCTCTTCGTCAAGGAGGTAACCCGAGAGATGACCCAGAAGGCGGGGCAGAAGTGCACGGCCACGCGCCGCATCTTCGTGCCAGCCGGTCAGTTGGCGGAGGCTCGCGACGCCCTGGCCCAGCGCCTGGCCAAGACCACCGTCGGCGAGCCTGGTGCGGAGGGAGTTCGCATGGGGCCCCTGGCCAGTGCGGCCCAGCTCGAAGACGTACGGAGCGGAGTCGGCGACCTCGCGACCTGTGGGCAGATCGTTTTCGGTGCGGTCGAACGGGTGGAAAGGGGAGATGGCGGCGATGCGGACGCCGGCTGCTTCCTCGGTCCCGTGCTCTTACAATGCGACCACCCGCGAGAGGCTCCCACCGTCCACAATCGGGAGGTATTCGGTCCCGTCGCGACCTTGATGCCCTACGATGGAACGGCCGACGACGCGGCGGAGTTGGTGGCGCTCGGCGAGGGCTCTCTGGTGTCCTCCGTCTACTCCGATGACAAGGACTTCGTGCGCGACCTGATTCTGGGCATCGCCCCGTACAACGGTCGCGTCTACCTAGGTTCAGCGGACATCGCGTCCGAGGCCTGGGGACCCGGTGCTGTCCTACCGGGACTGGTCCACGGCGGACCGGGCCGGGCCGGTGGAGGTGAGGAGCTCGGCGGGCTGCGTGGAGTCCACCACTACATGCAGCGGACCGCACTCGAGGGCTCGGCCGAGCTCATTGGGGCGGTACTACCCTAAAGAGGGTCAACCCGCCCTGGAGCGCCAACGTCCTCGTTGGCTCTTCGTCCGGCCCAAGCGATGGTCGTCGGCCGCGCAAAGCCCCAAGGCCGTCAACGTGTCCCAGGGGCCGGCGCCGGCGGGATGGTAGCTGGAGGGTGAGCCGGCGCCTGCGCTCCACTGCGCGGCGGAGCGCGGTATAACTTTGGGCGCAGTTTGCGTCCGCTTGTGGAGAGCCCCCTGGGTCACGTCGACGGCCTTGGAACTCGCGCTGCGTTGTGGACGGAGCGTGAGGGATTCGATCTTCCAGGGCATCTCCTCCTCAATCGGAGGTCCACGACGTCCCCCGCAAGGCCAACGGTGCCCCAAAGGGCCAACCCGCCCTGAAACGCCAACGTCCCGTTGGCTCTTCGTCTGCCCACGAGAGCAGCGATTGGCACCTTGACGCTCCAAGGCGCTGGTGCCGCCGCGGAGGGTCAGGTCGTGCCATGCAAGGCCGTCGCGTTCGGACCGGCTGTGCCACTTCGGTCGGTGTTGACGCCCGCTTGCGGAGAGCGCCCCTAGATCACTAAAACTACTCGTTGCGGCTTTGCGCCTCGCTGCCGGTCTCGTCGGCCGTGATCTCCTCGATCTTGGTGGTGGCGTTCCGGTTGTCGGGGTTCAGTTCCAGGGACTTGCGATAGAAGCGGACCGCCTCGTCGCGGTGGCCTTGGACCATGTGAGCCTCCGCGAGACTGTCCCAGGCGTTGAAGGACCCAGGGAAAAGGCGAGTGTTGAGTTCGAAGACGGACTGGGCGAGCTCGGGACGCGCCGTGTTGGGCGGTCCATAGAGCATTTGATAGCCCGCCCCGTTGAACTGCGCTTCGACCTCCCGGGAATCCTCTGAGTCCATCAGCTGGCGGGCTGCGTTCTCGGCGCTGGTCGGGTCGGTGATGAGCTGGATCACGATCCGGTATATCGCAAGCGAGAGGCCTTCCTCTCCTTCGATCAGTTCCAGGCGACGGGCGGCGCTCACGGAATCTCCTGCGGCCGCCGCGAGAAGGGCGGATCTGGCGAGGGTCTCGCTATCGACCAAGCCCGCCATCTCGCCGTCCTCGTTCCTGAGGGGGAGGTAGCGCTCGAAACTGTCCTCTTCGACCAGCCAACCATCGGGCTGGAGGTAGGTGTTGAAGGTGCCCGATACCTCGGAGAACGTCACGAGATGATCGCCCTCGCGCTTCACCGAAACGGTGGTGGCTTCGGGCAGTCCCAAGGAGTTTGGCGGGTAAGGGAAGACACCGACGAGCTCGTCGAGGCTCTCGGGAACAGCGGGCCGGAGTCGCGAGTCTGGGGCTGCTTCCGGGAGGGGCACGAGACGCGGTTGGGCGGTCGGGACACCGGTCCTCGCCTGGAGGATTTTCTCGACCAGATCGAGGAGCTCCGACTGGGGTGTTGTCTCACCGTGGTAGGTGTTGGCACGATTGACGATGACGAGGTCGATATCAGGGAAGATCGCGATCATCTGATTGCCGACGCCGAGGGCTGCCGCCATTCCGTAGCGTTCGAAGCGCGGTTCTCGGGCGATCCACCACATGAATCCGTAGCCGAAGACGTCGTTGTCGATGGAGTAGAGGGCGGTGCTGCGGCGCACCCAATGGCGTGACAGGATCCGTTGCTCACCCCAGGCGCCATCGCGGGCGTAGAGGAGCCCGAAGCGGGCTGCGTCGCGGGCCGATAGACGGAATGGATAGGCGGGATAGACCGACTTGTCTCGCTCGTAGTGAAAGTAGCCGTCAGCGAGGCGCCAATCCTCCATCTGCAGCGGTTGACCGAAGTGCTCGTCGAAGGCCTCGAATACGGTATTTCCGGTCTCCTTTTCGAGGATGGCGGCCAGAGTGTTGAAGTCCCAGTTGTTGTAGGCGAAATAGCGGCCCGGACCTTCGCTGCCTCGCGGACGGGAATCGGTACGCCCAGCATAGGCAGCGGGGTGGAAAACGCCGGATCTCGCCTTGAGGAGATCGAGCACCCGAGCCTGTTTCTCGGAGTCGAGGAGTCCATCCTCCTCGTCGATGCCGATTTCGCCAACCGTCTTGTTGAGCTCGATTTCACCTCGGTCCCAGTAGATACCGAAGAGCCCGGAGAGAAAGCTCTTACGCACTGAGTGGCACATGAAGCGCCGTTCCGTCTCGCCCCAGTTGGCGACCACCGCTCCGTCGGCGATGACCATGAAAGCGGAGGAGGGGAGGTCGCTCCACTGCGCCTCGGCCTCCGCCAATCGGGCCGGGTCAAAGCCGGCCTCGCGCGGGTCGGAGTACGACAGCCAGTGGTCTTCTGGAACGCGATCAGAAGCTAGAGCGGAGAGCGTTAGCGCCCAGGCAAGGGCGAGGATTGAGACAATCTGGGCGCGACGCATGGAAGCCTCCAAGAGAAAGAGGGAAGTGGGGTCCCCCATAATACGGGGGATGTGTCCCGAGGTTGCAGTCGCATCCGGCGACGCGCCTCTGTATCCCAATCAGGTGGAATCGGCACTGTCGGCAGATTGCGCGCTGATCGTCGCGTCGGCCTCCCCGCACCGAGCGAGCACCTCCCGCCGGACGGCGTCTCGCAGACGTGCGGCCCTCCGACCCGGTTCGGAGTCAGCCGAGATCGGCGTCGCAATCTCCACCGCAATCGGGGTCCAGCGCAGACGCCCTGTCTTTCCTCGGAGCAACGTTCGGTTGCCACGAATACCCACCGGAACCACCGGGATACCGGCGCCCACCGCGGTAGCAAAGGCTCCGAGGTGGAAGGGTAGGAGCCCCGGTTGGTCATGGAAGGTGCCTTCGGCGAAGAAGACCAGGGCATCGCCGCTCTGCGCCCTCTTCCGAGCCACTCGGGCGGCGGTGGCGGCCTTGCGCTTGTCGAAACGCTCGACGAAGTGGCATCCCAGGCGCAGGAGGAGCCAACGAGCCACCGGGTTGCGGGCCACCTCGGCCTTGATCATGAAGCCATGCCGAGGGGGGAGGGCTGCGGTGAGGATCAAGCCGTCGGCGAAGCTGAAGTGGTTGGCGACCACCAAGTAGTTGGATTGTTCTGGCAGCAGATCGAGCCCGACGACTTGGAGGGGAACGGCACAGGCGAGAAACATCAGACGGCAGATGGATCGTGCCAGCCGGCGCCGCCACGCCAGGGTCGGAGTCACGATGATCAGAGGTATGCCGACGAGGGCGATAAGGCCGAGAACGGTCCAGGCATAGGCCGAATAGACGAAGCCTGTCGCAAGCACGCGGAACCGTGCGGGGTCTCGAGGGGTCCTCAAGGGACGTTGGGAGGGGGAGTTCCCCCGATCAATACGCGTTGGTGTGTCGGAGGCCGTCGCGGAAGGTCATCCAGAGGATCTTGAGATCGAGTTTGAGAGACCAGTTCTCGATGTAGTAGAGATCGTACTGAATGCGCTTCTTGATCGAAGTGTTGCCGCGCCAGCCGTGAACCTGTGCCCAACCGGTGATGCCGGCTTTGACTCGATGGCGCAGCATGTAGTGCGGAATCTTGTGCTTGAACTCGTGGACGAAGGTGGGTCGCTCCGGGCGGGGTCCCACCAGCGACATGTCGCCGACGAAGACATTCCAGAGTTGGGGAAGTTCATCGAGGGACCAGTGCCGTAGGAAACTGCCGAGCCTGGTTCGTCGGTCGTCACCGCGGGATGCCCAGACCGGCCCCGTACTCGACTCGGCGTTGACGCGCATCGAGCGAAACTTCCAGATCTGGAAGGATTTGCCGTCCAGCCCCATGCGTTCCTGGCTATAGAAGATGGGACCCCGATCTTCGAGCCAGATGATGGCGGCGAGAATCGGGAGCAGCGGCGAGAGAATCAGCATGCCGGCACCGCTGGCGGCAACGTCCAGAACCCTCTTGATCAGGCTGTTCCAACCCTGCAATGGAACCTGCGTGAGGTTGATAACGGGCATGCCGTCGAGGTCCTCGACCGAGGCTTGCAGTGCCGCGTACTGGAGGATGTCAGGGACGAGTTTGACCTCGACGCACTCTCGACCCACCGACTGAAGCGCGCGCAGGGTCTTCTTGTGGGCCTCGAGGGGGAGGGCCAGGTAGACGACGTCGACCGACCGTTCGGATACGACGCTCTCGATGTCCTTGATGCGTCCCACCACCGGAATATCACCGAAGCGGAGGCCGACCTTCCCGGGGTCGTCGTCGAGGAAGCCGACGATCTGGAAGCCGAGCTCGCGGTGCAGTTGAAGGCGCCCGGCGATCTCCTTACCCAGGCGGCCCGCTCCGACCACGAGGATTCGCTGCATCGAGAGCCCGCGCATCCGCCGCCACTGCAGGGCTTGACGGATCACCATGCGGGAAGTGGCGACCAGGAATAGATCGAAGGTGACGAAGAGGCCCATGAACCAGCGGGAGTAGGTGAAGTAGTGCTCGCTACCGGTCTCGAACGGACGGTACCAGGCACTCACGCCGGAGAGCAGGATCGCACCAAGCAGCACGGCCACGGTAAGGGTCAGTACTTCGTCGACGCGACTCCGCCCACGGCGAATCTGGTAGAGCCCGTGGAAGTAGATGACCAAGGGCCAAATCAGCAGGACGGCGGGCAGGAGTTCGAGATACGGACCAAACTCCGGGACCCCGCGGGTCACCGGAATAAACTCTGTCTCGAATCGAACGTACCAAGCAGCGAAGAAGGCGACCACGGTGGCCGCGAGGTCTCCCCCGAGGTAGAGCGCGGCTCGCTTACGGTGCCGTTGTTGTATCAATCCAGGGAACCCTCCGGTGCGGACTCGGCGGCGGCGAGTTCATGATCGAGGACTGAACGGAAGTCTGTGACAAACCGTTGGACAGAGAAATCCTCGGCACGACTGCGCAAACCGGCTTGATTTAACCGGGTTTTGCCCAGTTTGTCAATGGCGGCGGCAAGGGCATGGTGGTCTCCCTCCTCCTGGAAGAGGACGCCATGGCGACCGTCTTCGACCACGTCGAGGACTCCACCGGCGGCGAGAGCGACGACCGGAGTACCGCAGGCCAAGGCCTCGACTGTGCCCATCCCGAAGTCCTCGACTCCGGGAAGCAGGTAGCACCGTGCTCCTCGGTAGAGGTCTCGTAGCTCCTCATCGGTCACTCGCCCCAAGACTCGGGTGGTGGTTCCGCCGCGGTTGGCGAGTGCCTGGGCCGAGGGTCCACCTCCGACGATCCGCAGCTCGATCCCGAGTTGTTGACAGGCGGCCACGGCCAGGTCGAGGCGTTTGTAAGGGACCGCGGAGCCGACCGCGAGGCAGTAGTCACCACTGGCTCCCGATCCGGGAGTGAAGAAGTCGATGTCGATGGGTGGGTGAATGACCTCGGCAGAGCGTCCGTAGTAGCGTTCGATCCGCTTGGCGACATGGGTGGAGTTCGCGATGAACGTGTCGACCCGTGAGGCGGAGGCGACGTCCCAGCGTCGCAACCGGGCGAGGACCCGCCGTCGCAACCATGCCACCAACCCTCGGTCGTCCGGAAAGTACACCTTCTCCTGATCCCAGGCGTAGCGCATCGGCGTGTGGCAGTAGCAGACGTGGTGAGCGCCCGCGGGGACGATCACACCCTTGGCGACACAGTGGCTGGTACTCAACACCAGATCGAATGGGGAGAGGTCGAAACTCTCGATCGCCTTCGGAAAAAGGGGGAGGTAGCTGCGGTAGTGTCCCTTTGCCAGGGGTGCATGCTGAAGGTAGCTGGTATGAATGGGGTGCGCTTCGAGTTCTGGACTGACGCTGCCGCGGAAGTGGAACAGGGTATGGATCGGCGCCTCGGGGAAATCCTGAGCGATCAACTCGAGAACCTTCTCCCCACCCCGCATGCCGGTGAGCCAGTCGTGGACGAGCGCCACTCGAGACGATCTCCACGCCGGACTGGGCTTGGAGCTAGATCCTTGGTCGGTCATGGTTCGGACTTTCGAAGGCCCACTGGAGTGCACGATCGGAGGGAGACGGTGAACTCAGTGGGTGCAGAACTCACTTGGCTTCGAGAACCTCGAGATAGATCTCCAGCGTACGCCGGGCGGTCCGTTGCCAGCTGAACTCCCGTGCCCGCTTGAGGCCCATTTCGATGAGCGCCTGGCGGTGGTCGGCGTCGGTCATGCAGTGACCGATAGCCTGCGCCATGGCGTCGATGTCGAGAGGATCGACGAGGTGGGCGTAGCCCTGGCCGATCTCCTCCAGGGCCGACGTGTTGGAGGTGATGACGGGGACTCCAGAGGCCATCGCCTCGACCACCGGGAGACCGAAGCCCTCGTAGAGCGTCGGATAAAGGAACAGGGTCGCTCCCTGGTAAATAGCGGGTAGCGCTTCCTGGGCGACGTGTCCTAGGAGCCGGACGTCAGCGGAAATTCCCAGCTGCTCGGCCCTCTGGCGGATCTTGAAATCGGCCTCCGGACGGCTCCCAACGCAGACCAGGGGCGCGTCGAAGTCGTGAGTCTCGCGGGCCTTGGCGTACGCTCGGATGACGTTGTCCAGGTTCTTGTGGGGCTTGGGGTTGCCGACGAAGAGTAGGTACGGACGCTCGAGATCGAGCTGCTGCATCCAACGGTCGAGGTCGACGGCCTCGAGATGCTGGTGGTAGAGGTCTTCCACTCCGTTGTATACGGCCTCGATCCGCGACTCGTCGACATCGTAGTAGCGCAAGAGGTCGGAGCGGCTGTTCTTGGACACCGTGATGATGCGGTCGCCTCGGGCGAGGCTGCGGCGCATCATGCGCTGGGCATAGAAGAAGGCGAGCCGCGACGGAAGGAATTCCGGGTAGAGCACGTGGATGATGTCGTGGATGGTGACGACGGCGCGGCATGGGACGACCGCAGGAAGCACATAGTGCGTCGCGTGGTAGAGATCGGCACCGAGGCGATACAGGCGCCACGAGAGGGTGACCTGCTCGCGCAGGCTGTAAACGGGCGCATTGGCGGTGATGAGTTCGAAATTTTCCGGCAGCGGACCGAGCGCTTCCTTGCCAGTGGCCCCCACCAGTACGAGGTAACGGTTGTCCTCGTCGAGTTTGGCGAGGCCGTGACAGAGGTTCCGAATATAGGTTCCGATGCCGAAGTCGCGAATCTTGCGCGCGTCGATTGCGATGCGGTAGGTCACGGTCGCGAGTATAGTCCGCGGGTGTCGACGGCTTCACCTTCTGATCGCGCTGCCATCAGCTCCCGAAGTGCCTTTTGGGGGCGCGCGGTATGGCTCGGCGCCGGGCTCCTCGTGGGCGGAGCGGTCGCCCATTTTGGCTGTTGGTACACACCGCGCTTGCGTCCGGTGGAGCCCGAATCGAGTCAAGTATTGCGAAGGCTGGGGCAGGGGCAGACCCCCCCCGACGTGATTCTCTGGATGCCCTTTCCCCACCAGAACCTCCCCGCCTTGGGGCGTCAGCTCGACCAACCGGCTGAAGTGCTCTTGGCGGCAGCACGGTTGGCTGGGGCCGACATCGATGGACTGCCGCGGCTCGGGGGCCTTGGATTGCCTCCGTCCCGGGAGTTGGCGGTGGCCGCGTCACTGGACGGCCAGCGGGCGGAACTCGCCATTCGCCCCTACCCGCTGTTGCGTCTCGGGGGGCGCGCGGCGGGCGCTCTCGCATCCAATCCCTGGCTCGAGGGGGGCGCGGTGGAACTCAGCGACGAGGAGGCACAGGTTAGCTGGCAGCGGGGCGGTACTTGGGTCCTGTCAAAGGGTGGAGCAGCGCTGGGGGAAGACACCGACGGGAAGCCGGTGGCGGGGGACGATCCAGCTGACCGTTGGCGCTCGAACCGAGGATCTCTTGGCCGTATCGAGCTTCGTGCTCGGGGTCTCGCCATTCCGGTGGGTGTCTATGACCTCACAAGTAGTGGGTTCGGTTTCAGCCTGGCCTCAGGGCTCGCCGCCGCGGCGGGTTCGTCTCCTGAGTCGGGCCTCGATCTTCTCTCCACCGTCGACCAACTGGCGGTCTTCAGGGTCGACGGAGGACCGACCGGCGTGATGCTTCTGGTGTTCGATGGAGAGTTGCGACGTGGGGAATTGCCGTCGGCCGCAGTGGTCTCCACCGATCGATCTGCCGCCCTCGCTGCCCTGCCGGGATCGCGCCTACTGGGGAGTCTCGGCGACCTGCCGTCAAAAGACCTGGAAACCGGCGCCCTGGCCGGTGCTGTCGTCGTAGCCACCGACAATCGTGGACTCGACTTGGCCCTGACCCAGCGAGCCGCCTGGGAACCGATCTGGAAAGCGGCTCGGACCGAGCAAGCGAGCGGCTTCTGGGTGGACCTACAACGGTCTGAATCGATCGCCGCCGACACTGCAGACCTGTTCGAGGACGTGCCTCTGGTGCCGCGAAGGGAGGCCCGTCGTTGGCGAGACATCCACACCGTGGTGCGGGGTTTCCGTGCCTTTCGGGTCGCCTCCGCGTGGTGGACTCCTGATGGAGGAGCGCTGACCGTCGAGTAGCTCCGCTGCGCTCTACGACGGTCAGTTCACGTAGCCCAGAGCCTCCAGCTGCTGTTCCACTTCCGATGACACCATAGGGCGCTTGGATCGGATCGTCGATCCCTGCGGGGTGAGTTGGATCTGGGTCGTCTCGGTGGCTTTCCGAGGGTCAGCGAGCGTTGCACTCCAAGCGTCTCCCGTCCAGTAGAGCGATCGCGCGAGATCGGGATCGAGAGTCCAGGAACCGCTGATTTCATCGGCCTCGGACTCGCCGAGACGCACCGTAATTTTGAGTGTCGATCCCATCGTCGCTTCGAGGAGAAGAGTAGCTTCGCGGTGCGGAGCAATTTCGCCACTAACGGTGTCTTCGGTCCAGGTGAAACAGTCACAAGCTAGCGTCGGAGTCTTGACGCGCACCGGAGCAGCGGCGTCCCCTTGGAGGAGAACGAAGAGGGATTCGCTCTCGTGGTTGACGAAGTGGAGTCGGTGGGCCGGAGGGGCACTGGTGAGTTTCTCGACGGCAACTCGGCGCCGGGCTTCATCGTCTCCCATCCGCGGCGAACCCTCCTGAGGATCGCGCCGAAGGTCGAAGGACTCCTGCTGGAGCGACCTCGCGAGGAACGGATCCGTGCGGAACACGTACTTGAAACCGGGGCGGCGCAGGGCGAGCCAAGAACTCGGTTTCGATGAGTAGATCCAGGTGGTCGGGGTCGTCATCTCGCTGACCTCACCGGCAAGCAGGGGCAGGAGAGAGGTGCCATCGAAGGCGTCTTCTGTTGCGGTCGCGGTGGCGTCCAGAACGGTTGGCACGACGTCGATCAACCGGGCCGTCGCCGTGTCCGAGGTGAAGCGTCGAGGAGGTTGTCCCGGCACCGCGATGACCAGCGGAATGCGGATGTTCTCTTCCCAGAAGTAGGAGTGTCCGCCCACGCCGTGCTCCCCCAGGAGTTCGCCGTGGTCCGAGGTGAAGACGACGATGGTGCGGTCGCCAAGATCCGACCGCTCGAGGAGCTTCCAGATCGGGGAGAGGTGGGCGTCCATCGACGCGACGCCACTATCGTAGAGGTCGGCGGTGATCGCTTCGAGTTCGGGCGGGATGCGTCCGGCGACGTGGCGCTCAGGATCGACGAGGGCCGGGAACTTGGAGACCGAGCGGCCGGTCTCGGGACTCATCGGATTCTGTCGTAGACGCACTTCGAGGTTGGAAGGCAGCTCGCTGAACTGGTCGAAGTAGGGCTGCCGGGCACGGTAGGGCTCGTGAGTCTCGTAGGTGTGGAGGAAGACGAAAAACGGCGGATCCTCGGGTTGGTGGGCTGCGAGGACTCTGAGGGTACCCTCCACGTTGCGAGCGATCTCCTCGGGCGCCTTGCGCGCTTCCTCCCAGGCGACAAACTCATCGAAGCCCTGATCGAGAGCGAACTCCGGATGAAGGAATCCGCCGCCGGTAAAGGCGTGGGTTCGGTAGCCGCGACGCTGAAGCCGCTCGGCGAGGAGGTCCAAACGCTCCGGAACCGCCTGGGGATGGTTGACACCGTGAGTGGTAGCTTCCAGGCCGGTGAAGAGCGAGACGTGAGCGGGGAGCGTCCACGGTGAGGAGGTGAACGCCGTCTCGAAGACCTGTCCGCGCTGCCGTGCCCAGGTATCGAGATGCGGCGTCGTCGAGCGCTCGTAGCCGTAGAGCGAAAGGTGGTCGGCGCGCAGGGTATCGATCGAGATGAGGAGGACGTTGTAGGGGACCTCCGTCGAAGCTGCCTTCTCCTGTTGCCGGCAAGCGAGGCTCGACCCGAGCAGACCGAGGAGGAGGAGCACGGGGATGAGGTCTCGTCGAGGACGTGAGCACATGGTTGCGAGACTATCCCATGGCCCGATCGATCAGCCTCAGAAAGTCATGCTCGCGGAATCTCGTGAGTCGCGGAGTTCTCGGAGGATCAAGGAGACACGGAAGTAGCCAGGGCTTCGGAGGTCCGCTGGATCTCTCGCCAGGTGGCGTCCGCTCGCTCTCGGAAACCCTCGGGATCCTCCAACCACTCCTTCCGAACTTCGAATCGAGGAGATCGAAAGAAGAGGTAGAGCTTGTCATCCACGACCGCGAAACTCGTGGGGTCGACGGGATACCGCTCCGCCTGGAGATTCATGCGACCCTCGACGCCCATGCCAAAGGCGCACCAACCTCCGTACTGAGGCAGGAAGTGGTCGGGGCGTTCGAGGAAGCGGCGCTGGTTGACCTCGTCTGCGAAGTGGTAGCGAAGTCCGCGGTGGACGACCTCGAGGTCTTCCCGTCCCGGCCTCGCAGCGCCATCGAAGTAGGCGACCGGGTCGTAGCCGGCCAGAGCCAATCCCGAGTCGTTGGCGTTTTCCACGGCGGGAAAACCGGACGTCAGGCCGGCGGCGAGCGCTCTCTTGAGCAACATGTTGCCGGTGGGGTTGAGATGGCAGCAGTCGTCCTGGTAGAGAAGCTCGGTGCGGTCTTCGAAGATCGGGGTCAGATCGTGGAAAGCGATGCCCTGTGCCACCAGCTTCTGTCCGAATTGCTGTAGCCAGGGGTAGCCCTCCTCTATGGCGCTGCGGTAGCGGGCGTTCTCCACCCAGGTCTTGGCCTCGCGTTCGGCCCCGATCGGCTTCGATCCGGGGACGTACTGATTGGGCTGCAGGAAGTGGTGGTACTCGATGCCCTGGGCTCGGCAAAGGTAGTCGATCTGTACCGAGGCCTGATACCAGCCTTGGGCCAGGTCCTCGAACATCGCCACCCGGTCGGGGTATGACCGATCCGGACCCTGGGCGAGGAAGCTCGAGCGGTTGGAACTGGTCTCGAGGACCTCCATTTCGCTACGCTCCATCTCCTTCCTGACGCGATGGTCGAGACCCTGCCAGATGGCGCCGGCGAGATGACTCCAGCGCAGGGCGGGTTTGGAGAACAGTGCGGCCAATCGCCGGCGCCGTTCACGATGCCAGGCGATCTGCCCCGCCGCCAGCCGCAGATTGCCGTCGAAGTTCCCTACGCGTTGATCCCAGTCGCGGGGATAGAAAGGGAAGACGCCTCGCGGAACGAGGTCCGTCGCGGAGAGGGCCACGTCGTTGAAACCGTCGAGATTGATCACCAGGTCGAAGTGGGCGCCGAGCGACAACAGATAGGTGAGTGCGAGCAACTGTTGCGGTTGCTTGTACCCCCCCGCGGCGAGAGAGATCACCACGATCTCGCGTCCTCGAAAACGCTCGATGCGGGCCAACTCCATCTCGAGACCGTAAGTCCCGGCCGCGGCGATACTCGCCACGCTTCCCCCCAGTACCGCGACCACGATCCGATCCTCCGAAGGCTCGAAGAAGAGCCGGCTCCCGGTGTTGAACGGAAAACCGTAGCGACTCGTCTCCGCGTCGAGATCGGAGTGCTCCCAAAGGGCGGGATCAGTGACGAATCCCAGGTAGGGATGGACCACTTCACGGCTACGCCACTCTGGCGAGGTCGTGTTCTCAGGGGCTAGGACCTCCGGGGATGTCGACTCGCCCAGCAGGCGCTGCCGTTGAGCCTCCAAGCCGGCCAGGGTGACGTTGCCTTCGTCTTGGGTGTTGGTGAGGCGCAGAAGGATGGCCGTCCCCCCCTCGATGCAGAGGACGACGACCAGGAGAGCGAGGATCGGGAAGAGGAGTTTGCGCCGTCGGACCATGGGGAGAGTCTATGGTGTGAAATACCGTCCGGATCGCCGTGGGATTCCTCTCCGGCCCCTCCGGTCCCTCTCCGGCCTCCTCGGAAGGCAGGATTCCCATCCTGCTCCCCGCCCCTGGAACCCGGAACGCTCCGCTCGGCACCGCAACCTCGCTGTTTGACCCTTCATGCGGTAGATCCTCAATGTTGGCAACGAAGAGCAGGACGGGAGTCCTGCGTTCCGAGAGAGGGGAGTGGCACACTGCTCCGTCCGCGTTCCGAGAGAGGGGAGTGGCACACTGCTCCGTCCGC
>JAIOJS010000349.1 GCA_019911795.1 Thermoanaerobaculia bacterium | reverse complement strand
GGTCTAGGGGGCGGGGTGAGGGGGGGCACGGCGGTCTGACTACCGTTCTTCGTCATGATGGAGAGTTCACCGAGCGGTAGTCCTCGGTCATTACTGCGGCGCTGGCCACGGCCTGGAGTCCGTTTGCCGCGATCAGCTGATTGAGTGCCGAGAGGTACGCCTTGGCACTCGCCGCGATGACGTCGGTGTCGGCGCCGTAGCCTCCAAAGGAGGTCGTATTGCCCTCGTCAACCGAGTCCTCCGGAGCCAGGCGCACGGTGACTTCGCCAAGGGCATCGCGCCCTGCCGTAACGCCATGAACTGCGTACTCGATCAAGGTGTTGGGAGTCTCGAGGAGGGAATCGATAGCGCGGAACGCCGCGTTGACCGGTCCGTCGGCGACCGATGCCGCGACCCGTTCGTGGCCGCCCGGGCAACTGAGGCGGACCGTCGCCGTCGAAAGGCCGGGGCGTCCGCAGGACACTTGGAGATCGACCAGCTCGTAGAGAGCATCCTCGATCTGGACTTCGTCGGTGACGAGAGCTCGCAGGTCGGCGTCGGTCACCGTCTTCTTGCGATCGGCGAGGGCCTTGAAGGCGCGGAACAGCTCGCCCACGGATGCCTCTGGGACATCGATGCCGAGTTGCTCGAGGCGTTGCCTGACCGCATGCTTGCCCGAATGCTTGCCGAGGACGAGACGGCTTCCCTCGGCGCCTACCGTCTGCGGGGTCATGATCTCGTAGGTTCGCCGATCCTGGAGCATGCCGTGCTGGTGGATCCCCGCCTCGTGGGCGAAAGCGTTCGCTCCGACGATCGCTTTGTTGGGCGGCACGACCATTCCGGTGTAGTGACTGACCATGCGGCTCGATCGGGCCAGGTGTCGGGTGTTGACCGCGGTGGAGAGGCGCTGCGCTCCTCGTCGCGTGTAGAGAGCCATCACCACCTCTTCGAGACTGGCGTTGCCGGCCCGTTCGCCGAGACCGTTGATCGTCACCTCCGCCTGACGCGCCCCCGCTTGGAGTCCAGCCAGAGTGTTGGCGGTAGCCAGTCCGAGATCATCGTGACAGTGCACGGACCAGATGACATCGCCGGCGCCTGGGGTCTGGGCGATGAGGTTTGCGATCAGTGCACCGTACTCTTGAGGCAGGGCATAGCCGACCGTGTCAGGAATATTCACCGTCGTGGCTCCGCTTGCGATCGCAGCCTCCAGGACTTCGGCGAGGAATGCGGGATCCGAGCGACTGGCGTCTTCGGCGCTGAACTCGACGTCGCGGCAGAGACTCGCGGCGTAGCCCACCGTCTCCACGGTTCGGGAGAGCACTTCGGCCGGGGTCAGTCCGAGCTTTCGCTCCATGTGGAGGGCCGATGTCGCGATGAAGCAGTGGATCCTTGGCTTCGCTGCCTCCCGCACGGCCTCCCAGGCGCGATCGATGTCGTCGTGGCTGGTCCGCGCGAGGCCGGCGATCACCGGCCCTTGCTCGGTTCCCACCGTGGCGGCGATCCGACGCACTCCTTCTAGGTCGTCGGGGCTGGCGGCCGGAAATCCCGCTTCGATGATGTCCACCCCGAGGATGGCGAGTTGGCGGGCCAACTCCAACTTCTCGGCGCTGGTAAGACTCGCGCCCGGTGATTGCTCGCCGTCCCTCAGAGTGGTGTCGAAGATCTTGACTGCGCCGTCGGATTTCCGATCGTTCTGGTCGCTTCCTGCCCTAGATCGACCGTTTGGGTCCGCATCGCCGTTTGCTGGGTTCATTTCCTTGTCCATCGTCGAGTGTCTCCGAGATTCGAGAAGAGACGCCTCCAAAACGTAAAAAACCCCCCGACCTTGCGGCGGGGGGTTCATTGGAGACGCTGTGTTGATCGTTTGGTGCGATACGGTCAGTCGTCTTCCAACCCCCTGAAATTGATAAGAAGGAGGCTAAATAGAATCTGCGTCTGTGCGACGCCATGAATGGCGGTTCCGAGGGAACCGAGCGGAGACGACAGTGCCGGGCGCAACGAAGCGCGGGGCGCGGGGAGGCAGATTGAGGTCGTCTCGGTGGGGGGCATTGGCAGTGACATTACGGCCGCTCCGTGCCACTTGTCAACCTCGACGGACGTCCAGAGACTCATCCCGGCGACCGCGAGGAGTACCAGGCTCCCCCGAGCCCAGACTCGAAACCCTCGGCGCACAGAACTTCGTGCGTTGCGGCGGGCAGTACCGCTTGGACGTCGGATCACACCAGGGTGCGTTGCCGAGACGGATCGGGGGATCCGCTAGGATGATGGCCTTGAGAGTCCCAGTAGCAGTAGTCGCGAGCGTCGTCGGTAGCGCTCGGGGTGGAGGAGGCGTCCTCCAGGTCGCCCGGAGGCATGAGGATTCCGGGCAAGGGGTTCGATGATGGCGGTTCCAGGGGACGGCGACGAATTTGAAGCGACCGACCGAGTCGGCCAACCCGATCACTTCAACGAGACTGAGAGGGTCGACAGCAGCGAAGTGCTCGAGCCAGTGCTCGAGCCGGCTGAGAAAGTCCCGGCACGGCGGGGCTGGAAGCAGCGACCGTTCCGCTCGGGATGTCTGCTTCTCCTCGGATGCTTTGCGCTCTTTGGGAGCTACCAGCTCCTCACCTGGCCACGGGTGGCCGTTCTGGAGCACGAGAACCCTGCGACGACTGCCTTCTTGGAGCGAGTCCGGAGCCGGCAGTCGGAAGGAGATCCGGCGGTCCGGGACATCCGTTGGGTTCCCTACGCGCAACTTTCGTCTCACCTCAAACGCGCGGTCCTGGTCAGCGAGGACATCGACTTCTTCTCGCACGATGGATTTGCTACGGGGGAGATGAAGAAGGCCTGGGAGGACTTTCGAGAGGGAAGAGAGCTCCGGGGAGCGTCGACCATCACCCAGCAGTTGGCGAAGAACCTGTGGCTGTCGCCGTCGCGCAACCCTTTCCGCAAAGTGAAGGAGGCCCTCTTGACCGTGCAGTTGGAGCACCGACTCTCCAAGCGGAGGATTCTCGAGATCTATCTCAACACGGTGCAGTTTGGCCCCACGATCTTCGGAGCGGAGAACGCGTCACGCCACTATTTTGGCGTCTCAGCCGCCAACCTTTCCGAGTCTCAGGCGGCCGCCCTGGCGGTGGCTTTGCCCAGTCCCCGTCGCTGGCATCCTGGGAGCGGCAGCTCCTATGCGGCTCAGCGGCAGCAGGTGATCCTGCGCCGCATGTCCAAGGCGCAGTGGCTGTGGAAGGAGATCTAGGGTGAATCGGTGACTCGTGGCCCGAGTTAGGGGGAACATAACGAATTGGTGGGAACGAAACGGAGTGTCGGCGCCACGACCAATCCGTACTCTGGGGTCACCACGGCACAACGATGTGCCCTGGGTACCCAGGAGAACCTCATGCATGTGACCCTCGACCCCGCAATCCTCTACTTCGGCACTCCGGTGGTGCTGGTGAGTTCCGAGAACGAGGACGGTACCTTCAACCTCGCGCCGATGTCGTCGGCCTGGTGGCTCGGACGGAGTTGCCTACTCGGTTTTGGCCGTCGCTCGAAGACACCAGAGAACATTCTCCGAAGTGGAGAGTGTGTGCTCAATCTCCCGTCGGTGGACCAGGTAGGAGCCGTCGATCGGCTCGCCCGGACTACCGGATCGGATCCCGTACCACCTCACAAGCAGGCGATGGGCTATCGACACGAACGGGACAAGTTCGGAGTTGCCGGCTTGACCTCGTTAGAATCGTCGGAAGTTCGGCCGCCCCGAGTGGCCGAGTGTCCGGTCCAGCTCGAGGCGAAGTGGGTCGCCAGTCATGCGATGGCCGACAACGATCCGCTGCGCCGGGGTTTTCTCACCGCTCTGGAGGTGCAGATCTGCAAGGTACACGTCCATTCCTCCCTCGCCATGGAGGGCTACGCCGATCGGATCGACCCCGTGAAGTGGCGTCCCTTGATCATGAGCTTCTGTGAATTCTTCGGGTTGGGGGACAAGCTGCACCCGTCGCGACTGGCCGAGATCCCCGAGTCGGCCTACCGACCCCATCGGCCGGACCTGGTATCGGGAGCGAGCGCGTGAGTACCGTAGAGGACCTCGACGAGAGGGTCTGCTGGGAGGCGGTCGTCGACCGAGACGCCCGCTTCGACCAACAGTTTGTCTTCGGTGTCGTCACCACCGGCGTGTTCTGTAAGCCCTCCTGCCGGTCGCGACGCGCGCTGCGTAGAAACGTCCGCTTCTTTCGGACTCCCAAGGGAGCAGAGGCCTCCGGCCTGAGGCCGTGTCTACGCTGTCGTCCGACCGATGACTCCGCGACTGATCTGCAGTGGATCCGGGACCTTTGCGAACTGCTTCGGGAACAGGGTCGTAGCGGTGAGAGGTTGACTCTCGGGGATCTGGCGAAGCGGGTGGGGAAGAATCCGAAGACGTTGCGGAAGCAGTTCCAGGCCGCGGTCGGAGTGACCCCTCGGCAATACCTGGAGTCCTGCCGGTTGGAGACGTTCCGTGAGGAGGTCCGTGCGATCGATTCGATCACCGATGCCGTCTACGCGGCCGGGTTTGGTTCGAGTAGTCGCCTGTACGAACGAGTCGACTCATTCCTCGGCATGACCCCCAGTGACTACCGCGACGGCGGGGGCGGAGTGGAGATCTCCTATACCTGGATCGAGGGCGACTTCGGCCTGCTCCTGGTGGCGGCGACCGACCGAGGACTCTGCAGTGTCGAGTTTGGCGAGGACCGGGAGAGCCTGCTGCAGAAACTCGCGGACGAGTTCCCGACGGCCGTGCTCTCGGAGTCTTCGATGAAGGCAGGCGACGCTCAGTTTCGCGCTTGGGTGGAGGGCCTCGGACGCACTCTGCGCGACGGAGAGGTCCATCCCGATCTGCCGTTGGATGTTCGCGGATCGGCGTTCCGCATCAAGGTCTGGCGCTACCTACAGTCCATTCCCCGCGGCGAAACGAGATCCTACGGAGAGGTGGCGGCGGCGGTCGGACAGCCTCTGGCCGCGCGGGCGGTGGCCGGTGCCTGCGCCGGAAATCGGGTCGCCGTTCTCATCCCGTGCCATCGAGTGATCCGAGCCAATGGCGATCTTGGGGGTTACCGATGGGGAACCGACCGCAAGGAGTACCTTCTCGCCGAGGAGCGGTCTCGAGACTAGTGCTCGAGGGTCGGAGGACAGCTTCCGCCGGGCTTCGTCGGCCCCGGGGAACGACCGATATGCCCCCTCGGTCGTGGTCGCCCCGAGCGAGATAGATCAGGTCGGTAGTAGCGAACGGATAGGATGAACGCATGGAACAGAAGGCCATTGAGGATCCGCCCGAACCGGCGACGCCTGGAAACGGTTCGAAGGAGCTATTCGTCGGCGCCCAGGGTGGGATCTGGAAAGGCCTGAGATCCCGTCTTCCGGACCTCATCACCCAAGCGTCGTTCGTATTTCTTGCCGTGCTCCTGGCCCTCGCGGCGGAAGAGTGGCGCAGCAATCGAGACCGCCAGGAGCTGGCGGACCGGGCGCTGGAAGGAATCCACCGGGAGATCGACGCCAATCGAGCCCAGTTGATGAAGGACAAGACTCGACTCGAGGACATCAATGTGGCTTTCGGTCGGGATCCGGCGCAAGACTCTGAATCAGGGGTACAGATCAACTACCAATACGCCCTCCTATCGACCTCCGCCTGGGAAGCGGCCCGCATGAGTCAGGCGGTCAACATCATGGATCTGGAGAGGACGACGGGCCTGGCCAGTGTCTATGACATTCAGCAGGTCTTTGCGTCGACTCAGAACGATCTCATGAAGGGTCTTGGGAGGTACGGGATCGCCATGCGCGAGAATCCCGAGATTGCTGAGCTGGAGTTGGAGAGGCTGCTGCGAACGACGATCGGCTATCGGGAAGTGCTCCTGCAGGTCTACGACGGCTACTTGCAAGGTTCGGTGGATTGATCGCGTGACCGTTGGGGCGTTGGCCCCGGGGTCTCACCGGGTTCCTACCAGGCCCCGGTGTCCCCGCTTTCGAATCCATCTGAGAACAGAGCGCTCTCTGCGAGCTGAGTTCGATAGGTGGCCAGGGTGCAGCGCATGCGTTGCGACTGTTCGCTGGTGAAGCCGGTCATGCAGGTGTCGTCGGTGAGTTCCATGTAGTTCCAGATGGGAACCTCGACCCCGCAACTCATGGCGCCGACGGGACAGATGTCGTGGGATACCGCATCGGGTGGGGTGTCGCAAAGCCGGTCGCCGGTCGTGTAGCAGTCGGGTGGCGTTTCGATCCCACAGCCGTCGAAGTAGGGGTGGAAGAGGCCGAGATAGTGTCCAACCTCGTGAGTTGCGGTGCGACCCTGATCATGGGGAGGAAAGGCACCATTGCGTCCGAAGACGAGCCAGTTGACGACCACCCGGTCCTCGAGAAGGCCAACGCTGCTGCCGCCTCCTTCGGCGGGTAGGAAGGGAACGTAGCCGCGAGCGTTCGCCGCCGTGTTGGTGTAGAGGTTCAGGTAGGCGGTCGGGTTCCAGGCCAGTGTCTCCCAATAGGCACCGGTGTCCTGATACCAGGAGTCGTTGCACGACCGCGTGATGCCGTTCGTGGGGTTCCCATCGGGGGTGCGATCGGCGAGATAGAACTCGATCTGGGTATCGAACCCGCCGCCGCCGGGGGTCCCAGCGAGGGCCCCGAAATCCTCGTTGAGGATCTCGATCTGGCTCTCCACCAGACTGTCGGAAAGGCCCCCCTCGGTGCACGCGGAGTTTTGGATAACATGAACGACGACGGGGATCCTCACCTGGTCGTTGGGTTCGAACTCAGGACCTGGAATCGTCTGAGCCAGTGAACAGGACTCCCCAAGGGTCCGGCTGGTGATTGTCGATACCTGCTGGATCAGGCTGGAGGATGGGGCGGAGCAGGAGGCCATCTGGGCGCAAAGCAGATCGGGAGCAAGAGCGAGCGTCAAGACGACCATCCCAACCAGCCGGCCGACGGAATGGGTCGCCCGGTTTTTCCGCATCGAGACGGTGGAGTCCGGGACAAGAATCACTGGCAAGGGCTCTCCGCGGACATCTAGGCGAGGTACTCGTCGATTCCTGACAGCAGCATCTGGATCGCGATGGCGACCAAGATCATCCCCATCAGGCGCTCGACCG
>JAIOJS010000348.1 GCA_019911795.1 Thermoanaerobaculia bacterium | reverse complement strand
CCGAGTTGGCGACCCAGTTCGGTCGCCAGTGCGTGGTGCTGTCGATCGACGCCCGCCGGCGACCGCAGCCGGAGGCGGGATGGGAGGTCTGTACCCACGGGGGGCGGCGAGGCACGGGCTTGGATGTGTTGGAGTGGGTCGAGCGCGGTGTCCAGCTCGGGGCGGGAGAGATTCTCCTCACCAGTATGGATGGCGATGGCACCAAGAACGGCTACGACCTCGAGTTGATGCGTCGGGTGACCTCCAGGGTTGCGGTGCCGGTGATCGCCTCCGGTGGTGCCGGCAATATCGGACACCTGGCCGAGGCTCTGGAGGCGGGGGCGGCCGCCGTGCTGGCGGCTTCCATCTTCCATCTGGGAGAGGTGACGGTCGGCGAGGTCAAGAAGGAACTAGCGAGCCGCGGGTTCGCGATGCGAGAGGTGGTGAGCGCATGAGTAGGCCGAACGTGCCGTCGGATTCTGCTGGCGGCAACCTCCCGGCGTGGGTGGAGTCAGCGGTCTTGGATGATCGAGGCTTGATCCCGGTCGTCGTCCAAGACGTCACCTCGGGAGCGGTCCTGATGGTAGCGTGGGCCGATCGAGAGGCGTTGCGCTACACCGCGCAATCCGGACTTGCTCACTTCTTCAGTCGTTCTCGACAGCGCCTGTGGAAGAAGGGGGAGACCTCGGGGAATGAGCTTCGGGTCGCGTCGGCGCAACTCGATTGTGATCGAGACACTCTGCTGTTGAGAGTCCATCCCCAGGGGCCGACCTGTCACACCGGGGAACGCACTTGCTTCGAACCCAACCCGGCCCAACTCGAGCTGGGCTGGCTCTTCGAAGTCCTACGTCAGCGATCCACGGTGAGTCCCGAGAAGAGCTACACCGCGAGTTTGCTCGCATCCGGCCGGGAGCGGATCGCCCAGAAGGTTGGCGAGGAGGCGGTAGAGACGGTGATCGCGGCGGTCAGCTCGGATCCCGAAACGAACGGCGCGCTGGCGCAGGAGGTCGCCGATCTCATCTACCACTTGCAGGTGCTGTTGGTGGACGCCGACCTCGAACCCACGGCGGTGGCCCAGGTTCTGGCGCAACGCCACTCGGGAACCGTTGCCGAGGCGACCGATGAGGGCGATGGCAAGGGAGATGTCCGATGAGCGGCCAGGAAGCCCCCGCGTCCCACGGAGCGGTGACGCCGCACGTCCGCGAACTCCTCGCCGATACGCTGACTCCCCTCAGCGTGTACCGCCGTCTCCGCTCGCGATCACCGGTGCGATTCCTCTTCGAGAGCGTGACCGGGGGAGAGCAGGTTTCTCGCTACAGCTTCCTCGGAGCGGGGCCGCGAGAGATCCTACGACTCTATTCGGATCGTCTCGAACGCGAGGAGTCAGGGATGGTCTCGGTCGAGGCGGGAGACCCGGTGTCCGCTCTGCGGCGGTTGGTGGACCGCTACCGCTGCGCCGGCTCCGAGGTGCCCTTTATCGGAGGCTATGTCGGCTACGCGGGATTCGATCTGGTGCGCCAGGTCGAGGACCTGCCCGACACGCGGGCCCGACGAGACGCGCTGCCGGTGGCCGTCTACGGCCGCTTCGACAGCGTGGTGGTCTTCGACCACGCCCACCAGCGGGTGCTCCTCGTCGCCAACGAGAT
>JAIOJS010000347.1 GCA_019911795.1 Thermoanaerobaculia bacterium | reverse complement strand
CCATGAGATTGTCGCTGACAAACCCCATCCGGAGGGTCGTTCCTATCAGCGGCGCACCGAGCGGCAGCGCGGTCTCGACCACGTCGGATCCCGCTTCCCCGAGCCCCACTCCAACCGGCCAGGGGAGGGGCAGTCCCATCACGACAGTCGGCGGGGCGAGGACTCCCCCCACACAATCGCTGAGGGTCACCGCCGTCACTTCGTCGGTGACGTCGTCGACCACGGTGATCAGGACGCTCTCGACACCATCGAAGTCCCCGTCGACGGTGACCACGGTACAACCGGTGGCGGTGTCGTCATCGGAGTTCAAGAGGACGGACATCTCTGCCGCGGGCAGCGGGGCGACCGTCATGACCACTGCCAGGATCATCAGCAGGAATGGTAGCCAACGCAAAGGAACATCCAACCACGCCTTCTCGCACGCCGATCCACTCATCCCTGCCTCCACATGTTCGTCCACGCAACTACTCCCTAACCATTGGAGAGCGATAAAATCTATAACTATCACGAGAGTAGCATGGATAGCGCAATAGACGCAAGAATCACCCCTGGGGTCCTAATAGAGGGCACCTATTTGAATTCACGGAAGGTCCGCATATCGAGACTCCCCCGGTCGAAAGCTCGTTGACCACTGGTCTCGCATTTGTTACGGTGCCGCATCATCATGCGACACTGTGTGCCTCTAGAGGTGCCTAGTAGCGAACCCGTAGGGAAGAGGTTTCCATGTCCAAGCGTCGTCTCAGCTGTTTCCTGCCACTCCTGCTCCTCGCCTCGGTGGCCTGGGGCCAGTCGGAGATCGAATGGACCGAGGGCCCGACCCAGGTTTCCCTGGGCGACAACTTGGCGACCCTCGATGTGCCGAGCGGCTACCTCTTCACCGGCACGGACGAGACCCAGGCCATCATGGCCTCCATGGGCAATAGCGTCTCCGGAGGTGAACTGGGACTCCTCGTCCCCGACTCCGAAGAGAACAGCTGGTTCATCGTCTTCGAATACGAAGAGGTCGGGTTCGTTCGTGACGACGAGAAGGACGAGATCGATGCCGACGAGCTCTTCGATTCGATCAGCAAGGGGACGGAGGCAGCGAACAAGGAGCGCGCCAAGCAAGGCTTCACCGGGCTTCACCTCTCCCACTGGACGGTCGAGCCTCACTACGACCCTTCGTCCCACAATCTAGTGTGGGCCCTTGCCGCCAAGGACGATGACGGGGGCGAGGTCATCAATCACAACGAACGGCTCCTCGGGCGCCGCGGCTATGTTTCGATCACCCTGGTCACCGACCCCGAAATCTATGCTTCGGCCAGTGGGGAGATCGAGTCGACCCTGGCCGGTTTCCAGTTCCAGGATGGAAGCCGCTACGCCGACTTCGTCTCGGGAGACAAGATTGCCAAGTACGGGCTGACCGCGCTGGTCGCGGGCGGTGCCGGCGCGGCGGCAGCCAAGCTGGGCCTCTTCGCCGTCCTGGGAAAGTTCCTCGCCAAGGGTTGGAAGGCACTGGTCGCGGTCTTCGCGGCCCTCGGCGCCGGGATCAAGAAGTTACTGGGGCGTGACGAGACTCCGACCGTCGAGCCGCCGACAACCCAGGCCTGAGGGACGGCTCCACCCAGCGCCGTCGGCTCACGCATCACAGCGTCTCATCGATCCAAACTAGCGACCTGATCAGCCGATCGCGGGGAACTCTGCCCTGAGCCTGCTACAGATTCTCCGCGATCTTCTCGCCCTTGTCGCCATCCTCTATGGCGTCGAGGGATTTCTCTGGTTACGACGCGACCATCTGGCAGTGATCGGACACCGGGGCGAACGGTCGAACCCCCAGGATGAGACCTCGACACGTCGTCGTCTCCGACTACAAGCTGGGCCCTGGATCGGTTTCGCCCTACCGTTCCCTACCCTCAGGGTGTTCCGCACCCACCGCAACTCGCTGCTCCTCACCTCCAGCGGGGTTTTCCTGCGGACGAGTTCACTCGATCGACCTCCGAGCTGGTATCAAATCACCGCGTTTGAGTTCTACCGCTGGGACGACCTGGAGCCGGGTGCGGTGAGGGTCGAAGGCTCCACCCTGGTCTTGCGCGGGCACCGAATCCCCTTCCCCTCGGTCGGACACGCTCGGGCCGCCGCCCGAACCCTCCTGCAACTGCGGGGACTACCCGCCGACGCTCGCCTTCTCGCGGCTGAAGGGGCCTCCCTCGCCGCCTTCGATCTGGAGGCACTCCAAGAACGTTGGCAGAAGTTCGAGCCCGCCGTGCATCGACTCCGACGGGCCGCCGTAGGCTACAGCGCTCTTCTCCTCGCCGGCGGATTAGCCGTTACCTTTGCCGTTCCCGATCCCAAGTGGCTACGCGGCGGTCTGCTCCTGACCGCTCTGGCCTACGGCGTCGTCTTGACCCTGCTCATCCGAGCTCGTCGGCACCTTGTCTCCAACGGCACCGTCGAGGCAGCCGGAGTCGTCGTCGGAGCCATCATGTCGCCCCCGGGCGCGGCTTTGTCATCGGTCCAACTGGGCCGTGACCTCTTTCGGGGGTTCGACGCGTTGACGCTCGCCGCGGCCATGGCTCCGCCAGAGATCACCCGAACCCTGATCACTCGAGAACTCGAGGGGGTCGACCTCGCCATGGGGTCGCGGTCTGGTCACTCGGCCGAAAGCACAGAGAGTTCATCGCTCACTCCCCAGCACGAAGACCAGCACGAAGACCAGCACGAAGCCTGGCTCGAAGCCTGGAGCACTCGAGCGAAGGGGCTGGAAGTCCTCATCGCGGATCTGGGTTGGGATCCCGCCACCCTGCGCCAACCCCCGACTACCAGGGACCTGGCCGCGACGGCGTACTGCGTTCTTTGCCGCGGGGTGTTTCAGGAGATCGGACGCTGTCCGGACTGCGAACTTCCCTTGGAACCGCTCCCTCCGCCCGGCTGATCTCGTCGAATCATCTGGTCACGAACGACCAGGTAAGTCACTCCGGGCAGCACGCCCACTCCGGTATTGTCTTTCTGTAGTGGAAGGCAACGGCGTGCGCCTGCGATGGACTCAGGTGTCTGGGCGACACCATTGTCGGAGTGTGGCGATGAGATGTTCTTCCTTGGAGTTAGGGCGCGGTGAACTTTTCGTCGACCACGTTCCCGGTGTTGCGCACTCCGGCCGGCTCGAAGAGCAGCACTTCGACCTCCGAGTCGGCGACCGGGCGATGCTCCACCCCACGGGGCACGATCACGAAGTCTCCGGGTCCGATCTCTACCGATCGATCCCGGAACTCCAGGCGAAAGTGTCCTTTGACGCCGAGGAACAGTTCGTCGGCATCATCGTGCCGGTGCCAGACAAACGCGCCCGCGAACTTGGCGACCTTCACCTCCTGGCCGTTGAGTTCACCGACGACCCTGGGACGCCAGTGCTCCTCGATGCCGGCGAGTTGCTCAGTCAGGCTGACCTTATGCATGGCGAGACCCTCTCCATTGGGGAACATTCTTACTTGGGAAGCACACTTCATGGGAACATGCAGCGTTCTACAATAGCCTCCCGACCCCAGCAAGGATACTCAGCATGCCCTACGATCCCCAACTCGCCGACCTCCTCCGCGATGCCCTCGATGGTCACCCCGGAATCGAGGAGAAGAAGATGTTCGGCGGCATCTGTTGGATGCTCGATGGCAACATGCTGTGCGGCGTCGAGGTCGGTCGCTTCATGTTCCGTGTGGGCAAGGACCGCACCGAAGAGGCCCTCGCTCGGCCCGGAGCCGAGCCGATGGAGATGGGCGGCCGAGTGATGGGAGGCCTGGTCTGGGTCGACGCGAAGGCGGCGATCAAAACCGGGCTCGATGATTGGATCGTCTTTGCTTCCGAGTTCGTTTGCAGCTTGCCGGCGAAGTAGATCTGCCGCCGGGGAGCTACCCTCTGCACTCCACGGCGCAAGCATCAAGGCGCTTTGAACTGGATCGGGATCTGATGCCGAGCTGAGACCGGTTCTCCGTTCAAGGTGGCGGGCTCGAAGACAAACGAACCGACGGCCTCGAGGGCCGCCTTCGTCAACACGTCGGCATTGCTACTCACGACTTGGCAGTCCTGCACAGTGCCCGCGACATCGACTACACAATCCATCACGAC
>JAIOJS010000346.1 GCA_019911795.1 Thermoanaerobaculia bacterium | reverse complement strand
GTCTAGACGAGGGTGCGACGAAGTTTTTGGGCCTGCCTGGCCAGCCCCCGGTCGTTGCGCCGTAGAAACTTTGGAGCATGCTCGTAGGTGAGAAGGCCCGAGTCGAGAACGAGTCTCGCCTCGTCCGGCTCACCGATCTCGAGGAGCAGCTGCGCCAAGACCAGTCGGTGCCGCAAGCGCGGACTGACTTCGACGAGCTGCCGCATCGACCCGACGGAGGCCTCCCGATCTCCCTCGGCCCACTGGGTCCGAGCCAGGTGAATCCAGGGCTCGTAGTCGAAGCAACTTCGGTCGAGCTCGATGAGTTGGCGGAACCGGGTGCTCGCCTCGTCAAACCGACCAAGCTGCTGAAGACAGAGGCCCGAGCCGAGAATCGCGTCTCTCTGGTCAGGCTCCCGTTCCAGAACGTCATCGAACAGCATCGATGCGGTCTCGAACTCCCCATTGTCGTGAAGAGCCTGTGCGTACTTGAGCTTGTTGGCACGACTCGGAGTCTCGGTGGCGAGGTGCCTCAGAGCAGCCATGGAGAGAGGCTTGTCACCTCTGAAGGGAATCAATCCTTTGAACTTCACCATCCCCGGATCGTTGATCTTCACCGAAAAGAAGTAGAGCCACTCGCCAAACGGAAGGATGATGATCCAGTACCAGTAAGCATCGCAGCGACGTTGGATCGCGTCGTACAGCATCCAGAGCATGAATCCCTGTTCGAGGATAAGGAGAGCTGCGATCAAAGTCGGCACCTACCGGGCCGGCCAAGCAGCGAAATGAGTTCTGACGTACGAAGCATTCGACCGCTCCCTACGTTAAAGAACCTAGTCGCTGGGCGAAGAACGACAGGATCTCGTCACGCGCGGCGAGAGTCGGCTGTCCCGCCTCATCGATCAAGTGGGCAGTGACCACACTGTGAGGGTACGGAACGAAGCGCGCGAAGAAGGGCGCGACGTCGGGGTTGGCGGCTTCATCGGGAAGCACTCGTGCGACGAATCGATCACCGAGGGCCGCGGAGTACGCCGCGAACCGTGATGCTCGGCAGATCTGGTCTCCCTCGAATCGGTAGCCCAGGACGGTCAGATTCTCTCGCTCGAGTCTGTCGCGGACCCCCTCGATCTCCTCTTCGGAGATCTCCAAACCGGCGGGATTGTCGAACGGCAAAGACGGCTGCGACACCACCGGCGCCAGCATCGCCGGCTCCAGCATCATCGAGAGGGCAAAATTGCCAGTGAAACACATCCCGATGGCCCCGACTCCAGGACCTCCACACTCCTCGTGCGCGAGCCGGGCCAGGGCCCGGAGCCACGAGGTCACCGGACTCGACTCGTTGCCGGCGAAGGCTCGGAACTCGGCGCTAACACAAACCTTCTTGAGGACCGCTGCCCCTTCCTCGGCACTGACCACCGCCCCATCTCGGCCGAACAACGAAGGCATGTAGACCGTAAATCCGGCATCGCGGACCCAACGGCTAAATCGCGCCACGTGAGGGCTGATCCCGGGCATTTCGGTCATCACGATGACGCCCGGGCCCGCCCCGGCCATATAGACCACCTTGGTCACCCCGTCCAACGAAATTTCCCGGGAATCGAAGTCTTCGAGACGATCGTCCTCGTTCATATTGCGTTCCACCATCTCGCGCCTCGCTCAGCCTCTCCTACGACACCTGGGTTCCGGTTGGAGGTGAGTTTAGCAGTGGACACCTGGTAGTCCTGGCGTCTTCCCTCCGCCCCGGTGATCAACCCACATCGACTGATTGATCCCACGTTGAGTCCGTCTCGACTTTCCCCAGAGCTCGCCACTCCCAAGAACTGGTGGACATGGGTGGCGTCCTAGAATCGGACCTTCAGCCCGGCACCGAGTCCATTCTCAGAGTGCCACTGGGCCAGGAGGTCGAAACGCTGGTTGAGAAGGTAAGCGACAGAAACCTCGCCCTTCCAATCGTCACGAGTGTCGTATTCGGTCTCCAGTCCGAGGGACACGCGAGGTGTGAAGTGGAGCAACTTGTCGAGCACGAGGCGGAACTCGCCGTCGCTGTCCACCCACAAGCTCGACTCGATACTGAGGGGAAGCAGGTAGCGTAGTCCTACGACCGCCCTGGGATCTCCGGTAGTCTCCTCGTCCCCTTCGATATCGGCGCCCACGAAGTAGGTGAAGAAGCGATTGACGTAGCGATCCCAGGTCAAGGTCACTTCACCTTCGGTCGCGTCGACGTCTTGCCATCCCAGCTCCCAGTCGGCCGTCACAATGTTGAGGTTGTCAGCACTGACGAGGGAGCCCGCCGTACGATGACTCATAAAGCTGGCGTCCGCCCATGTGTACCAAGTCTCGGTGTACAGATTGGGACGCACGGCCAGAGTATCCGGCGCCGGTTCGAAACCTTCATAGGAGACCACTCGGGCCATCCCGCTCTTCATGTGGTAGAGCAGATGACAGTGAAAGAACCAATCGCCCAATTCATTGGCATCGAACTCGATCACGGTGGTCGACATCGGCTCGACATCCACGGTGTGCTTGAGCGGTGAGCGATCGCCGGCTCCGTTGAGGACGCGGAAGAAGTGTCCGTGCAGGTGCATGGGGTGATGCATCATGGTTCGATTGATCATGATGAAACGCACGACCTCGTCCTGTCGGATGCGAATGTCATCTTCCTTGGACAGAGGCTGACCGTTGAGGAACCAAACGTAGCGCTCCATGTCGCCGTCTAGGGTCAGTCGAATCTCTCGCACCGGGCGACCGGGATCGAAGCTGGTATCCGAACGAGCCTTCAGACGGCTGTAGGGCGGCCAAGGGCGTTCCCTTCCCATCCCATCGGACGCAAGTTCCCCACGGGCGGCGAGATCCGTCGTCATCCAATCGAACGACTTGGAGTAGTTCGAACTCTGGTCGGCCCTCGCACTCCGATCGGCAACCATCGATGGGGCGGGATCCATGGAACTGTGGTCCATACTGCTGTGGTCCGTCGGCTTTGGAGTCTTGGCCTGCGCAGTCGAACCGTGATCCATGGTGCTGTGATCCATGGTGCTGTGATCCACAGTGCCGGGGTCTGTCCGGTCTGACGTGTTCTTGCCGTGGTCCATGGCGCCGTGATCCATCGTGTTGTGGTCGACCGAGTCGGACTCGGAGTCACTCGCAGCCATGTCCATCCCGCCCATTTTTCCAGAGCTGACGTCGCCGTGATCCATACCAGCATGGTCCATGCCGGCCTCGACGCCCTCGTCGGCACCCATCGCGCCATGGTCCATCGAGGAGTCCCCCATGTGCATACCCGGTGCGTCCAGCTCACCGGCGTCGACGCGGCGGCCCGACATCCCCATCACGCCAGCCGGAGTCAAAGAGAAGACCCTCTTTGCCTGAACCTCACCCATCCCTTCGTAGAGATTGGGATAGGGCACGGTGGGAGCGGTGTGTTCCTCGCCATCGCCCAGCCAGACGCTGGCGTAGCCGGAGGCATCGTGAGACGTAGCTCGCAGCTCCCAAGCGCCATCGACGGGCACGTCGATCAAGACATCGTAGGTTTCGGCCACCGCGATCAGGAGGCGGTTGATTTCGAACGGCTCGACGTCGATTCCGTCAGCACTCACCACCGTCATCGGTCCGCCGGCAAACTCGAGATGAAAGAAAGTCGTCGCCGAGCCGTTGACCCAGCGCACCCTGACGCGCTCGCCGCCACGAGATTCGAGGGTCGAGGACGGCCTACCGTTGGCGAGGAAGAGATCGTAGGCGACGTCCGCGATGTCCATCGCCGGCATCCGGAGCAGTTCGCGAGAAAAGTAGTCCTTCGACTTGCCAACCCGGGCGGCCCCCACGATGCTCTGGCCAGTACCCCGTAAAAGGGAAAACCACTCACTGCCTCGACGAAGGGTTCGTTGGATCTTGTGGGGATCGGTGTTCGTCCAGTCCGAGAGCATGACAACCTCGTCTCGATCGGAAGGATCCGGCTCACCGCCACGGGGCGAAATCACGATCGGCCCATAGACGCCACGCTGTTCCTGGAGCCCAGTATGTGAGTGATACCAGTAGGTACCGCTCTGGCGGATCGGAAACTCATAGATGAAGGTGCTGTGAGGGGCGATCGGCGGGAAGGTCAGGTTCGGCACTCCATCCATGGCGTTGGGTACCAGGATTCCGTGCCAGTGGATCGATGTCGCCACATTCATCTCGTTGTGTACCTGGATTCGCGCGATATCCCCTTCGGTGAAGCGCAGGGTCGGACCGGGAATTCCGCCGTTGAGAGTCATCGCCATCACCGGGACTCCGGTGAAGTCGACCTCAGTAGCCGCCACCGTGATCTCGTACTCGACGGTCGTACTGGCTGACTCAGAAGTTGATTGCGCCGACTCGCTGGCGAAGAGGCACATGAGCAGGGTCACCGAGGTCAATTCAATCTTCTGACGGGCCCAGCGCGTTGGATAGTTCATATTGAGTCTCCTAAGGAATTAGCTTCTTTCTCGAGATTATTGAGAGCCGATGGGAACGATGCGCAACTCCAGGATTCGAAGGCGGCCCGTACCGCGGATCCTCAGCCCCGCTGATCCCGCCTCTCCTGGAGAAGCATGCCCATGGGTCACCGTGTGCCCATCGACAATGCCCTTGAGATGGCGCCCGGCCGCCGACACGGCAATGGTGACCTCCGGCGCCAAGTCCTCGAGCGGATCGCGGGACAGGACCTCGTCGCTCCCTTGCCGGGTCTGTATCAAAGAAGCCGTCTCACCCATCACCACTGCCAACGAATTCGACTCGTCAACGGAGTGATAGCGATACAGCAGCTCGATCGTGCCTTCGAAGTCGAGCCGCTCGACGCGTGCCTCGAACTGGAGATCCTCGAGGGTACCCGGCAACAGAATCGTCGTTGAACCCGATATTTCGAGTGGAAGTTCGAGGCTGGGCGTCGCTTCTTTCGGCGCAGGGCCTTCAGTGTCGTCGGACTCGGGAACCGGAGCCCCGGCATCAGTACCGGCGGCAGTCTGCTCAGTACTCTCCGTGTATTCCTCCCCTTCACTACCGGCGAGGGCCGACGGATCGACACCCACGGCGTGACGGAAGACCAGACCACCACCAAAATCGGCGGCGCGGCCGATAGTCGCCAACGCCACGAAACCGCAAATGACCGACAGAGTGCGGACCAGCCGGACCGCCGTCGAACCCCGCTTCGCGACCACGAGCGTCGCCAGCCGTAGCGCAAACGACGCAAGAATCGCATAGAGAGCGTAGTGGCCCCAATCACTATGGCGACCGATCTCCGCCTGGATTGAGGGTTCCACTCCGACCAAGCCATCTGCGGCCCGCTCTCCGGCTAGAACCGCAGCCCAGGCCCCCAATGCAGCCAATCCATACAAACCCGTGACCGAATGCTGCAACGAGCGGAATCGAGTCGAAACTAGACTGCCGAGATCGAGCAGCAGAGCCAACGGCAAGAAAGCCAACGCAAAGTGAACGATGGCGGGATGAAGGTTCGGCAACGATGTTGCTTCGAGAATCGATGTCAGCATTGTGAGCAGCTCCGAGATGGACGGGAAGGTCTGAGGCTCATGGGGTAGTCCTGCACCGGATGCCACTGGCACAGACAACGCAACGGCACTGGAACGAAGCTACCGAGAGCACGCGCGAGATCAGACATGACCTTTCATTCGCTCCGAGAGAGCGATAGGCCAAGTCAGAGGGTCGCGATCAGAGCAACAGGGCGCAGTTTTTCCGGAACAGCGGAGGCGACTCCCGTAACATTAATGGCCGCCAGCCGTCTCCTCGCCCCACCCTCGCCAATCCCGGCACGACAACGTGTTCCCACTGGGCTAGTCGAGCCTCCGGCGCAGAGGCCTCACGGAACAGCGCGGTCACCTCCGAGTTGTCGGTCCTACTGCAGTTGCAACAGGCTTCGTAACTCGCATCCGCTTCACGTCGCAAAGGCTTCTCGCTACAGTGACTCGCCGTCGGTGCTGGTGCTTCCGCTACCGCCGCGGCCATCGTGCAAACACCTGCTTCACAAAGATCACAGGACAGTCCGAGCACAGGGACGCCGAGGATCAGGCCGATGAGGAAGCCGGCGATGTTGCGATTCGCCATGACGTCAATCTAGCCCGTCCGCGGGACGAAGGCAAATAGGAAAAGCAAAGGGATCGGACGACGGTTCCCTTGGATCCTCTGCTCCGTAGGAATCACTCAGATCACACCTGTACAGTCGAGAAACATCGGACAGGATCGGTAGAATGGCTATTCCCAAGCTAGACCCGTGCATCGCGGCCAACGTGTCACATCCATTTCTGGATCCATCGCCAGGATAGTCAACCCGTCCAATGTTTCGAGCCACCCCACGACTTTGGACATCGCTCCATCCGCGCCACCTCCTAGCCGCGTGCGAGTCCGATCGACCGGCGGACCTGTCGCGACGGGTCCGCTGGATCTCTCTCCTCGTCTGTGCCCTCGGGATCGCTTCGCGCGAGCCGATGCTTCTGATCGAACCTCGCATGGTTGCCGAAGAGGCGACGGTCTACCTGGCCTATGCATTCAGCAACGGCTTTCTCCGCAGCCTCCTACTGATACCAGCGAGCGAGGGACCGGCGGGCTACCTGCACCTCCTCGCCAATCTCAGCGCACTGCTGTCCACCCACGTGCTTCCGCTCGAATGGGCGCCACGCATCGGAACCTGCCTGGCCTTCCTGGCTCAGTTACTACCGTTTGCGGTGGTTCTATGGGGTCGTTCCCGACTCTGGAACAGCCCCTCGAGGAGGTACCTGCTCTGCCTCGTCTTCCTCCTCGCTCCCGCGGTGCGTTCCACCGTTTGGTTGCAAGTCATTCACGCACAGATCTTTCTCGGCCTGGTCGCCTTCCTCTTGCTCTTTGAGAACCTCGATGGAGCAAGCAGGCGCCGTCTTTGGACCTATCGCGGACTTCTGCTGTTGGGCAGTCTTACCGGCGCCTACACGGTCCTACTGGCCCCCATCTTCGGGATGCGGTACTACCTGACCCGCCAGCGTGAAGCCTTCCACCAGTTCGTCATCGTGGCGACCGTAGCCGTCCTCCAGGCCAGCGCTCTGGCAACCTACTGGTGGACCCTCGGACGCGCGACCCAGCGGTTGCAAGCGATCTGGCACCCCAGGGTGCCGCTTACGGCCCTCGTCGAACACCTTGTCCAACCCCTCTTCGGAAACAGTGCGACCACCGCCCTGAACTCCCCTGCGACCGGCCTCACCCCGCTGCTCGTCGTCGTCATCCTGGCTCTCCTCGCCATTCTGGGATGGCTCGCGTGGAAATGCGGTGGAGGCATCTTCTGGTTGATGCCGATCGGCCTTTCGCTGCTGATCGCGTCGACCTCGATTCTGTCCTACGGTGCTCCGGCGGGTCGCTATGCCGTGTTTTCAGGAATGGTCCTACTGACCTCTCTCCTCGTCGCATCATGGAACCGTCGAGTTCCGGCTCCGGCCCGTGGGATCTGCGCCGGCCTGGTGCTGGTCGCCTTGTTCTGCGGGGCTTCTTCCTACTGGAAGGAGGGCCTCGTTCCTTTTGTCGGCCAACAGGACGTCGCCTTCAGCCGGTACCTGGACTACCGCCCCGTTTGGCGACGCGAGGTCGCGGCCTGGCGTATCGACCACGACCATGTGCTCCGTATCTGGCCCTACAACGCGACCAACTCGTGGAAGACCCATTTGACTCCGGCAAGCGACTTCGAAACTCTGCGGCGAACACTGGCCCGGGCCGACGACTTTCACCTCTTCTCTGATTCGCAGGACTCCCGTAGCCTCGAACTCTCCTTCGACCGGCTCCCCCCGGACTTCCGACTCATCGTCGATGGCGAGGTGACCCCTCCTGACGCCGCGACCAGAATCCACCTTCGATTCCTCGATGTCACGAAGGAGCCCCTTACCGAACTGGAGTTCGAACCGTCCGAAGACGGCACCCTCACTATCAACCTGCTCCGTGAGGACCTGAAGATGGACGCCCTGGCCACGGCCAAGGTGACCGCAATGACGGTCGATGCCTCTACCGATTTTCTAGCCAGTGCCCTGGACGGAGGAGCGAGCGTCGTCGCGGTGCATCGAATCGATATTGCACCGCGGGTGGAGGGGCTTCTCGACGGCCTACTCCCGATCCGTGATCTGCCGGATCGATGGTACTCGTCGTCCCGGCGGGGACCGGTAGCTCAGGAAGCTGGCCTCCTCAGCGCCCTCGACAGCGTGGCTCTGGACGGCGACGCTCGGTTGGCAACTGCTGACCGCCAGCGCATCTCCGAGCGGTGGCTAGACGGAGCGCCGGAGGTCGGAGACCTCCGCAACGGTCCCGAAGGAGGCTTTCAGGTGTCTCGAGTGCTCCTGCTCCTCCTCTCCCCTTTCTACTCCGCCCAGGGCGTTGCTGCGATCGTAGTTCTCAATGGCCTTCTCCTCGGTGTGATGGCTGTCCTCCTCAGCGGTGGAAGTCCCAGCGGCCCGCGTCAAGTCCTCTACGTCGTGGGAAGCCTCATCCTCAGCCTCACCGCCGGCTTCGCCTTCCTCCCCCAGTCCACCGTCCTCGAGGCCTTCTGCCTGTTTGTTCCCACGTGGGCCTGGATCGGGCGGCGCTGGACCCGGGCGGCGTGGCCCGAGACGATCCTCTACGGCGCCTGTATGGGCGTTGCGATCCTCATCAATCCCTTCTGGTCCGTGGTTTTCTTGGCCGCGGCTCTCGATCGATCCCTGCGGACCAGTCGGCGGTTTCTCATGGGAACGGTGGGGTCCGCAGCGACGGTCATCGCACTGACCACGGTCGCCGGCCAACTCGCAGTATTTCGAGGCTCCAATGCCTTCGGACCGTTAGTTACTGGGAGCGCCTCCTTCGACGGTGGCTGGAACCTCGCCTCGGCCCCCCTGGGATGGTTCCTCGGCTATCCCTTCGCCGCCGTCACCATCGCCTGGCTGATCCGAGGCGAGGCCGACAACCGCCGCATTGGACTCGCCGGACTCCTCGTCGCTCTATGCACCTGGTTCGCTGTTTCTGGCGGATCGAACGCGCTGGAAGGCCCCCTGGGCGATCCCCGGACGGCGGTCGTGATGCCTCTCTTCGCGATCGTGCCCAGTAGGATTCCTGGCTGGTGGTTCACCACGGTCGCCTTGCTGATTGGCATCCTCGTGACCTGGGGCACCGTCAGTTCGATCTGGACACCTTGAGATTGAGCTCCTCCACCATGAAACTGCTGATTTGGATCGCCGTCTCCCTTCCTGCCCTGGCCATCAGCTGGGGGTATCTACCGGACGGATCGAGCTTCGTTCTCTACCGGGAACCCAAACTGGTCGCGGCCGGACTCCTGGGATGGGTCTTGTTGGTGGCCCTGGCTTGGAGCGGGCGCTACCAGAAACCCCGGGACGCTCTGGAAACGGTTTTCAAACGCCCGGTGATTTTCGTCCTAGCCTTTTTCCTGGCCTACATGTTGAGTACCGGCGCTTGGACCCAGGTATCGGCCAACTATCTCTACGAGGCCAACCAGTACCTCCTGCTGTTCGGGCTTCTGCTCATGGGCCTCGTGGCGACACAGCGGAACTCTTCGTTCGTCGAAACAGCCAGTCATTCTCTGCTCGTCAGCCTAGGGATCGTCACCGCCATCGGGATCCTGCAGTGGTTCGTCGAGATCCCGGGGCTCGCCCCGATCGATCCAGAGATCGGCGTGGCCCATCCATCGCTCATGGGCTACAAGAATCCAGCGGCGCTCGCCCTCGTCGGACAAATCTTCCTGCTCGCGGAGAGGGTCACCCATCGCAGCCGTCGACTGCCGGTACGGATTGGTTGGGGAATCCTCTGGATCCTAGAGCTGGCATACCTGCTCTCTCTACGAAGCCGTACCTCCTACCTAGCCTTTGCCGGTGCTGGATTGGTCCTCCTCACCCTTTGGCTAGTCCGCGGTTCTGTCCGCCGAGCGGGCCGCCAAGCTCTAGTAGCCACCGCCGCGGTCTGTCTAGCCTGTGTGTTGATCCTCTCCGTCCAGGAGCCCGCACGAAAGCGCCTCGCCGCGACGACTAGCTACCTCCTCGAACCTGCGAGCTACCTCACCTCAGATCGCGGAACCTACCTACTCAACACTCTCAACATGGCACGCCATCATCCTTTTGGCGTCGGGCTGGGCGACTGGCAAACCGCCTATCCGCTGTATCGTCTCCGTGATCGCTATCGTGCTTTCGACGACAGTTTCGAAGTGCGGCGGGCCCACTCGGACCATGTCCAGTTTCTCGGCGAAGGCGGCTGGATCGGGATGTCTCTCTGGGTGGCCTTCCTCGGGACTCTCCTCTGGACCACCGCGACCCAAAGCGATCGGCGTCAAGCTTGCTTCCACTCAGCTCAGGTGGCTGCGTTCATCCTCGCAATGGCTACAGACTACGTTCTGGAACTCCCCTACTCCAAGTATCAGTTCTTCTGGGTTCTCATCATCGTCCTTGGAAGCATCAAGGCTCAGAGGATCGAGGCTGACAGCTTCGTTGCTGCAGGCGTCGGCGTCGGACATGCCCAGGGAAGGGTCGCGGCCGATCGCCGAATTCGTCGACCTCGGTGGCTTCACCGATCTACCGTACCTCTCGTGGTCCTCTCTTTGGTGGGCCTCGGGGAGGTTTGCTACCACTGGGCCCTGGGCTCACGGATCCAAACCGCGGCTCGTATCGAGTCGAGCTACCAGAGTGCTCGATCTTCAGCTCATCCCGAGCGGAATCTCCGCGACATCGTGGCTCTGGCACCTCGACTTGCGAAAGGCCCTGGCCATACCAAGACGCTCTACCGAGCCTGGCTCACGGTGGGAGAAGCCGCCCACAGGCTAGGGCAGAACGAGTTGGCCTTGGCTGCAACCGGAAGGGCACTCCGCCTTCATCCCTTCTCTCCGACCACACTTCGCTCCATGGCCCGTGTGACAACAGACCCAGAGGCTAGCGCGGAGTGGCTGCGGGCCTCCGAGTTCGTCAAAGACAAGGCGGTTGACGGTCCCTCGGATAGCTACCCAGACCCTCATTTCCTTCGTGATACGATTCGGTTTCAATCGAGACGATAGTTCTAATGTTTTCGGAGAAAATCTAGTGGAGAAGTCAAAGCCCAACTACGGCGCGTCGCAAATGCTACGACTCGCCCTACTTCTAGTACTCGTCGCCGGCCCCCTCAGCGGTCTTCTCTTCACCCTCTTTGAAGTGGCTCGCGACGGCGTTGCCCCGGTCGAAGGGCTCGACGGCATCTCGGCCGTAACCCTCGGCCCGACGGATCAGCAGGTCTATGCGGTTTCTGACGGAGACTCCGCCCTCGTCGTCTTTGCTCGATCCGGCTCCCAGGACGCTCTCGCCTTCGTCGAGGCCGAAGTCGACGAAGTCAACGGAGTGTTCGGTCTTCACGGAGCCTCGGGCGTCGCCGCGAGTCCCGATGGACGGCACGTCTACGTCTCTGCCGCCGTCGACGACACCCTCGCGGTCTTCAGTCGAGACGCGACGAGCGATACCGTCACCTTCATCCCCGGCGCCGTGCAGGAGAACCTGGTGGGCGGGGTCATCGGCTTGGACGGCGCTTCCTCGGTCGCGGTCTCTCCTGACGACCGCCACGTCTTCGTGACCGGACGCATCGATGATGGCGTTGCCGTTTTCGCGCGCGACGCATCCACCGACAACCTCACCTTCATCGAGGCTGAGATCGACGAGACCGGCAGCGCGGACTATTTGGGCGGTGCCACTTCCGTAGTCATCAGCCCGGACGGGCGCCACGTCTATGTCGGCGCCTATGACGACGACGCCATCACCCAATTCACGCGCGACGCGAATAGCGGACAGATCGACTACTTCCTCGAAGTGCGTGATGGAATCGACGGCACCGATGGCATCGATGGCCTCACCTCGATGGCGATCAGCCCCGATGGCCAGCACCTCTACGCCACCGGCAAGATCGACAATGCCGTAGCCGTGTTCGAACGCGACACGAGCAATGGCATCCTGAAGTACAAGTTCACTTATCGCGATGGCGTTGGCGGAATCGCAGGACTTGCCGGTGCCTCCTCCGTCCTGGTCAATAGCGCCGGCGATCGAGTCCTGGTCGCTGGCCGCCACTCTGATTCCGTGGTGATTTTTCGGCGCACCCCGGCCACGGGAGAGCTTCTCCTCCTAGATCTGTTCACCGACGGCTTTGACGGTGCCGAGGGTCTGGAAGGCGCGATGTCCCTGGCCTTGACCAGCGATGGGATCGATCTGTTCTGTGCCGGCCACGACGAGGACGCGATGGCTCGGATCACCCTGGCCGGCTGTATCGGTCAATCGATCTACGGCGACAGTGACGGCGACGCCCTTTGCGACGACATCGACCAATGTCTTGGCGACGACTTCGTCGGCGACGACGACGGTGATCAGTACTGCAACGACACCGATACCTGCCCTGGGTTCGACGACTCCATCGACGTCGACATGGACGGAATCGTCGACGGCTGTGATTTCTGCGCCGGAGACAACGCCACCGGTGATAGCGACGGAGACGGCGTCTGCGACGATCTCGATGCCTGTATCGGCGACGACGCCACCGGGGACCCCGATGGCGACGGAGTGTGCAGCGACCTGGACGTCTGTTTCGGGGACGACGCCACCGGTGATGGCGACGGAGATGGCGTCTGCGATGATCTCGATCTATGCCTCGGAGATGACGCCACCGGAGATCCCGACGGCGACGGGGTTTGCAGCGACCTCGACATCTGCCTTGGCGACGACGCCACCGGTGATGGAGATGGAGATGGCGTCTGCAACGACCTCGATCTCTGCCTCGGTGACGACGCCACCGGAGATCCCGACGGAGACGGAATCTGCAGCGACCTCGATCTCTGCCTCGGCGACGATGCGACGGGCGACGGAGACGGCGACGGTGTCTGTGCCGACCGGGACTGCGACGACGGCGACGCTACCAACGCCTGTGAGGTCTTCCAGGATGGCTTCGAGTCCGGTAGTACCAGCGCCTGGCTTTAGCGGCTAGAACCGAGAGGTTGCCTCCCCCGAGTCCTGACCCTTGATCCGGCCTGATCAAGGGACGGGTTCGATGGGACGTGTGATCGATGCCATTCTCGTGAGCATTCGGACTCTGAGCGCCCGACACGTCCGGGATTCCCTCAGGTACTAGTCCGGGGAAATGTGCCAGACCCCTCGTCGGCCATCCGAGTAGGCTGTACTGCACGAATACCAGAGAGAGGAATGCCTACCGGGCCGCAGGACACTCTCCAACTCCGATCTCACGTCCTGCAGTGATCGCCCGACGTCACATCCAAAGCCCCCGGTTTCATATGGATACCAGAGACTGCTCGAAGGAACGCCAAACGCATCGAAGATCATCCGGCCGAACGGCGCTGGGGGTTTGCCATCGAAGTTGGGAACCCGGCCCGTGATCGTCACCTCCATAACCTCGTCGCGAAGGGTTATTTCCGAGATCAGCGCGCTTTCCGGCAGTTGGGGAAGCAGGGCGTCCAAGGCGGCCAAGGGCTCGTTCGCCCAGTTGTGGACACGTATTTCCGTCGGTGAGGGCGGGCGTTGACCGTCAGCGAAGGGAAAAGGCGGTTCCGCGATCAATAGAGGGAAGTCCACTCTTGACGGGGCACGATCCAATCCGTCGACTGCGACACGGCGGAGGGTGGATCGAGCGCCCCCTTCGAGTCCTCTCCATTCCCGCCTCAGCACCGAGCTGTCGCTAGAGTCGAGCAGTAACTCGACCGCCAGCAAGTCACTCTCCCACGGGCTGTCGCTGTAGCCGACCGCCAACGACCAGGCCGCGATGTCGGTGTCCGATGGGACCGATGCCAGGGGCTCCTCGAGGGGCAAGCTCGCAAGCAACGGGCGTACGATCCTCGATCCGAACTGAGGTCCACTTGCCGTACACCGGACCTGCCTGAGCGAGCGGGAATCGGGGCCATCGAAAACATAGGCGTCCACTCCGTTCCGTGTCCAAGCGAGCGCAAAAGGCTGTTGGTAGAGAATCAACCAGCCGTCGCCCGACCGACAGTAGTCGAGAACCTCTTGCAGCCTGGCCGAAGCCAGCACTACAGCCCCCTCCGCCTGACGTCGAGCGAGCTCCTCACTCTCCAGCGCATACCGGTTGGACTCTTCCGAATTCTGCAGCTGGATCGCTCTAGCAAAGACACCGACCAGGAGAAGGGCCAAGAGCGCGAACCATAGCGGTCCGCCAAACTTCCTCCACTGACGATCTCCCATGCCTACCTCTCGCTCGTAGCCACCGTCGACGGTTTGCTAACATCACTGGCCACCGGGACTCTATAGCGATATTTCAATGCGAGGCTACCTTCTGCCCTCGCTTGAGTTCGCGCTATTCGGACGTAGTCCAGCGCTTCGTGTCACCGGTTTCAAAACCGTCAACGAAGAGGCCATCGAGTTCCAACCGCCACAATTCGTGACCATGCTCGCCATCGGTTGCCGCAAACCAGAGAAGCCCCTCACCCGGTACCAGGGTTGCCGGCGACGAGGACTCGGGACCGGGATTGATGTCGCTCACTAGTGCGACCTGCCCTGAGTCGAGATTCAGGGCTCGCAACTCGGCCCCGGTCTCGGGGGCGTAGGCGGTAAAGAAGAGGTTGCCGTCGTAAGGGGTCAAGAACTCGGGAAGAGAGGATCCCTCTCCGGGATTCAAGTCGGCGACCAGGGACGTACCGAGGGTCGTTCCGTCGGTGCTCCACAGCTCTCGGCCGAGCCCGGGCGCCTCTGCCACGAAATAGAGGCGCCCGCGGGCGACGGTAAGGCCTTCCGGCGAGGACCCGATGGGCCCCGGATAGAGATCGACGAAGGGAACGGTTCCCAGCGGCGTTCCGTCGGTCACCCAGAGCTCCGCGCCACAGATTCCGTCGTCGGCGACGAAGAAGGCTCGGTCACCGACAAAGGCCATCATGCGACTGCCGTTGGGACCCCATGGGGTCCAGGGCTTGGAACCCTCGGTGCCGACCCGAACGTCTCTCAGCAGCCGGGTGCCTGAAGGGGTTCCATCAGAGATCCAGGGCTCATCGCCATGCTCGTCAGTACGGGCGAAGAACACGGCCCGTGGATCACCGTTGACGACGGACGCGGCGAGGAGACTCGGACTGGAAGAACCCACGCCCGGAGCAATATCCAACACCAGTTCCGGAGTACCGTCTACAGCCTCCAGGAACCAGAGTTCGTTGCCGGTACTGGCGCTCGAAGCAGCAAGGAAGAGCTGCCCTCCGGCTTCGGCCGATGACGACAAGCTATCCAGCGATGGGAAGAACCGACTCCCGCCTTGCGTTCCGTCGGTTTGGAAGACCTGGTTGTCGACAACTCCCAGGACGGTGTCGCCAAACTGGTGAAACGAGAAAGAAGTGTCCCCGGTCAGCAACAGCTCCGTACCGGCCTCCGACCCATCCGTGGCCAGGACTCCCTCGGAGCTTTGAAGCAGCATCTTGTCGCCAGCTCGGGGCCAGGGGGAGAAGGGGTCGCCCCCTCCCAAGGACTCAGGAGACCCGCCGACCGGGACCGTCTGGGTTCCAGACGACGTCCCGTCGCTCACCCAAAGTTGGCTCCCGGGACCGTAGGTTGGGACTTCGAAAACAGCCTTCCGCCCCAGGGTTCCCAGATCAACCATCCACCGAGAGTAGAACGGCCAGAAGGAGGATGTCTCAGAGTCGATGAGCGCTACGCGAGCCGTTCCCGCCATGGTGCCGTCGGAACTCCAAGGGGTCCAGTTGTAGTCGGGAGCCTCCAAAGCAAAGAAGAGAACTCGGTCCTCAATCTTGGCCGGAAGGGAAGTGAGCACCGAAATCGTCTGCCCCCATTCATCTCCCACCGCCGTGTCGGCCAGTAGATAGGTACCCATTTCAGTACCGTCGCTACGCCACATTTCACGACCGTGGATACCATCGTCGGCGGGGAAGATTAGAATATTGTCAACAAAACTGACGTGATCAGGCCAGACGTTGCCTAAGTTGATTTCTCGAACCAGCCCGGTTCCAGGAAGCGTTCCATCGGTCGCCCAGAGCTCGTAGCCAGGGCTACCGGTGAAGGCACTGAAATAGAGATGCGTAGATGTTGTGCCGAGCAAGCCAGTGCCGACGATGCCGGGTGCAGGGAGGAAGAGTTCGGTCCCAGCCACCGTTCCGTCGGTACGACGAAGGCTCCACTCGCCAAAGGCCCCTTCGGTAGCGAAATAAACCGCACCGCCGAACTTCAGAAAGGGGCGGCCATAGCCTGAATCACCACTTGGATTGGCATCCACGAGGAGAAACGTTCCGGCAGCCGTCCCATCGCTACGCCAAGGCTCGAAACCATGTACGCCATCGTCCCCAAAGAAGTAGTAGATGCCATCGTGGACCCAGGGAGCTCCGTTGATGAATGAACCATAGCTCTGTACGTCCACCTCGACGGATGAAATAAGGTAGGTCCCGGACTTCGTGCCGTCGGAGCGCCAAAGTCCGTCCTCATTGCGAAAGGCGGCGAGGGATCCGTTGATCCTACGCAAACCACCAGGTCCCGCATCGTAGGCGTTGCGTCCCGGCACCGTGTCGAGGACCAAGGAGGTTCCTTCCGAAGTGCCGTCGGTACGCCAGAGCTCACAGCCGTGGACCCCATCGTCAGTTGCGAACAGCAGGACGTCGTCGAGGACCGCCCCTTGTTGGTAGCAGGTCACGCCCCGACGCCCAGGAAAGATGTCGGCGACCATCCACGTACCGAGACCCGTACCGTCGCTCCGCCACAGTTCAGCTCCGTGAGTTCCATCATTGGCGAAGAAGTAGAGAACCCCGTCGAGGACTTCCGTCAGCATTCCGGTCCCAGATCCACAACTACCCGGGCAGATGTCCTTGACCATCCAAGTTCCAGATTCGGTCAGGTCACTACGCCACAGCTCGACACCGTGTTTCCCGTCCGTGTTGAAGAAGTAGGCGACTCCCCCCAATTCGACAAACGAAACCGGCGGAACCCCGAAATCCGGCGACCAGAGCGAGGAGATGTCCTTCACCATCCGTGGCGCAGGAAACTGGGCACTGGAAGGAACCGACATTGCAAAGACCGCGACCAGAGTGATGGCGACTTTCATCCTCATTCGAAACCCCTTGTAGAAAACAACCCTACATCCTAGGAGAAGACGTACCCATCCAATGGCCAACGATGACGTCTTCCTGGCGATCGTAGCAGAACATGGATCACCAACTGCGCCTGAATCGAGCACGGCTTCACGCCTTCTGAGTGGTCCCGGTATGCTCAGCCATCCACCGAAGGAGAAAAACATGGTCAAGATAGCTCCATTGCGCACCGTCGCCCGACTGATGGCGTTCGTCACTTTGGTCCTGCCGCTTCCGGCAATCAGCCAAGCGGCGAATCCCCAAGAACTCACCCTCGATCGCCTGGCCGTGGCGACCGACTGGCGAGCGGCATCACCGACACTCACCTGGTCGGGAGACGGTGATAGCTCGCTCGAGCAGGAGGCCTCCTCCACGATCGAGGGAGCCAAAGACCTCGTCCGCTACGACAACGCGACCCGCAAGCGCTCCGTCGTGGTGAAGGCCGAGGATCTGATCCCCGCCGGCAGTCAGGACCCACTCGAGGTTGATGCGGTGCACTTCTCCGACGACGGCAAGCGACTGCTCCTGTTTACCAACTCCAAGAAGGTGTGGCGTCTCAAGACTCGCGGTGACTATTGGATCTTCGACTTCGCAAGCCGCAAGCTCACCCAGCTGGCAACGCAACTCCCTCCCGACGGGCGTCGCGCTGAGCCCTCGTCGCTGTTCTTCGCCAAGCTCTCGCCGAACGGAAAGCAGGTGGCCTACGTTTGGCAGAACGATCTCTACGTCGAGACGATCGACAGTCGAGCCACCGTCCGGCTGACGACGGACGGGTCGGACCTGGTGATCAACGGGATGGGGGATTGGGCCAACGAGGAGGAGCTCAGAATCCGCGATGGTTTCCGTTGGAGTCCAGACGGAAAGAAGATCGCCTTCTGGCGCTTTGACACCTCCGACGTCGGCCGATTCGTGCTCACCAACCAGTCGGACCTCTACCCCACCCTGCAGACGTTTCCTTACCCCAAGGCGGGCACAACCAACTCCTCGGTGTCGATCGGAGTGGTCGACAGTGTTGGCGGTCCCGTCACCTGGATGAGGGACGACGACGATCCTCGAAACCACTACATCTCCCAACTCGAGTGGGCCGGGAACTCTCACGAGATCATGGTCCAGCATCTCAATCGCCATCAGAACGTCCTCATGGTGATGCTCGGTGACGTGGTGGCCGGCACGTACCGACGACTCCTCATCGAACGGGACTCCGCCTGGGTCGACGATGTTTCGGACTGGCGCTGGCTCGACGACGGAACCAGGCTCCTCTGGGTGAGCGAGCGCGATGGATGGCGTCACGTCTACGCCGTCTCGAGGGACGGTGAGACGACCACCCTCCTGACCCCGGGACAGTTCGACGTCGTCAGCATCGAGGGCTTCGACAGCGAGGCAGGGGTGCTTTATTTCGTGGCCGACCCCGACGGCCCCCTCGAGCGCTACCTCTTCCGCGCCCCACTCGATGGCTCGGGAACCGTGGAGCGCGTGACTCCAGCGGAATCCCCCGGCTTCCACCGCTACAAGATCGCTCCCAATGGGAGGTGGGCAATCCACTCGGTATCGACCTTCGACGATCCCGGCTCTACCGAACTGATCCGCCTTCCCGGGCACACCACCGAACGCAGCCTCGCCGACAACGCGGAACTTCGCGAACGAGTTCAGGCCCTCGACCGAGGGGACTTCCGCTTCTTCCGGCTGCCGGTCAGCCCCGAAGAAGGCGGAGGCGAGGCCTCGGTGGACGGCTATGAGATCCGACCACCGAACTTCGACCCCAGCAAGAAGTATCCGGTGCTCTTTCACGTCTACGGCGAACCCGCGTCACAGACCGTCGCCAATCGCTGGGGCGGCACCACCTACCTCTGGCATCTCATGCTCGCCCAACAGGGCTATCTGGTCATGAGCATCGACAATCGCGGTACCGCGGCGCCGCGCGGCCGCGACCTCCGGAAGATCATCTACAAGCGTCTCGGGGCACTGAGCAGCGCCGACCAGGCCGAAGCGGCGCGACAGATCGCCTCGTGGGACTACGTCGATGGCGAACGTTTCGGGATCTACGGACACAGCGGCGGGGGATCGATGACCCTCAACATGCTGTTCCGTGAGCCTGGCCTCTACAAGGTCGGCATGTCGCTCGCCCCGGTTCCGGATCAGCGTTACTACGACACCATCTATCAAGAGCGCTACCTCGGTCTCCCCTTCGAAGACCCTGAAGTCTATGAACAGAATTCACCGATCTCCTTCGCCGACCAGCTCGAGGACTCGCTGCTCATCATTCACGGCACCGGCGATGACAACTGCCACTATCAGGGCACCGAGGCGCTGATCGACCGGCTCGTGGAGCACAACAAATTGTTCACCGTCATGCCCTACCCCAACCGCACCCACGGACTGCGAGAGGGAACGGGGACCACGGAGCACATCCGGCACCTGATGACTGACTTTCTGCACCGCAACTTGCCCGCTGGGCCGCGCTAGATCCTGGGGCATGACCGCTGAACTCCACACCACCGAAGACCGCCCGGTGGGACGTGCCACTCCAAAGTCCTGCTCACTCCATCGGAGGTTCGCCCTGCTCCCCGCAAGGCACAGGCCGCTCAAGGGTCCATCCCGGCTTGGAACGCCAACGTCCCCGTTGGCTCTTCACCCCAGCCGACTAGAGGCGATAGCGTCGGCGAACGTCGTCCACCAGTCGCCGCCGAGAACTCTGCTCCCTCTCGTGGGGTGCGAAATCGGCGCTCGCCGCGTCGAGTAGATCGACGGCAGCTGCCAAATCTTCGAGTTCCCGCTCCGTCAGATCGGAGCGCTCGATCAGCTCTTGGGTGATGACGACGGCAAATTCCTTCGCGGCGATATCCTCCGGAAGGCCGGAGCGCGTACAAAGTCCGTAGACGCCGTCGAGAAAATGGCCCCACTCTGAGGCGATGTGGGCCTCGATCCCCTCGTTGAGTTTGGGCGAATCCGAGCGAAATCCCGAGGCCCTCAGGTTATCGAGTCGAGCCTTGTACCTCCGTTCGAAGGCGAGAAAGGCGTCCCCAGGGCTGGCGATCTCACGGAGGAATCCGAGCCACGACAAGGTTCCCTTGGCGAAGTACTCGACCGACTCCGACCCTTGATGGTCTCCAAAGTACGAGTCGCACGACACCGAGAGGTCTAGACGGTAGGAACTCCTAGGAGCGATGCTCAGCTCGATCCACTTCTGGAGCTGCTCCTCGGTGGTCTGGGAGATTTCGAGGAGCTGCCGGCGAGTCAGAAAGTTGGCATCGAGGTAATTGAGGAGTTCCATCGGGTGTGTCTCGGTCATGATCGTATCGAGTGAATTCTGCTGAGAGTTTGATTCTAGTCTCAGTTGAGACCTGCGGGATCGAGGCATCGAAGGGCCGCCGAGCGAAGAGCCGACGGGGACGTTGGCGTTCCAAGCCGGGGTGGACCCTTGAGCGGCATGGGCCTTGCGGGAATCGGGTTGGTCCTCCGCTGCGTCGGATGCTCTTGGTCGTGGTCTCCGATGGCTGCGTTTCGGTGGCTGGGCGAAGAGCCAACGGGATGTTGGCATCCCAAGACAGGGGGATTCCAGCTCCCCCCTCGCATCCCGTCACAACGTAGCGCGAGTGCCAAGGACGTCGACGTG
>JAIOJS010000345.1 GCA_019911795.1 Thermoanaerobaculia bacterium | reverse complement strand
GCGGCGGTAGACCGGGTTGGGATCGGGGCAGCCGACGAGACGAAGCTCCGTGACGTGGTGGGCCGGAATCATGCGGCTGTAGCTGGGGTGGAACTGATCGCCGAATCCCTCATCCTCCAACGTCTCGCGCAGGACGTCGATGCGGTCGGCGACGACCAGCAGGGGGCCGGATTCCTGCTTGGCGAGAAAGTAGCGTAGGGGACGGTCGAGGCTCCGAGCCAAGCGCAGGACCTCGCCCTCCTGGGCGATCAATGCGTAGGAGCCCGGGATCTCGAGAACCTCTCGGGGATCGTCGCTCAACAAGCGCCGTCGCGCCTCCTCGATGCTCATTCCGGGGACCAGCTGCTGGCTATCGTCGATGCGATTGATGACGCGGGAAACGGTCTTGTATTCCATCGGTTCCTCCAATTGGGCGGTGATTATAGGCCCGGGGAAAGTGGCGGCGAAGGTGTAGGTGACTGCGTGGGTGATTGTGCAAGTGGCTGTATGAGTGAAGAGGCGAGAAGCTCGCAGACGCGGACCGAGTTCTCGGTCCGATGCTTCCGGATCGCCTCGAGCGACTCCGAGGCGAGGGCCTCGACGAGAGCCTCGCGATTCGGGTAGCGGGTGATCTCGAAGCGGTCCCACTGGGCATCGACCTCGTTGAGGTTGGGATCGATGGAAATCTCCAGCCAAGCCTCGCCTTTCAGCGGGGCGAGGGCTTCACGCTCGGCGCTGTGGACCTGCCGACCGACGTCGAGGTCCCGGGCGTCGACCAGGAGCACCCGATCGACACCCTCGTCCGGGTTCGTGGGCGCTGGACCTCTCCTTCCCGGGGTACCCAGGACGCGATGGAATTCGACTACTGCGGGGTCCCACCATGCGAGCGCCTCGGAACGTTGCGGAGAGCGAAACACGTCAGCAAGGGTCGAGACGGCGGCATAGCGTTGGATCAGCAGGCGGTTCCAGGGATTCTCTCCACAGTCCCCAACGGTGGAGACGATGGCCGCGTCGAGCACCGTGCTCACTCCGAACTCTGTTTCTATGGGGAGCATGGCCTCGCGGTAGAGATCCCAGGCCGCCTCACCGGTCCTCTCTGGATCGCTGGGATCCGCCTCAGCGATGGCGACCAGGGTGGCTACATAGAGGCTGGGCGTCGAGGCCTCTGATGGGAGGGAGGATTCCTCGACTTCGGGAGTGGCGGCGGGACTGGCCACCTGGTCCCGGCAACCGGCCAGCGACAAGCAGGCGATGGCGAGCGAGACGAGCTTTCCAGTCCACCGCCATCCATGGGGCGACCGAGACTTCGGGCCGGAGCGAAAGAGCAAGGCGGTGGTCAATCGTCGCAGGGGAAGGCCGGCGTTCGGCCCTCGCTACGGGGAAAGGTTCCGGACTCCACCGTCCAGATGTCCAGTTGTCCGGTCTCGGTATCGGTCACTCGAATCTCGGTCACCGCATTGGTGAGTCCACCGTAGAAGGTCCAGTAACCGCGCTGGGGATGCCCGGCCGGCAGTCCGCAGGCGTCGACCATCTTGACCCCGATCTCGAAGTTGCCGGGGGCAAAGGATTCAAAGAAGACCGCCTGATCGGATTCGGCCCGTCCGTCGAACTCCATCACCGAGGTGGCAAAGGTGGTGGGAGGATCGGCAAAGTCCAGCATCTGGCCGGACACGCGGAAGCGGTCCTGGAGGCAGGCGACCTGGTCCGTGCGGACGCAGGACGGCGATTGCAACTCTTCGCAAGCGAAGGCCGGGGTAAGGCCGAGGGTCTGGGCGAATTCGCCGGCGGGACTGTGCCAATCAAAGACGTCACCCGGGCGAGCGGTATCCTCCACCCTCAGGGTGGTGTCGGCATTGGTCAGCCCGCCCAGGAAGAGCCAGTGCCCGCGCTGCGACGGTGGTACGCCGGGTCCGCAGGCGTCGACCATCTTGACGCCGACCTCGAAGTTTCCCGGGGCGAACGACTGGAAGAAGACGGCGAGATCCGACTCGGCGCGACCGTCGAACTGCATCACGGTGGCGGGGAAGGGAGTGGGCGGTGTTGCGAACGTGAGCATCTCCCCCTCGACCTCGAAGCGTCCGTCGAGGAGGCAGGCGGTGTTGGGTCCGCGGGTACAGGTAGACGTCACGGGCGCGAAGAGGACGCCACTGAGGGCGATGAGGTTGCCGACATCGATCGTCCCGGGACCCAATCCATTGCCAACCATCTCATTGGTGATCAGATCGCTGCGTCCGTCACCGTCGAGGTCGTTGGCCACGGCGCTGTAGCCGATAGTGTCGCCTTCATCCTGGGGGAAGGTCCCGCGCGCGCCGAAGACTTCGGTGACGCGGAGAACGGTGGGACTCGGGATCGCCCCGAGGTCTACGGTCTCCGGCCAGGAGCTTCCGCCGAAGAGGATATGAATGGCGCCCGCGCTGGTGCGACCGAGGGGATTGGCGTGTGGCGAGGTGAAGGCGAGGTCGGCCTCACCGTCTGCGTCGAAGTCTCCCTGAGTGGCGGTGTCACCTCCGAGGGCGCCGGTCTCACCGCCGAGGATCGTCGTTACGCGCAAGTCGGCCGGCAGCGAGTCGAGGTCGACGTCACGGCCGCGCCACGCCGCCGCATCGAAGAGGATGTGGCCAATCCCCGAAGTGGGGCGATTGTGGGCCGCGGTCGCGTCGCCGGCGAGGTCTCCCGAGAAGAGATCTGCGGTGCCGTCGCCGTCGAAATCGAGACCGCCGATCAGTTCCTCGGCGAAGCTCACGTTGCCGGTGGTCCCCCGGAGGCGACTGATAGTACCTGGGGGGGATTCGAGGGAGATCGTCAGCCCGCTGGTCCAAGGCGGATCCGGGAAGTTGTCGTCCCAGACGATAAAGGCCTCGCCATCGGGAGGGCCCCCGTTGCCGTGGGCGGATCCAGCCGGGGCTCCGCTGGCCAAAATGATGCCTCCGCCCCGATTGAGGGTTGCGGCGATGATCGCTTCACCCCGCTGGTTGTCATCGAGGTCTTCGAGGATCGCGGTCGCACCGAAGTGATACTCAGTAGCGCCGTTGGGTGGCACAATCTTGGCCAGGTGCCCCTGCAGCACCGTGCTGCCAAAGTTCGCCAGGTCCACGAGTCCCGCGTTGGCCAAGTGAGGCCCACCGTGGAGGACCCACGCCGCCCCGCGATGAGCCTGGAGGGTACCGTTCTCCTGATCAGCTCCAATGATGAGATCGGCGATGCCGTCGCCGTCCAGGTCACCGGTGCGCACCCAGAAGCCAAAGCGCCCGAACTCGCTAGCTCCGATCAGTGTGGTCAGAGGAAGACCGGTCGGCGGTTGTCGCAGATCGACCCACCCACCCTGATCGACCAGGGCCCTCAGGTGAGCGCCGCCGGGGATGATGGTGAAAGCGCCGGCGCCGATCCGGCCGGCATCCGGGATGTGATTCTGACGGCAGATCAGCAGGTCAGCCAATCCATCCCCAGTGACGTCATCCATCCAGATCTGGCCGCCCGCCGTTTCCTTCGGGCTGTCGCCCGCGAAGCGGAGGATCCTCGGGTCCTGGGTTGCCGTATCGACAAATCCTGAAACCGTTCCGTCGCCGAAGATCAGGTCCACTTCGCCGGCGTTGGCT